>CAMPHU010000109.1 GCA_946886065.1 uncultured Massilia sp. | reverse complement strand
GTGATGGACCGCACCACCCTGGCGCGCAACCTGCAGCCGCTGGTGCGCGAGGAACTGGTGGTGATCCGCGCGAGCGAGCAGGACCGGCGCGAGCGGGTCATCGAACTCAGCCAGCGCGGGCGCGAGGTGATCACGGCCGCGCGTCCGGCCTGGGAGCGCGCCCAGCAGCTGTTCGCCGAGCGCTTCGGACCGGCCGAGGCCGAGCACATGCGCGCCATGATGGGGGCGGTCGTGGGCAGCGGCGTGCACGACCTGCTCGACAAGCCGGCGCCCGGTGGAGACGCGGATTGATCCTCGAAGTCGCGGTGCTGGATGTCCGTCCCGGCCAGGAAGCCGGTTTCGAGGCCGCCTTCCGCCAGGCCTCGCCCATCATCGCCGGCATGCGCGGCTACGTCTCGCACCAGCTGCAGCGCTGCCTGGAGCGGCCCGGCCGCTACCTCCTGCTGGTGAACTGGGAAACGCTGGAAGACCACACGGTCGGTTTCCGCCAGTCGGCCGGCTACCAGGAGTGGAAGCGGCTGCTGCATCATTTCTACGATCCCTTTCCTACCGTGGAGCACTACAGGCAGGTGTAGTCGTCCTCCTTGTCCCGGATTTGACGCTTGACTGTCCAGCACTGGGCGGGCGCTATGTCTGTTTCCGCACTGAATAGCGCGATGCGCGGTCTTATGCTGAGGGTGTGACTCGGCCGGACATGCGTGCCGGGTCGGGAACATGACGGCACGAGCGAGCCGGTGACCGGGATCGACACCATGAAGACGCCTACCTCCACACCCATCGACGCCGGGACCGGCAAGGTCCCGGCGTCTCCCGAAAGAAGGCGCCGGGCCCCGCCCCTGTCGCTCGCTGCCTGGAAACAATTCGTCAAGCTCGCGAAACCCTATTGGCTGGGGGAGGAAAAGAAAGCGGCCTGGTCCCTGCTCCTGCTGCTCATCGTGCTGATGCTGGTCGAGACCAAGCTCGCGGTCATGCTCAACAACCAGGCCGGCGAAATGACCTCGGCCCTGGCGGGCAAGAACGGCGACCGCTTCTGGACGGCGGTGCGCGCCTGCCTGCTCACCCTGGCGTTCGCGGTGCCGGTCTACGCCTTCTACTATTACATGCGCGACCTGTTCGCCAACCAGTGGCGGCGCTGGCTCACCGGCCGCTTCCTCGACGGTTACCTGAAGGGCCGTAAATACTACGAGCTGGGCGCGGACAGCGGGATCGACAATCCCGACCAGCGCATCAGCGAGGACATCAATACCTTCACCGGCAGGTCGATCCATTTCCTGCTGATCTTCCTCGGCTCGATCATGCAGCTGGTGGCGTTCAGCGCCGTGCTGTGGTCGATTTCCCACCTGCTGGTCGGCGTGCTGGCGGCGTATGCGATCACGGGCACCGTCATTGCCCTCTACGTGTTCGGCAATCCGCTGATCCACCTGAATTTCTGGCAGCTGCGGCGCGAGGCCGATTTCCGCTTCAGCCTGATGCGCGTGCGCGAGAACGCCGAGTCGATTGCCTTCTACCGCGGCGAAGCGCAGGAACGGGCCCATATCGACAGCAGGTTCGAGACCGTGTTCCAGAACTTCGCCAGGCTGATCAGGAAGCAGCGCTCGCTCAACCTGTTCCAGCGCAGCTTCAGCCAGCTGACCCTGGTGTTGCCGGGCATGATACTGGCCGAACGGGTCTTGTCCGGCGAGCTGGAAGTGGGCCGGGCGGTGCAGGCGGCCGGCGCCTTCACCGCCGTGCTTGCCGCCGTCGGCGTCATCGTCGAGAACTTCGAGAGCCTGAGCCGCTTCGTGGCGGGCATCGACCGTCTGCAGGCCCTGTCCAGGCTGGTGCTGCCCGAGGACGCCGGTCCCGGGGAGCGGCAAGCCGGCATCCGGACCCAGCCGGGCAAGCAGCTGGCGCTGGAATCCCTGACCCTGCATCCGCCGCGCTCCGAACGGGTGCTCATCAGGGAGCTCAGCCTGAGCCTGAGGCCGGGCGATGCGCTGCTCATCACCGGCGACAGCGGTTGCGGCAAGAGCTCGCTGCTGCGCGCGATCGCGGGCTTGTGGCAGACAGGCAGCGGGACGATTCACCGTCCGCCCCTGGAAGCCTTCTTCTTCCTGCCGCAGAAGCCCTATCTGCAAGCGGGCAGCTTGCGCAGCCAGCTCATCTATCCCAGCACGGACTCGCGCCTGAGCGACGCGCGGCTGCTGGAGATCCTGGAACAGGTGCATCTGCCGCGCCTGGCCGAACGCGTGGGCGGACTGGACGCAATCAACGACTGGGAGAAGCTGCTGTCGGTCGGCGAGCAGCAGCGCCTGGCCTTCGGCCGCGTGCTGGTGCACCAGCCGGGCATCGTCATCCTGGACGAAGCGACCAGCGCCCTCGACAGCGCCAACGAAGCCTCGCTCTACGAGCGCCTGCGCGCCAGCGGCGCCACCCTGATCAGCATCGCTCACCGCGCCGCGGTGCTGCGCCACCATACCCATGTCTTACACCTGCTGGGCGAAGGCGCATGGGAAGTGCACGAAGCGGACGGCTACCGGTTCGGTGAATCCCGCTTTCATGACCGGCATGGACGGTATCAGTCCGCGCGAAATCCCTTGCCGGTCGCGGCCCAGTAGATCCCTCCATACAGGTGATGCAGGAAGACCGGATCACGGTAGGTCGCGGCCATGTGGCCCAGGCCGGTGTAGAACGCCCGTCCGCCGTCATACTCGTGGTACCAGGCCACCGGATGGAAAGCGCCCATGCCTTTCCCCTTCTTCTCGCCCCAGTCGGTCTCCGGCTTGTAGGTCGACTCGTCGACGCTCAGCAAATAATGCAGTTTCGCGCGCGCCGGGCCGTATTCGTACCATTCGTCGGTGAACAGCGTGCGCGGCGCGAAGCGTTCCATGCCGGGGAAGTTGCGCTGCTCGATTTTCAGCGCCGCGGTCTGCACCGCCGGGTGGATGTGGAACATGTGTCCCAGCATCGTCGTGTACCACGGCCAGCCATATTCCGTATCCGCCGCGCTGTGCACGCCCACATAGCCGCCGCCGCGCCGGATGTAGCGCTCGAAGGCGGCCTGCTGCTGCTCGTCCAGCACGTCGCCGGTGGTCAGCAGGAAGACCACCGCCTGGTACTTGGCCAGCTCGGCGTCGTTCATCACGCGGCCGGGATCGGCGGTCCAGAACACCTCGAAATCGTGCAGCTTGCCCAGCTCCCGGAGCGCCGTGACGCCCTCATGCACGGCCTCATGGTGCCAGCCGGCCGTCTTGGTGAACAGCAAAACCTTGAACTGGGCGGCCTGGACGGCAGGCATGGCGAGGATGCCGCACAGCGCGGCGCTTCGTAGCAGCATTTTCATCGGGTTGGCAAGGGCAGGATCGGAACGGATCACGCTAATGGAATCCTTTCCGCCTGTCAATTCCATCTTGTGTAACGCGGGCTGACAGCGCGCCCCGCAAGGCGTAGAGTGGATGGTGAACGGCCACACCGTGATGGAGGTTCATCATGTACAAGACCATCATCGTGCATGTCGACGGCGGTCCCCACCAGGACAGCCGCCTGCGCGCCGCCGCGCTGCTCGCGGCAAGCCACGGCGCCCATCTGGTCGGGAGCGCGGCCACCGGCATCTCGATGGCGAATTTCGCGATCCTCAACAGTTCCATGGCCATGCCGATCTCGAGCGAGGATTACCAGGCCTTGCGCGACGATGTCGCCGGCCTGCTCCAGCCTTTCGAGGAACAGGCGGCGCGCCTGGGTGCGCCATCGGTCGAGTCGCGCCTGGTCGATGACAACACGCGCTACGGCTTGCTGCTGCATTCGCGCTATGCCGACCTGGTGGTGCTGAGCCAGGACGATCCGCCCGGGGCCCATTCCGGCGGCGGACGCCACCTGCCCGAATTCGTGGCCCTGCATGGCCCGCGTCCCGTGCTGGTGGTGCCGGCCGCCTACCGTGGCGAGCCCATTCCCGGCAAGGTCGTGGCCGGCTGGGACGGCAGCCTGCAGGCGATCCGCGCGATCCACGCGGCGCTGCCCCTGCTGCAGGCCGCGCCGCTGGTGCGCCTGGTGCTGGTCAATCCGGAGACCCTGTCCGAGCTGCATGGCGAAGAGCCGGGCGCGGACATGGCGCTCTACCTGGCGCGCCACGGGGTGCAGGTGGAAGTCGTGGTCGAGCGCACCCGCGATACGCCGGGCGACGCCCTGATTGCGCTGGCCCACGACACCCGCGCCGGCCTGCTGGTGGCGGGCGCCTATGGCCACAACCGCTACCGCGAATGGGCGCTGGGCGGGGCCACGCGGGCGCTGCTGCACCGTGCTCCGGTACCCCTCCTGTGCGCGCACTGAGCCGGCATGCAAGTTCTTTGATACAGCTCAAGTAGCTCACCCGTTCGGAGAGCGAGACTGCCCTATTCCCCCATATCCATCCGATACGCATTGCCATGACTGCCACCCGCATCCCCGCCAGCAGCACCCGCGCCATGTGCGCCGCCATCCGCCACGCGCGCAAGCAGTTGTGCACCCGCCTCCTGCATGCCGCCTCGGCGCCGGACGAGCGCTTCGTGCGCGAGTTCCCGTCCGTGGTCGCCGCCATCGAGGCCGGCTTTCGCCACGAGGAGATGGTCATGGAAGCCCTCGCCTGCGAGAGCCTGCACGAGCACCGGGCCGAGAACGCCACCCTGCTGGCGGCGCTGCACCGCGTGACGCCGCTGGTCGAGGACGGCGACGTCGACCTGGGCCGCCAGGTGCTGGCCGCGCTGCGCGACGTGCTGTCCCTGCACCGCCTCACCACCGACCTGGCGCTGGCGGTCGCGGCGCGCCCCTCCCCTGGCCGCATCCGCGTGCGCGGCCCGCGCGCGGGCATGGTCCACGTGCCGCCGCACCCGCGCCATGCACGCTGAGGTGCCGCGAGCCAGCTCAGCCCCGGCCGCCTGCGCCGGATGATCTTGCCCATGAATACGCCCGCGCCTTTGTCATGCAGGGTTTCCGGATGGCGCGGCACGGGGGCGGCATAGGCGGCGACCACTTCCCAGATGAAGAAGTTGTAGCTGTCGACCAGGCTGTCGTCGTGCAGGCGGCACGCGAACCGGGCATGGCATTCGCGGATCGCCGGCGCCGCACCTGTTCGGCCGGTTCGGGCGTCATGCCGAAGGCTTCGAACCTGTCGAGCTCGCTGCCCGTGGTCGAACCGAGCTGCAGCACCTGTTCGGTGAGCGCAGTGGTCGGCAGCTTGATCACCGCCCATGCCTTGAGCGAGAGCGGACGCGCCGTGGGCAAGATCGTGCTCTACGTGGGCACGCCCTGACGAGCTGGCGGCGGGGCAAGCTGCGCTGGATGCCGCTATACTGCGCGAACCATGCGCATCCAGCTCTTTTCCGACCTGCACCTCGAACGTTACCCGGCTTTCCAGCCCGTCATCGCCGCCGATACCGATGTGGTGATCCTGGCCGGCGACATCGGCTCCTACCAGTCCGGCTCGCGCCTGGAGAGCCTTGATTTCGGCCTGGAACGCTTCGCGCCGCGGGATGGCCGCACCGTGCTGTATGTGCCGGGCAACCATGAATTCGACGGGCTCGAGTTCGACGAGACCTATGCCCGGCTGCGCGCCACCTGCGAGCGTCTGGGCATCGTCTGGCTCGACCGCGAAACCGTCACCATGGGCCGCGTCCGCTTCATCGGCACCACCCTGTGGGCCGACTTCGACGCCCTCGCCTTGCGCGAGAAGGAATTGACCAAGCAGCTGCAGCAGCGCGCCAAAGCCTTTCGCGCCGCCAACTACTATCTCAGCAAGAACACCACGCTCAAGGCGGGCGTGCCGGTGCTGGCCGAGGAGATGCGCGAGATGTCGCTCGACTGCCAGGCCTGGTTGCGCGGCGCCCTGGCCCTCCCCTTCGACGGCGTCACGGTCGCCGTCACCCATTTCGCACCCAGCCTGCAAAGCGCCGATCCGCGCTACGGCATCACGCCCGGCACCGCGGGTTTCTGCAACGCCATGGACGACATGCTGGCCCTGGCTGACATCTGGGTCCACGGTCACTTGCACTGCCACAACGACTACGTGGTAACGGGGACCGACAAGGGCCGCGCCTGGTCCTGCCGCGTGGTCGCCAACCCCCTTGGCTACCTCAGCAAGGGTGAACAGGAAGCTTTCCGCCCGGACCTCGTCATCGACCTCTAAAGGGTGTAGTCTCTGAGTTACGCGAATCGGTTGACAGCGCGACGAATCGGTTTGATCCACATCAAGCAGGTATTGCCAGAGGCTCGCCATCCTTCGCGGATGCAGCAGTCGAATCACATGCTCATGTGGGCAAAGGCAATGCGATGTCCGTGTTCTTCCCCAGTCCGGCGCAGCCCCCCTCCGGCTTGCGTGCGGGCCGGCGCTTCCGTTTCTTTGCGGGTCGTCCGCGGCAGCCGCCGCCGCTGACACCCGAGCAAACGCGCCAGCTGAACCAGTGCGCCGACCAGACCGTCGAGCGCCTGCTGCCCGCGCTCGGGCCGGCCCTCGGCGCCTGTGTCCTGATGCTGGGCGCCTGGGACCTGCTGCTCGGCCACCCGCAAGGACTGCAGCTGCTCCTGCTGCGCCTGTCCCTGGTCGCGGCCGGCGCCCTCGCCTGGTTCAAGACCCGGATTCCCTGGTCGCCCACCTGGCGCTGCGTGCTGCTCTACGCCACCCACACGGCGGCCTTGTTCCTGTGCGCCAGCACCTTCGAAAACGGCTTGTTGCATGGCACGCCGGCGCTGGTCGCATCCATGCTGAGCATCGGACTGGTCGATCCACGTCCGCTGCGCTGCCTGCTGGTACTGGCGATGCCGCTGCTGGCCTATGCCGTGCTGGGCGCCATCGCCTTGCCCGCACCGATGTGGCTGGCAGGCCTGGCGGCCTGCGGTGCGGCCTTGCTGCTGGCGCTGAGCCTGTCGCGCGTCAACGGCTGCCTGCGGCGCGATGTCTGGCTGCGCGAGCAGCAACTGCTCGACGCCTGCCGCCACGACAGCCTGAGCGGCGCCCTGTCGCGCGCCTACGTCACCGAGCTGGCCGAGCGCGACCTGGCCCTGGCCCTGCGCCACGGCCGCCCGCTGGCGGTGGCGATGATCGACATCGATTACTTCAAGGGCGTCAACGACCGCCACGGCCACGACGCCGGCGACGCCGTGATCCGTGCGCTGGTGGCGACCTGCCTGCGCAGCCTGCGCGGCAGCGACTACATTGGCCGCCTGGGCGGCGAGGAATTCGTCTGCGTGATGCCGGAAACCCGGGCCGGCGAAGCGCTCGCCTGCGCCGAGCGCATCCGCACCAGCTTCGCCGCCCTGCGCATGAACTCCACCATCGGACCGATGCGCTGCACGATCAGCATCGGCGTCAGCGTGCTCGACAAGCATGGCGCCTGGGGCGAGCTGCTGCGCGACGCCGATGTGGCCCTGTACCGGGCCAAGACCTCGGGCCGCAACCGCACCCTGCTGGCGCCCAGCGCCCTGCATGGCCAGCGCGCCTGAGGCCAGCATCGCCGTCCCGGCGCCCGGCCGCCCTAGGCCAGGTACTGGCCCCCATTGACGTCGATGGTCGCCCCCGTGATGAACCCGGCCGCGTCGTCCGCCAGGAAGACCACGGTACGCGCAATGTCGGCCGCCGTACCCAGGCGCCCGGCGGGAATGCCGTCCGTGATCGCCGCCAGCACATCGGGCCGCATGGCGGCCACCATGGGCGTGTCGCAATAACCGGGCGCGATGGCGTTGACGGTGACATTGCGGGCCGCGTTTTCCAGCGCCAGCGCCTTGGTGAAGCCGAGGATGCCCGCCTTGGCCGCCGCGTAATTGCACTGGCCGACCTGGCCCTTGCGCGCGTTGATCGAGCTGATGTTGACGATGCGGCCGAAGCCGCGCGCGCGCATGCCCTCGACCACCGGGCGCGTCATCGCGAACATGGAGCCGAGATTGGTCTGTATGACGCTCCACCATTGCTCCTCGGTCATCTTGTGGAACATGGCGTCGGCCGTGATGCCGGCGTTGTTCACCAGGATCCCGACCGGTCCCAGCTCGGCCTCGACCCGCGCCACGCCGTCGCGGCAGGCGGCGGCGTCCGACACGTCCCAGCGGTAGACGGGAATGCCGTGCTCCTGCTGGAACTGCCGCGCCTCCTCGTCGTCAACCAAATAATTGGCCGCTACCCGATGGCCGCTGTCGCGCAAGGCCAGGGCAATCGCCTTGCCCAGTCCGCGCGCACCGCCCGTCACGATCGCCGTTCTGCCCATGCTGCCTCCTCCTGGCTTCCAAGCCGCCGCCCTGCCACTATGGCCGTGCGCACGGATGCGGATCTGATCTGCGTCAAAGCTGCATGACTGGCATTCGGCCTTCCCGGTGCTCAAGCCGCTGCGTCCAGCGCGCCGAGCAAGTCCCCGGCCTTGGCCGGCTTGGTCAGGTGGACGTCGAAGCCCGCACGCAGGGCCCGCTCGACATCCTCCTTCTGGCCGTAGCCGGTCAGCGCCACCAGCCGCAGTCCCGCCCCTCCCGGCCGGCCGCGCAGGGCCTGGGCCAGTGCGTAGCCGTCCATGTCCGGCAGCCCGATGTCGAGGATGGCGGCGGCCGGCAGGCGCCGCCCGGCGGCGCGCAAGGCCTGCGCCGCCGTATGCGCCACCTCGACCTCGTGTCCCATGTCCTCGAACAGCGCGGCGGTGAGCGCGGCCGCGTCCTCGTTGTCGTCGACCACCAGGATACGCCGCCGCGCGCCCTGGCGCTGTTCCAGCAGCGGCGCAGGCGCCTCAGCGGGCCGCCCGAGCGGCAGCACGATCTCGAAGCGGCTGCCCAGGCCGGGGCCGGCGCTGTGGGCGCAGGCGCTGCCGCCGTGCAGCTCGACGATCTTGCGCACGATGGCCAGCCCCAGCCCCAGGCCGCCGGTGCGGCGCGCCAGCGGCTGCGGCGCCTGGAAGAAGGGTTCGAAGACCTGGGCCAGCAGGCCGCCGGTCATGCCCACGCCGTTGTCGCGGACCGACAGCACGGCCTTGCCGTCCGCCTCGCGCAGGCTCACGCGCGTGGCGCTGCTGCCGAAGCGCGCGGCATTGGACAGCAGGTTGCCCAGCACCTGCGCCAGGCGCGTCTCGTCGCCGTCGACCCACAGCGCGTCCGGCGCCTCGAGCGTCACCGGCTCGCCGGCGCGCGCGGCCACCGCGTGGCGCAGCACCTCGGCCAGGTTCAGCGGACGCAGGTCGATGCGCAGCTTGCCGGAGGTGATGCGCGACACGTCCAGCAGGTCGTCGACCAGGCGCTTCAGGTGGTCGACCTGGCGCCGCATGATGGCGCGCTCGCGCTGGGCGGCGGTTTCGCGCCGCAGGTCCATCATGTCGAGCGAGGCCAGGATGGGGCTGAGCGGGTTGCGCAGCTCGTGGCCGAGCATGGCGAGGAAGGCGTCCTTGGCCTGGCCCGCATGGCGCGCCTGGTCCAGGGCCTCCTCCTGCCGCGCCAGCGCCTGTTCCAGCGTGGCGAGCAGGCGCGCGCGTTCCCGCTCATGGGCCGCACGCTGGCCGGCTGCCGTTTCCAGGGCCTGGCCCATCTGGCGGAATTCCTTGATGCGGGAAGGCGGCACCTTGACGACCTCGCCTTCACCCAGCGCGCTGGCGGCGGCCTGGACGGCGCGGATGGTGCCGACGATGCGGCCGGAGAGCCAGGACGCGATGCCGATGCAGGCGCCGAAGCTGGCCAGGATGCCCGCCACGTAGAGCGCGAAGCGCTCGATGAAGGCGTAGCCGTGGGCGGCGTTCGGCGCGCCCAGCGCCACCGACCAGCCGTAGCGCGCGGAGGTGGTGTAGGCCGTGACGACGTCGGCGCCTTCGATGGTGACGGTGCGGCCGACGCGCTCGTGGCCGGCGCTGTGCATCAGGGCCTGCAGGCTGGGGCTGGCCGGCTTGCCGACGGTCTTGTCCTGGTTGCGCGAGCGCGCCACCACCAGCCCGCCGCCGTCCATGACCGAGATGACGGAATCGGCCGGCACCTTCTGGCGCGCGATGACATCGAGGAAGCGGTCGGGCCGGATCACGGCGGTCAGCGCATACAGCTTGCGGCCGGGACCTTCGATCGCAATGCGCACCGGGACGGCGGGACGGCCGCCGCTCCCGCGCGTCACACTGCCCACTACCGGGTGGCGCAGGGTGAACAGCCGGCGCAGGCTGTCCGGATCGGCCGCCGGCGCCGCCGGCGCGCCGTAGGGCGCCATGGTGCGCAGCAGCGGCTTGCCGCTCTCGTCGGAGAGGATCACGCCGAGCCAGTTGGGCTGGGTCTGGATGCGCGCCAGCGCGTGGAAGCCGCGCAGGTCGCCGGCGGCGAATTCGGGACTGCGCGCCAGCGAAGCCAACGCGTTGACGGTGCCGTCCAGCTCCGTGTCGACCGCGCTGGACAGCGCGCGCGCGTGGTTGAGCATGAGGCGCTCCTGCTCCTGCTCGTGGTAGCGCTCCGCCCCGTGGATGGCCCACACCCCCAGCAGCGCCAGGGGCAGCAGGCCGATCGCCGTCAGCAGGATCAGCATGTGACGGAGGGACAGGGCCAGCCCGTCGTGAGCGCGCATAGGGAAGCCCCGTAGGAAAAATCCTATTATAGAACCGAAGCCGAGGCCGCCACCCGGGAGCCTAGCGCTCGATCGACAGCACCAGGGTTTCCTTCAACTCTTCCATCACCACATAGCTCTTGGACTGGCCGGCGTCGGCCACGTGCAGGATCTCGCCCAGCAGGCGCCGGTATTCGGACATCTCGGCAATGCGCGCCTTGATCAGGTAGTCGAAGTCGCCCGACACCAGGTGGCATTCCAGCACCTCGGGAATGGCGAACATGGCGCGCTTGAAGCGGTCGAAGGCCTTCTCGGATTTCTGGTGCAGGGTGATCTCCACGAACACCAGGATCTGCAGGCCGAGCGCCTGGGGATTCACGCGCGCATGGTAGCCGCTGATCACGCCGTCGCGCTCCATGCGCTTGACGCGCTCGATGCAGGGCGTGAGCGAGAGCCCGACCTGTTCCGCCAGGTCCTTCATCACGATGCGGCCGTCCTGCTGCAGGATGGCCAGGATGTGCAGGTCGATCCGGTCCAGGACGCGGTTCGAGGCTTTTTGCACGCGCATGAATTTTTCCCAAAAACGAGTGTATTAACAGAAACAATTATGGCAGCACCGACGCTACCATGGCAACCTTTACTAAATCTTTGTCTCTTCTTCGGGGAAGCTATGCGAGTCATCGTGCTGGGCAGCGGCGTGGTCGGCGTCACCACCGCGTATTATCTGGCGAAAGCCGGCCATGCAGTCACCGTCATCGACCGTCAACCCGGCCCTGCGCTGGAGACCAGTTTCGCCAACGCCGGCCAGATCTCGCCCGGCTATGCCTCGCCCTGGGCCGCTCCCGGCATCCCGCTGAAGGCCGCCAAGTGGCTGTTCCAGCGCCATGCGCCGCTGGCCATCCGCCCGGACGGCAGCCTGTTCCAGCTGGCCTGGATGTGGCAGATGTACCGCAACTGCTCCGCCGACCGCTACGCCGTCAACAAGGAGCGCATGGTGCGCCTGGCCGAGTACAGCCGCGACTGCATGCGCGCGCTGCGCCAGGAAACCGGCATCGGCTACGAAGGCCGCCAGCAGGGCACCCTGCAGCTGTTCCGCACCCAGGCGCAGTTCGACGCCGCCGGCAAGGACATCGAAGTGCTCAGGCAGGCCGGCGTGGCCTACGAACTGCTCACCAGCGCGCAGCTGGCCCAGGCCGAACCGGCCCTGGCGCATGTGCGCGAAAAACTGGTCGGCGGCCTGCGCCTGCCGAACGACGAGACCGGCGACTGCCAGATGTTCACCACGAAGCTGGCCGAGATGGCGCGCGCCCTGGGCGTGCAGTTCGAATACGGCGTGAGCATCCAGCGCCTGGTCGAGACCGGTGGCCAGGTCAGCGGCGTGGTCACCGACAAGGGAACGTTCAGCGCCGACCGCTACGTGCTGGCGCTGGGCAGCTACTCGCGCCTGCTGCTGCAGCGCTGGTTCCCGCTGCCGGTCTACCCGCTCAAGGGTTATTCGATCACCGTGCCGATCACCGACGCCAGCCGCGCCCCTGTGTCGACCATCCTCGACGAGACCTACAAGATCGCCGTGACCCGCTTCGACGACCGCATCCGCGTGGGCGGCATGGCCGAAATCGCCGGCTACAGCAAGGAACTCAACCCGCGCCGCCGTGAAACCCTGGAGCTGGTGGTCAACGACCTGTTCCCGGGCGGCGGCGACACCAGCCAGGCCAGCTTCTGGACCGGCCTGCGCCCGATGACCCCGGACAGCACCCCGGTGGTGGGCGCCACCCCGCTGGGCAACCTGTTCGTCAACACCGGCCACGGCACCCTGGGCTGGACCATGGCCTGCGGCTCGGCCAGCGTGATCGCCGACCTGGTGGGCGGCAAGTCGCCGGCCATCCGCGCCGACGACCTCGCCGTGTTCCGCTATGCCGGCACCCCGAACGCCAATCCGCAAGGCGAACTGGCCCAGGCATGAACCGCGATGTGACAAGCATGCGCGCGGCCAGCGAACTGGCGCGCGCGGGCGCGGTCCTGACCGTGGACCTGGGCGCCATCCGCGCCAACTACCGCCTGCTGGCGGCACAGGCGCCCGCGGCAAGTTGCGCGGCCGTGATGAAGGCCGACGCCTACGGCCTGGGCATGGAACAGGTGGCCCCGGCCCTGGCCGCGGAAGGCTGCAAGCTGTTCTTCACGGCCCACGTGGCCGAAGGCATGCGCCTGCGCCAGCTGGTGCCGGACGGCTGCACCATCTACGTGCTGCACGGACCGCCCGCCGGCACCGCGCCCGATTTCTACCAGTACGACCTGGTGCCGGTGCTGAACGACCCGGGCCAGCTGCAGGAATGGCGCGCCAGCGCGCGCCAGCTGGGCCGCCGCCTGCCGGCCGCGATCCAGGCCGACACCGGCATGTCGCGCATGGGCTTCGCGCCCGCCGACCTGGCCGCGCTGTCGCTTGAACCCGACTGGCTGTCCGGCCTCGACCTGCAGCTCGTGATGAGCCACCTGGCCTGCGCCGACGAGCCCAGCCATCCGCTCAACGAAGGCCAGCGCCTGCGCTTCGAACAGCTGCGCGCACGCTTCCCCGGCGTGCCGGCCAGCCTGGCCAATTCCTCCGGGGTGTTCCTGGGCGGCGCCTACCACTACGACCTGCTGCGGCCGGGCGCGGCCCTGTACGGCATCAATCCGCACCCGGGCAAGGACAATCCGCTGCGCCAGGCCGTGTCGCTGGCGGCGCGCATCGTCCAGGTGCGCAGCATCGGGGACGGCGACATCGTCGGCTACGGCGCACGCTACGTCGCCAAGGACAGGCGCCGCATTGCCACCATCGCCATCGGCTATGCCGACGGCTGGCTGCGCGCCCTCACCGGCCAGTCGCACGCCTACGTGGACGGCCAGGCCGTGCCCTTCGCCGGCACGGTGTCGATGGATTCGATCACGCTCGACGTCACCGGCCTGCCCGAGACGCGCGTGGCGCCGGGCCAGCTGGTGGAGCTGCTGTGCGCACAGCAGCCGGTGGACGCGGTCGCCGCGCAGGCCGGCACCATCGGCTACGAGGTGCTGACCCGCCTGGGGCGGCGCTTCCACCGCAACTACCTCTCCTGAGTCACCAGGGCAGCGGGATTTCCGCGCCCTCGGCATCCACCACCGGCACCGGCGAGCCCGACAAGATCCCGAACAGGGTGAGAGGCTCGCCGCCGCTATTCACGATCTGGTGCAATTCGTTCGGCTGGCACAGCAGCACCGTGCCGGCCGTGCATGGCGTTTCCGTTCCGGCATGGTGCATAATGCCGCTGCCCCCTGTAAAGACGACCACTTCCTCGCAATCGTGGCGGTGCAGCGGGGTTGCGCTGCCCGGCGCCAGCGACTGCCGCCAGACTTCGAAGGCTTGAATGCCGCCGGCTTGCGAGGCGAGGGTCTGGTGCCTGAGACCCGGCAGCTCGGTCACCGGGATCGAATCGACGTGGCGGACTTGCATGGCCTGCTCCTTTCGCTGTGCGGGTTGGGGGATGCAGGAAGTATGCGCGCACGCCGGCACAGGGAGAAGCTCACGACATGGCGAAACCAAGTGGACACAAAGTCAACATCGGCGCCCAGGACCTGATCAAGCAGCGCTGCTTCGTGCAGACCGTGCGCACCGGCGGCATCACCAGCGCGGCGCGCCTGCTGGGCCTGACGCCCTCCGGAGTGAGCAAGAACATCGCGCGCCTGGAAGCGGAACTCGGGGTCCAGCTGCTGGCGCGCGACAGGCGCAATATGGTGCCGACCGGGCGCGGCCAGGAAGCCTTCGAGGCCTACGGCGCCCTGCTCGCCCAGCTCGACCAGATGCAGGAGCAGCTGACGGCGCCCGCGGAACTCAGCGGGCAGCTGGGCCTGTCGCTGCCGGGCGGCTGCCTGCCCTGGCTGGCGCCGCTGCTGGCGCGCTACCGCGCCGCCCATCCGAGGGTACAGCTGCGCCTGAACGTCAGCGACGTCCACAGCGACCTGGTACGCGACCGCAACGACCTGGCGCTGCGTTTCGGCCGCCTCAAGGACAGCAGCGTGCGCGCGCTCGGGCTGGCCGCCACGCCGCTGGTGGTGTGCGCCAGTCCCGCCTACCTGGAGCGCGCGGGCGTGCCGCGCCAGCCGGCC
>CAMPHU010000108.1 GCA_946886065.1 uncultured Massilia sp. | reverse complement strand
AGCTTCATGAAGCGGCTCAGCACCAGCACCGGCAGGGCCGACAGCAGCACCCACAGGAAGAAATCGCGGTAGCCCAGCGCTTGCTGGATGTCGCCGCTGACTACCTTGAACAGCACGAAGCCCAGCTGCATGAAGCCGGTGCCGAGCGCGTAATGCGCGGTCTGGTAGCGGCCGCTGGCCACCACCTGCATGATGAACAGGATCACGCCCACGAAGCCGAAGCCGTAGCCGAACATCTCCACGCCCAGCGCCCCCGTGATCAAGGCGAGTGACGCCGGCTGGGCCACGCTCAGGTAGCAGAACACCGCGTTCGGCAGATTCACCGCCAGGATCAGCCACAGCATGGCGCGCCGCAGTCCCAGCCAGGCGGTGAAATAGCCGCCCGCCACGCTGCCGGCCAGGAAGGCCGCAGTGCCGACGGTGCCGTAGGCGAAGCCTACTTCGGCGGTCGTCAGGCCCAGTCCCCCGACCTCGCGCGCATCGCGCAGGAACAGCGGCCCGATGCTCTGGATCTGCCCTTCGGCGGCCCGGAACAGGATGATGAACAGGATCGCCATCCAGATGCCGGGCTTGGCGAAGAAGCTGCGGATCACGTCAGCCAGGGTGGTGGCGGCGTCCCTGGCCTTGCCGCCGGCCGGCTTGTCGTGCGCGCCGCCCGGAAGCGCGCGCAGGTGGTACAGGCCGAGCGCCACCAGCAGGCCGCCCAGGAGCCCGAACACGGCGGTCCAGGCGAATTCGGTGCCCACCTGCTTTTCCAGGTAGCCGGCCAGGACCAGCAGGCCGCCGAGCGACAGGAACTTGGCGGCATTGAAGAAGGCGCCCTGGTAGCCGGCGTAGGCGGCCTGCTCGCGCGTGGACAGGTTGGCGATGTAGATGCCGTCGGCGACGATGTCGTGGCTGCTCGAGGCCAGCGCCACCACCGCCAGCAGCGCGATGCACAGCGCGAACCAGCCGGGAAGCTGGAGCGCCAGCGCGACCAGGCCCAGGGCCGCGCCGCCCAGCAGCTGGAAGGCCACCACCGCCAGGCGCTTGCTGGGCGCCAGTTCCAGGAAAGGACTCCACAGCGCCTTGAAGGCCCAGGCCAGGCCGATCACGCCGGTCCAGCGCGCGATCTGGTCGTTGGGCACGCCCATGCTCTTGAGCATCTGGCCGGCTACCAGGGCCACGGCGTAGAAAGGCAGGCCCTGGGCCAGGTAGAGGGACGGGACCCAGGCCAGCGGGTGGCGGCGCGCCGCTGGAGCGGCGGCAATCGAAGACATGTCGTGCATGGCGGTCATGGCGTATCCGGGGTCAGGCTGACGATGCGGCTGCGGCGGCCGCGGGTATCGAAGCTGGCAATGCGGAATACCGCGCCGCGCGCCAGCGCCACCGGCGCCTCGTAGCGCGGGCCTTCGGCCAGCGGCTCCGAGCCGTCGACAGTGTAATGCAGGGCCAGGCCCGGCAGGGCCACATTCGCATGCGCCGCGCCGTCCTGCAGGCTGACGCCGGGCGGCGGCAGGCGGTAGCCGTAGGGCGTGGGCGCGCGGTCCAGGCGCGGCAGCTCGCGCCGCGCCAGGCGGTTGGCGAATTCGTTCCAGTCGGCCTCGATGGCGGCGGCGCGCGCCGCCCCGTCCACGATGCGCTGCCAGCCGGGATCGGGCGACCAGGCCCGCTCGGCCAGCGCGATCATGCGCGGCAGGGCCAGGTAGTCGATGCGCGCCGCGTTGCGCGCGTTCTCGCCCCACAGCTGTCCCTGCAGGCCGGCGATGCGTCCCTGTCCGGCCCCGTCGAGCGGCTGCATGGCGGCGCGCAGGTCCGGGTCGAGCGGCCGGCCCATCGCATCGGCATCGGCACTGGCCAGCGCGTCCAGCGGACAGAATGCAAAAGCGTGGCGGGTCTCGACGAAACCGGCCCAGTAATAGCCCGGCTCCTCCGGATGCTTGGCGTAGGCCAGGTCGAAATACAGGTTGGCGGCGTTGGCCAGCACCACGCGGTAGCCGGCGTTGGCCAATCGGTAGGCGCAGTCTTCCTGGCCCGAACCCCAGGCGTTGTTCCACACGTAGGCGTGGAAATCCATGCCTGCGAAGCGCGGATTCGGGCGCATCCCTTCCCCGTCCACGTCCACCAGCGCGGTTTCCTCCCAGCCCGCGAACTCCACGCCATGGCGCGCCAGGATCGCGCGGCAGCGGGCGACGAAATCGCCGTGCAGCTGCTCCACCCGGGTCCAGCCTTGCTCGCGCATCTTCGCAAGGCAGGCGGGAGACCCGAGCCAGGCGCCGGACGGCACCTCGTCGCCGCCGGTGTGGATCGCGCGCAGCGGCACGCCGGCCTCGCGGTACAGCGCGCAGACTTCCTCCACCACGGTCTCGATGAAGCGGTCGACCGAGGGCAGCGCGATGCAGATCACGTTGTCCTGCCATAGCTGCACCGACTCGTATTCGGAGCGGTCGTCCGGATCGCTGAGCAGGTAGGCCCGCGCGCCTTCCAGGTCGCCGGCGGCGCGCAGGCGCTCGTAGCGCGCCCGCATCGCCACCACCGCCGCGCGCGCATGGCCGGGCATGTTGAATTCGGGGATGACCTCGATGTGGCGCGCATGGGCGTGGCGCAGGATGGCCATGAAGTCGTGGGCGCTGTAGCAGCCGGTGCCGGCGGATTGCCCGACCGCCGCGCCGGAACCAAAGGACGGCGGCAGGCAAGGCTCGCCGTCCTCCGTGACGCCGCGCCGCGCGCCGATAGCGGTCAGCTCGGGCAGCGCGGCGATGTCCAGGCGCCAGCCTTCGTCGTCGGTCAGGTGGAAATGGAAGCGGTTGAGCTTGTACGCCGCCATGCAGTCGAGCAGGCGCAGCACCGTGCCGACGGGCGCGAAATGGCGCGCCACGTCGAGCATCATGCCGCGGTAGGGAAAGCGCGGGGCGTCCAGCACCGTGCCCAAGGGCAGGCTGCCGTCGGGCTCCAGCAACTGGGCCAGGCTTTGCAGCCCGTTGAAGACGCCGTGCGCGCTCCGTCCGCACACGCGCACCTTGCGCGCCGTGATCTCGAGCTCGTAGGCTTCCTCGCTCTCTCCCTCGAGCGTCACTCTGCCCACCTGCAGTTCGACGCCGACCTCGCCCGGCGGTCCGTCCGGCAGCGCGGCCAGCATGGCCGACAGCAGGGCCGCCTCGTTGGCCAGCATCGGGCCGTGCACGATGGGCGCGCCGGACGCCAGGCGGCAGCGGCCGTCGCCGACGCGGGCGAAGCGCGGCCGCGGCGTGATGCGGCCGATCTCGGTGTCCGGCAGCTGGCGCAGCCCCGCATTGCGCTGGTGGCGCCGCTCCGCGTCCTCGGTCGGCAGCACATCGAAGCCCGCGCGGCGGCGCTGTTCGTCGCGGACAAAAGGCGCAATCTTCGGGTCGCCCAGGTCGATCGCCATGCCGCCGGCAGTCACCAGGTAGAAACCCAGCGGCGCATCGGTGATACTGATCGCCCAATGCAGCGAATCGTATTCGATGCCGTACTGCTGCTGCGGCAGCCAGGGTTCGGCGCCCGTCATGGTCAGGCGGAACAGGTCGCCGTTGAGGTGCTCGATGGCGAAGCCGGGGCTGACGCTGGCCGCCAGCGCCTTGCGGCAGGTGTTGAAGTACAGCGCCCAGCCGGGCGCGATGGACAGCGTGGAGACGTTGGCCAGCACCAGGCGCGAACGGAAGATCTCGTCGCGCGCGGTGTTGGTCAGGCACTCCCAGGACACGGTGACCGGGGCTGCCGGGGCCGCGTCCGAAGGCGAAAGGATGGTCGGCATCGACATGGATGAAGGTGGCGCCGCGGGCGGGAGCCCGCGGCAGTGACGGCTTTACAGCTTGCCGCGCAGGCCGACGTAGAAGGTACGGCCATTCGAGTAGAAGGCGCGCGGACGGTCCTCGTTCTCCGCGTACATCCGGATGGTCTCGTTGGTGAGGTTGAGCGCGTCGAAGGTCAGGGTCAGGCGTTCGGTCAGCTTGACGTTGACCGAGGCCGCCACGTTCTTCATGCCGGCCACGTGCTGGCTGGCGCCCCGGTCCACGCCCGCCTTGTAGCGCGAGCGGTAGTTGTAGGCCAGGCGCGCCGAGAAGCGCTCGTTCTCGTAGTAGCCGGTCACGTTCCAGGTGTTCTTCGAGGAGTTGAGCAGCTCGCCGCCGTCATCCAGCTCGCCGTCGGCGTGGGTGTAGTTCACCAGGGTGCCGAAGTTGTCCAGGAAAGGCTGCTGCCAGCTCAGTTCCAGGCCCTTGTTGGTGCCGGTGGTGTTGAACGGCGAGGTGATCTGGTACTCGGTGAGCATGGAGCGCTTGTTGTTGTAATAGGTGCCGGTCGAGGTGCCCTGGGCCACGATCGAGCGCAGGTCCATGTAGAAGAAGCCTGCCGACAGCAGCGCCTTGGGCGCGTAGTACCACTCGGCGCCGATGTCGAAGTTGGTCGAGCGCACCGGGTCCAGGTTGACGTTGCCGCCGCTGCCGCTCAGGGCGTCGTCGTTGAGCGAGACCGAGCCGCCGAGGGCGCTGTAGTCCGGCCGCGCGATGGTCTTGGCGAGCGCGCTGCGCACTAACAGCTGCGGGCTGAACTCGTACTTGAGGTTCACGCTCGGCAGGTAGTCGCGGTAGGTGCGCTTGAAGGTGGTCGGCGTGTAGGGACCGAAGGCCGACCCAAGGATCGGGGTCGGGCCGCCCGGCAGGTTGACCACCGTGGTCTGGCGCGTCTCGATGGCGCGCAGGCCGACATTGCCGCTCCAGTGCTCGCCGCCGAAGTCCAGCATGCCGTACAGCGCGGCGGTCTTCTCGCCGACCTGGAATTCGTCCATCCAGTTGTGGCGCACCACGTAGTCGAGCAGGCGGTTGCCGGGGATCGCGCCCCAGGCGCCCAGCGCCGCGCCGTCGTACTTGAAGTAGTTGGACGAGAGATTGCCGCCCAGGTCACTGGCGAAGTCCGACGGGTACATCTCGCCGTTCCACACCGGGCCCGGGTTGGTGAAGCCCAGCGGACCCGGACGGGTTTCGAGCGGGTGCTCGGCCGTGCGGTGGTGGTCGGTCCAGCGCACGCCGAAGCGGAAGGCCTGCATCAGCGGATGGTCGAGGCGCCACTGGCCGTCCACCTGGGCATACTTTTCCTGGTCGACCGACTGCGCCTCGCCGCCGCCGGCCCAGGCGGTGCTGCCCGGCGAGGTGGTGTTCCCGCCCGGGTAGCTCACCGACGCCGGCGCCAGGCCGTTCAGCGCGTAGACCATGCCGCCGTCGACGTTGTTCTGGTAGAAGACGTCGTCGCGGTCCCAGCCCACGCCATGGGTCTTTCCGGCCTTGCCGGACAGGGTCAGGCGGTCGCTGACTTTCCACTTGCCGTTCAGGTCCAGGTACCAGGATTCGCCGCCCGCGTCGGGGCGGTAGATGTTGTCGACCTCGCCCGCGTTGCGCTCGAAACCGGCCGCCACCAGGGTGCCGTTGCGCACGACCGGGTTGGCCGGGATCAGGTTCATGCTGTTGATCGAGTTGGCCGGCGCGGCCAGCCAGTTGGTGTTCAGGTGCGGCGCCTCGAGCTTGGAATAGAAGCCGTTCAGGTCCACGCTCATGCCGGGCGCGGGACGCGCCTCGATGTCGAAGGCGCCGCCCTGGCGCTTCTTGGTCTGCTCGAACAGGCTGGCGCCGATAAACGTCGGCACCACCACGCCGCGCAGCGCGGGATTCGCGATCGCCGCCGCGCTGGCGGCGCTGATCGGGGTGTAGCCGAGGATCTCCTGGCCGTCACGGCGCACGGTTGCTTTTTCCGAGAAGGCCTGCACCAGCACGCCGAAGGTGCTGGCCGCGTTCTTCCAGCTCACCAGGCCGGACAGGTGCGGTTCGGCCTCCTCGGACAGGTCGTTGTAGTTGGCCTGCACCGAGCCTTCCACCGTCAGCGGCTGGCGGAAGTCGAGCGGACGGCGGGTGATCACGTTGATGGCGCCGGACACGCCGCCTTCGGCCAGGTCGGCGGTGGGGCTCTTCTGCACCACGATCGAACCCACCAGTTCGGAGGGCAGCAGCGAGAAGCTGCTGGAGCGGCCCACGTTGCCGCCGACCTGGTTCAGCAGGAACCAGTCGCCGGTGCTGATCGCGTGCCCGTTGAACAGGGTCTGCTGCAGGCTGGGGCTGGTGCCGCGCAGGCTGACGCGGTCGTTCTCGCCGAAGCCGCCCTCGCCGCCGGCCGAGGACTGGGTGTTCACGCCCGGCAGGCGCTGGATGGCGTCGGCCACGTTCTTGTCTGGCATCTTGCCGATGTCTTCAGCCGTCACCACCTCGACCACGGCGTCGGCGTTGCGCTTCTGGCGCAGCGACTGCTCCAGCGCGGCGCGCACGCCGGTCACCACCACCGTCTGCGCATCAAGCAGACCCGGCGCCGGAGCCGCGCCGGCCTGCTCCTGGGCCCAGCCCTGGCCCGAGGTCATCGCGCAAACCGCCACCGCGCCCGCGATCGCGGTGCGCCTGTACTGCCCTGCCATCCCTTGGTTCATGTGCTCTCCAAACGTCGATATGTGTTTTTCTTCAGCCGTCCGTGCGCGGCAAGCGGAGGGGCGGCCTTGTTTTCTCTTGGTGAGGCGCATTGTGGCGGCAGTTGCATGGCCATGTTTGTCAAATCTTGCTATCCGCTGAACCTTTTACACACAGGACATCAGCGCTGTCAGCTGTCATCTTTCTTTACAGATTTTTTGAATCGCACGCCCGTCGTTAAAATTTCTTTAACAAAATCAATGCGCTAAAAATCTGGCATGTTTGATGCTTAATGATTTGATTGTCTACAGCGGAGATCCCGCTAGGCAACATGTCCGGGGTGAAACGGTTTTCCGAGGTCCCGCGTCGCCCCGCAGTTCAACCCTTTCGGAGGCGTACTACATGAAGAGATCAGTTCTGGTTGGCCTGGCATTCGCCGGGCTCATGGGCACCGCGCAGGCGGAGGTACTGCTGAGCGAAGACTTTAACAATGTCGCGGCCCTGCCCGGCCAAGGCTGGGTGTTCGATAACCAGAGCGAGCCGCCCGGTCCCGTGGCCACCTGGTTCCAGGGCGATCCGGCAACCTTCTCCGCTCACATGGGCGCGCCCGACGCCTACATCGCCTCCAACTTCAATGTCGCCGCACCCGGCGGCACCATCGAGAACTGGCTGATCACGCCGGAGTTCTCCACCGAGATGAACGTCGTGGTCTCGTTCTACCTGCGCGCCGATGCGTTCGAGGATTTCTTCGACCAGCTGGCCTTCGGCTTCAGCGAGGGCAGCGCCGACCTGGACGCCTTCACCCTGGGCGAACCGGTGGTGGTGCCGACCGATGGCTGGACCCGCTTCACCGTCCAGCTGAGCGCGCAAGGCCCGGGCACCACCGGGCGCTTCGCCTTCGTGCACACCGGCGAGGCCGACCTGTCCAACTACGTGGGCCTGGACACGCTGAGGATCAACTCGGTCCCGGAGCCGACCACCATGATGATCCTCGGGATCGGCCTGGCGGGCGCGGCGCTCGCACGGCGCCGCCGCGTCTGAGCGTGCGCACCGGGGACGCACGGCAACAATAATTTCATCCGTAGTCCAACCAGGAGAATGTGATGTCACTGAAAGTGCAAACCTGCCGACGCCTGCTGGGCGCCGGCCTGGCCCTGCTCGGCCTGGGCGGCCAGGCGCTGGCCCAGCAGGAACAGCCCGCCCCGGCGGCCGACAGCATCACCGTGGTGCGCGACGCCGAGACCGGCAAGCTGCGCGACGCCACGCCCGCCGAGCGCGCCGCGCTGCAGGCCGCGAATGCGCGCCGCACCCTGCGCGCCGCCCCCCAGCCGGTGCTGCAGAAGTACCACGCCAGCGGCGCGCAGGGTGCGCGCCTGACCGATGAATTCATGAGCTCCTCGGTGGCCGTGCGCAAGGCGGACGGCAAGCTCGAAATGCAGTGCCTCGAGGCCCACGGCAGCGATGCCAAGGCGGCTCCCCACAGCCACGCGGTCGACCTGGATACGGAGTGATCATGATCGTCAAACCTGCTCATACCCTCGTGGCCCTGGCCTGCGCCCTCACCTGCTTCGCCGCCCAGGCGGCCAAGATCACCATCACCAGCCGCGACCCGGCCGGCGTCGGCTTCAACGACCCGACCCCGGCGGCGCCGGTCGGCGGCAACATGGGCACCACCCTCGGCCAGCAGCGCATGAACGTGTACCGCTACGTGGCCGACATCTGGGAAAAGAACCTCGCCAGCGACATCAACATCGTCGTCAGCGCCGGCTGGGAGCCGCTGAGCTGCACCGCCAGCAGCGCCGTGCTGGGCAGCGCCGGCGCCTGGAACATCTGGCACGACTTCCCCAACGGCGTCGCGGGCACCTGGTACCCGCAAGCCCTGGCCAACAAGCTGGCCGGGACCAACCTCAGCGCCGGCACCCCGGACGACGGCAGCGGCTACGGCAATGCCGACATCAAGACCCAGTTCAACATCAACCTCGGCAAGCCCGACTGCCTGGCCGGCAGCCCCTTCTACCTGGGCCTGGACGGCAATGCCGGCACCCAGGTCAATTTCGTGGCGACCCTGCTCCACGAGCTGGGCCACGGCCTGGGCTTCTCGGTCATGACCGTCAGCACCGGCAACGGCCGGCGCCTGAATGCGCAAGGCACCGCCTTCACCGAAGCCGGCCTGCCCAGCATCTGGGAACGCCACATGTACGACAACACGGCCGGCAAGACCTGGCTCGACATGAGCAGCGCCGAACGCGCCGCCTCGGCCATCAATCCGCTCAAGCTGGCCTGGATCGGTCCCAACGCGGCCGGCGCCGCGCCCAGCCTGCTCAAGCCGATCGGCCTGGCCAAGGCCAGCTCGCCGGCGCCGGGCTATAACCGCACCGCCGACTACATCCCGGCCAGCTTCGGTCCGGCGCCCAAGTCGGGCTCCACCATGGGCGTGCTGGCCGTCGTCGCGCCGCAGGCGGGAGAAGCCGGCCCCGGCTGCAGCGCCTACGACAGCGCCAACGCGGCGGCGGTCAAGAACAAGGTTGCCCTGATCAGCCGCGGCGGCTGCACCTTCGCGATCAAGGCGAAGAACGCCCAGGACGCGGGCGCGTCCGGGGTGATCGTGGCCAACAACGTGGCCGGCGCCTTCACCGTGGGCGGGTCCGACCCGTCGATCAAGATCACCACCATCGGCATCTCCAAGGACGACGGCGACGCCTTCAAGGCGGCGGTGGCGGCGGCCATTCCCTACGGCAGCCGCAACAAGCCGGGCGCGGTGACCGTGACCCTGGGTCAGGATCCGGTGCGCCTGTCCGGCGCCGACGCCGCCCGCCGGCCGCTGCTGTACACGCCGAACCCGCTGGCGCCCGGGTCCTCGGTCTCGCACTGGGACGTGACGGCCTCGCCGAACCTGCTGATGGAGCCAAGCATCAACGGCGACCTGACCATCAACCTGAAGCCGCCGTACGACCTCACCGTGCCGCTGCTGAAGGACCTCGGCTGGTAAGCGTCAAACCGGAAACGGCACCCGCGCCACGGCCTGCTTCAGCGCAGCGAAGCAGGCCGGGTCGAGCGCCGTGCCGACCGTCTTTTCCATCATCTCCAGCGCCTGCGGAACCGGGATCGCCCCGCGATAGGGCCGTGCGGCCGTGATCGCGTCGAAGATGTCGGCGGTCGTGATGATCCGCGTCTCCAGGCGGATGTCCTCGGCGCGCAGGCCGCGCGGATAGCCCGCGCCGTCCAGGCGCTCGTGGTGGCTGCCGGCGATCGCCGCCAGTTCGGCGAAGGCCCCGATGCGGCCCAGGATGGTCTCCGTGTAGGCGGCATGCAGGCGCACCGCTTCCCATTCGTCCCGGTCGAGCGCGCCGGCCTTGTCCAGCACGCTGTTGCTCACGCCCAGCTTGCCCACGTCGTGCAGCAGCGCGCCGCGCCTGAGCCAGCGGCGGCGCTGCGCCGGCAGCCCGAGCGCTTCGCCGATCATGTCGGTGTACAGGGCCACGCGCGCGCTGTGGCCGCTGGTGTAGGGGCTCTTGGCGTCGACCACCTGGCCGAAGGCGGCGGCGATGTCGTCCAGGTAGTCGTCGTCGAGCGCCACCTCGCGTCCGCCGGGTTCCAGCGCGGCGACGGCGGCGTCGATGTGCGGCGCCGCCAGGGTGGCCCAGAACTCCTCCGCGCATGCCGCCCGTTCGAAGGCGTCCACCAGGCGCGGGTCGAACCAGCTGCCGGCGCGCTTGCGGGCTTCGCGCAGGGCCGCGGCGCGTCCGCCGGCGGTATGGAAGACGTCGATCACCTGGGCCAGCAAGGCGATGCGCGCATGCACGGGAATCGCCTCGCCCGCCAGGCGCGCCGGTTTTCCCTGGCCGTTGAAATGCTCGTCGAGCGAATAGATGCCCTCGGCCACGCCATCCGGGAAGCGCAGCAGGCGCGCGATCTCGGCGCCGCGCTGGCAGCGGGTGGCGATCAGGTCCTGGGCGATCGCCGGGCCGTCCTTCAGGATCGTCATCACGCTGCGGAAGCGCTCGGCCAGGCCGGCCTTCAGGCCGGTGTGGGTCAGCACGAAGGACAGTACCTGGGGCAGGCTGTCGCCGACGGTCTTGAAGTCGCGCTTGAAGCCCAGGTCGTCGGCCAGGTAGAGCTCGCAGATGCGGGCGGCGTTGCTGCTGCAGCCCAGGTCCTTGAGCAGGAGCGTGTAGTAGAGTTCCCACAACTGGTCCTGCGGCAGGCCGATGGCGCGGCCGATGTGCATGCCGATCCAGCAGCAGCGCACGCAGTGGCCGGCCGGCTGGCCTTCGGTGATGTCGAGCGCATGGCTCAGCGCGCCGATCAGTTCGGACAGCTTCATGGCGCTGGGCGACAGCGCTTCGGGTGGGGCGGCGGCCAGGTCCATGACGTAGTTCCAATATGCAATATGAGTTGATTTTACGCCACAAATCGTCCAGTGGTTCGCGCATTTCCGGGGAATGCGCGGGCTGCGGCGCGCGCGCCACGCATCGTGCTCCAGCCCATCCGCCATCGCAGTAGACTGGGCTCCACCATGAGGATACGGAGGCCAGCATGATCGGTTCGACCAACGGCAGTTCCACTTCGGTCTGGATGGACACCGCTTCGGTGCCCGTCTTTCCTCCCCTGCAGGGGGACATCGACACCCAGGTATGCGTCATCGGCGCCGGCATCGCCGGGCTGACCACCGCCTACCTGCTCGCGCGCGAGGGGCGCGAGGTGGTGCTGATCGACGCCTTCGGCATCGGCGCCGGCGAGACCGGGCGCACCACCGCCCACCTGTTCCCGCCCGACGAATGGTATGCCTTCATCGAGGACAAGTTCGGCGCCGCCCAGGCGCGCCTGGTGGCCGACAGCCATGCGCGCGCCATCGGCATGGTCGAATCCATCGTGCGCGACGAAGGCATCGGCTGCGAATTCGAGCGCCTCGACGGCTACCTGTACGCCCTGCCGGCGAACGGCATGAAGGGCACGCACGACCTCGGCAAGGAACAGGCCTGCGCCGCCCGCGCCGGCGTCCAGGCCGAGCTCCTGGCCCGCGTGCCGGGTCTGTCCTTCGACACCGGCCCCTGCGTGCGCTACGCCGACCAGGCCCAGTTCCATCCGCTCAAATACCTCGATGGCCTGGCGCGCGCCTTCACCGCGAAGGGCGGCAGGATCTACGGCGGCACCCACGCGCACCGCATCCGCGGCGACCACCAGCGCCAGGCCGTGTCGACCGCCAGCGGCGAAATCCGGGCCCAGGCGGTGGTGGTGGCCACCCACACCCCGTTCAACGACCGGGTCGTAATGCACACCAAGCAGGCCGGCTACCGCACCTATGTGGTGGGCCTGCGCGTGCCGCGCGGGACGGTGCCGCGCATCCTGCTGTGGGACACCGGCGACCCCTACTACTACATCCGGCTGGAAACGCCGGACGGCGCGCGCGAGCACGAGGTGCTGATCGTCGGCGGCGCCGACCACAAGGTCGGCCAGGACGACCACCCCGAGCACCGCTACGACGAGATCGAACGGTGGGCGCGCGCCCGCTTCCCGATGGCGCAGGAAACGCTGTACCGCTGGTCGGGCGAGGTGATGGAACCCTCGGACGGCCTGGCCTACCTGGGGCGCAATCCGATGGACGACGACAACGTCTACGTGATCACCGGCGATTCCGGCAACGGCATGACCCACTGCACCATCGGCGCCATGGTGGTGACCGACCTGATCATGGGCCGGCAGAATCCCTGGGCCGCGCTGTACGACCCGGCGCGCAAGCCGGTGCACGGCCTGGGCGACTTCGCCGCCGAGCAGGCCAATGTCATGGCCCGCTACGGCGACTGGCTGACCGGCGGCGACGTCGATTCGGTGCAGGAGATCCCGGCCGGCGAAGGCGCCGTCGTGCGCGACGGCCTGCGCCGCATCGCGGTCTACCGCGACCCCGGCGGCGCCCTGCACGCGGTCTCCGCCAAGTGCACCCACCTGGGCTGCGCGGTGCACTGGAATTCGGCCGAGCGCTCCTGGGACTGCCCCTGCCACGCCTCGCGCTTCGACACCGAGGGCAATGTGCTGCATGGTCCCGCACCCACGCCGCTCGAAAAGATCGAGCTGGCGGTCGACGCGACGCCGCGCCCGGACGCCCCGCGCGGCGGCGTGCGCCGGCCGCTGCGCTGAGCATGGGGCCGTGGCCGCGCCGGCGGCCACGGCCCTTGTCATCCTGTCTTTCCTTTCCTGCCACGCCACCCCATAGACGCCACCGAAGCCGGCGTCCGCCGTTGGCTTTTCTACAAAGAAACGTTGTTTGTGTGCAAAACCGGCGCGGAGAAATGGACAGTTCCCGCCCAAACCGGATATTCATGGTGCATGCGCGGCCGTACGTACGGCCCCGTGCGCCTTGAGGAAACCCGCGATGACACTCCAACACATGAAAATCGGTCCCCTGCTCTCTTTGGGCTTCGGGGCGGTCCTGGCACTGATGCTGCTCCTGGTCGGCGTCGGCCTGGCCAAGACGCACACGATCGGGGAGATGACCCGCACCCTGACCGGCGAGGAAACCCGCAAGGCCAACATGCTGCAGGAGTGGAAAGGCGTCATCGAAGTCAACGCGGCGCGCACCATCGCCGTGGCCAAGTCCACCGATCCGGCCACCGACAAGTTCTTCCTCGATGCCGTGGCCGCCGCCTCGAAGCGGGCCGACGGGTTCCAGAAGTCGGTCAAGGAGAGCCTGGGCGACGACCCGGAAGGAATGCGCCTGTTCGAGCGCGTGGTCGCTGCGCGCGAAGCCTACCGCGGCGCGCGCCAGCAGGCATTCAAGCAAAAGGCCGCAGGCGACATGGAAGGCGCGGCGCGCTTCTTCGAGACCGACATGCTGCCGCGCGTGAACGACTATGTGGGCAGCCTGGATGCGCTGGTGGAGCACCAGAAACGGGCGGTGGCCGCCCAGGCCGCCGCCATCGACGCGGACTTTGCCGCCAGCCGTCATGTCCAGCTGGCGCTGACGGCGGCCGCGCTGTGCACCGGGGCCGCCTTCGCCTGGCTGATCGCGCGCGCCATCGCCGTGCCGCTGCGCGAAGCGCTGCACGTGGCCCGGACCGTCGCGCAGGGCGACCTGGGCAGCCATATCGCCGTGCGTTCGCATAACGAAACCGGGCAGCTGATGCAGGCGCTCAAGGACATGAACGCGCACCTGCGCGGCATCGTCGGCCAGGTGCGCCACGGCACCGACACCATCGCCAGCGCCGCCAACCAGATCGCCGGCGGCAACCTCGAACTGTCGTCGCGCACCGAGCAGCAAGCCAGCGCGCTGGAGGAAACCGCATCTTCGATGGAAGAACTGACCGCCACCGTGAAGCAGAACGCCGAGCACGCCGGACACGCCAACACGCTGGCGCTGGACGCCTCGGCCATCGCCACCCGCGGCGGCGCCACCGTCGAGCAGGTCGTCGCCACCATGGACGAGATCAGCGCCGCCTCGCAGCGCATCAACGACATCGTGTCGGTCATCGACGGCATCGCTTTCCAGACCAATATCCTGGCGCTGAACGCCGCGGTCGAGGCGGCGCGCGCCGGCGAGCAGGGGCGCGGTTTCGCGGTCGTCGCGTCGGAAGTGCGGGCGCTGGCCCAGCGCTCGGCCGGCGCGGCGAAGGAAATCAAGGTCCTGATCGGCGATTCGGCCGGCAAGGTCGAGGAAGGCAGCCGGCTGGTGCGCGAAGCCGGGACCACGATGGGCGAGATCGTCGGCAGTATCGGCCGCGTGGCCGGCATCATGGCCGAGATCGCCGCTGCGAGCGGCGAGCAGTCGGCCGGCATCGGCCAGGTCAGCCAGGCGGTTGCGCAGATGGACCAGGTGACCCAGCAGAACGCGGCGCTGGTGGAGGAAGCGGCGGCCGCGTCGGATGCGCTGCGCGAGCAGGCCCAGGCGCTGGCCGGCCTGGTCGGCACTTTCCGCCTGGTCGCCCAGGATGGCGGCACGGCGCCGCGCACGCCGGCAGCGCGGCTGCAGGGCCGCCTGAGCACCCCGTAAACGACAACACCGGATCCGAAGATCCGGTGCCGCAATGGGCCGGGCGCGCGGGAATCAGTAGCCGCGGCCGGTGGTGCCGGTAGTCGGGGTGCTCGTGCCCGAGGTGCCCGAGGTGCCGCTGGTGCCAGAGGTACCGCTGGTGCCCGAGGTACCGCTGGTGCCGCCGGTGCCGGTCCCCATCG
>CAMPHU010000107.1 GCA_946886065.1 uncultured Massilia sp. | reverse complement strand
GCCCCATGGCGCCGAGGTCGTGCGCCACGTCCACCAGCAGGGTCGCCTTGTACTCGCGGCACAGGTGCTGCAGCAGCGGCAGGTCGGGACTGTCCGCGTCCATGCTGAACAGGCCTTCGGTGACCACCAGGATGGCGTTGGCGCTGTCGCGCGAGCGGATCCCGGCCAGCAGCTCGCGCACATGGTCGCAGTCCAGGTGGCGGTGCACCAGCACGTTGCGGGTGGCGGTCTGCGCGCCCTGGCGCAGAGAGGCGTGGGCCAGCTGGTCGATCACGACGTAGTCGGCGCCGTGCACCAGCGCCGTGATGGCGCCGAAGGCGGCCGCCCAGCCGGTCGGGAACAGCACCACCTGGCCCAGGCCGAGCAGCTCGCCCAGCGCCCGCTCCAGCTTGAGCGAATAGCGCGTATTCCCCAGCAGGACGGCCGAGCCGGCGCTGTGCGGCCCGGCTTCGCCCAGTGCGCGCAGCGCGGCGTCGGCGATGGCCGGATGCGCCGCCAGCGACAGGTAGTCCTGGGAGGCGAAGTTGATGCCGCGCACCGCATCGCCAACGCCGGCTTCGCCGCCCACGGTGGCGAGCGGTTCCGGCGGCCCCTCCAGCACGCGCGCATAGGGCCATACGCCATGGCGGGCGCGCAGCGCGCACCAGGCGTCGAGCGGGCCGTTGCGGCGCAGCAGGTCGGGCCCGCGCGGCTGCGCGAACTGGGCCACGTTGCCGTCCAGCGCGCCGGAGGCGGACAGCAGGGGCAGGTCCTCGGCGGGATCGAAAGGAACGGATTCATTCAGCACGGCGTCCTCCAGGGGTATCGTTGGGAATGGTTCAGGCGAATGGCTCAGCCGATGAGCGCAGCCGCTTGCGGCTGGCGCGCCAGCAGCGCGGCGATCTTTTCCGGCGCCAGCGGGCGGTCGAACAGGTAGCCCTGGGCGGCGTCGCAGCCCATCGCGCACAGGTCGCGCAGCTGCTCCGGGGTCTCGACCGATTCGGCGATCACCGACTGGCCCAGGCGGTGCGCCATGGCGACGATGGTCTCGGCCACCGCGAACGGGCGCCCGCCTCCGTTGCCGAGGCGGCGCACGAACAGGCCGTCCATCTTGAGGATGTCCACCGGCAGCTCGCACAGGTAGTTCAGGCTGGAGTAGCCGGTACCGAAATCGTCGATCGACACCACCGCCCCGGCCTGGCGCAGGCGGTTCATCACGGCGCAGTTCGCGCCCAGGTCGTCGATCAGCATGCCTTCGGTGATCTCCAGGTCCAGGCAGTGCGCGGGCATGCCGGTGTCGGCCAGGATGGCCATCACGCGGCCCGCCAGGCCCGGCTCCTTGAGCTGGCGCGCCGACAGGTTGACCGCGGTCTTGATCTCGGGCAGGCCGGCGGCCGCCCAGGCGCGGTTCTGGCGGCAGGCGGTGCGCAGCGCCCATTCGCCGATCGGGACGATCATGCCGGTTTCCTCGGCCAGCGGAATGAAGCGGCCCGGGTCGATGCGGCCATACACCGGATGCTGCCAGCGCAGCAGCGCCTCGACGCCGATCACGCGCCGGCTGGCCAGGTCGACCTGGGGCTGGTATTCCAGGAACAGCTGGCCGCGCGCGAGCGCCTCGCGCAGGCCGTTCTTCAGCGCCAGGCGCTCGCTGGGCGGCTGGACCTGGATGCCGCGGTAGACCTGCACGCTGTTCTCGCCCCATTCCTTGGCGCAGCGCATGGCCAGGTCGGCGCGCTTGAGCAGCGCGTCCAGGTCGCAGTCGGCCGCCGGATACAAGGCCACGCCGGCCGCCAGGCTGACGAAGCAATCGCGCCCGCCGGCGACGATCGGCAAGGCGAAGCGGTCCAGGATCTTCTCCGCCACCTGCTGGGCGTCGGCTTCGCTGCCCAGGTCTTCCAGCAGCGCGATGAACTCGTCGCCGCCCCAGCGCGCCACGGTGTCGGAGTCGCGCAGGCAGCGCCGGATCGCCGCGCCGGCCTGGGCCAGCAGCGCGTCGCCCGCCTCGTAGCCGAGGGCGTCGTTGACCTCCTTGAAGCGATTGATGTTCAGGAGCAGCAGCGCGATCGGGCGCCGGTTGCGGTTGGCGCGGTCCATGGCGTGGCGCAGGCGGTCGCGCAGCAGGCGCCGGTTCAGCAGGCCGGTGAGCTGGTCGCAATGCACGCCGTCGAGCACCCGGCCCAGGCTCGCTCCCATGTCGGCCGCGTCCTGGGCCGGCGCCACGCCCACCTGGGCGCGTTCATCCTCGCCATGGCACAGCACCCGGTTGCGCCCCAGCGACTTGGCCAGGTAGAGCGCCTCGTCGGCGCGCACGATGGCCTGGGCGCAAGGCTCGCCCAGCCGGTATTCGGCCACGCCCGCCGAAACGCTCAAGCGGATCACGCTGTCGCCGTCTTCGCAGCGCAGGCCCTCGATCACGCCGCGTACCCGTTCAGCCAGCACCACCGCGTCCGCGGCGGACGTCTCCGGCAGCAGCAGCAGGAATTCTTCTCCGCCGTAGCGCCCGAAGGTGTCGGTGGCGCGGATTTGCCCCTGCACCGCGCGCGCGAAGTCGCGCAGCACGGCGTCGCCGGCGCCGTGCCCGTAGGTGTCGTTGATGCGCTTGAAGAAGTCGATGTCGAACAGGCACAAGCAAAAGCTGCGCCCGTTGCGGTCACTGCGTTCCTTTTCCTTGTCGATCAGGTCGAGCACGAAGCGCCGGTTGTGGCTGCCCGTGAGCTCGTCGCGGATGGCCAGCTCGCTAATGGTGGACAAGGCCTGCTGCAGGCTGACGAAACCTTCGGTCTTGGTCAGCTCGAACAGCAGCACGAACACCAGCACCACCACATACAAGCCGATGTCGCACACCAGGTGCAGCAGCGCCATGTCGGCCGCCGGCGCCACGGGCGTGGCCAGCCCGGACACCTGCAAGCCGTAGATGGCGGCGGCGCTGGCGCAGCTCATGCCCAGCCAGAATGCGGCCGAAGGCAGGCCCCCCAGGAACATCGCCACCACCGGGCCGGTGATCAGCCAGCTCGCGGTGGGCGCGCTGATGCCGCCCAGGTGCCAGCTCAACCAGGAGAAATTGAAGAACAGCGCGCACAGGAAGAGTTCGCGCGCGGCCAGGATGCAGCCGGTGGCGCGCAGCACGGCGGGCGCCAGCAGCATGCAGGCCGAACACGCCAGGATTTCGAGGGCGGCAGTCCGGAGGCCGAGCAGCCAGTAGGCCAGCGCATACAGCGGCCCGGCGGTGCCGGCCATGACGGCGGCATTGACGACGTTCCCGGCGCGCGCCATGACCGACGCATCCTGCTGCAGCGGCGCAGGTATGAAACGGTGGGCCAGCTTCAGGTAACGCCCGCCCCACCCCGGCCTCTTGTCGTTCATCTGGCTCCCATCCCGCACTCCGGCGCCTTGGCAAGACGCTCCAGGCACTGAGTTTAGGTAGGAAGTTTCCTGCTCACTTTAATTCCGCACAGAACGATTCAAGAAAAGACGGCTTGTGACGCTGTAGATGGCAGCTCGCCCGGCACCAAACATGGCGCTGTCACCGTTGAGTGTTGAATCTTCTTTAACTGCTGAGGTCTAACAAAGAACCATATCTCGGCGGAGGAAGCGATGAAGGCCTCGGCGTTCAGGAAACTGCTGGAACAAGTGGCAGTACTAAGCAGGCGTCAACGCGAGCATTTGCTTCAGGTGCTGCGTTCGACTGAGAGCTGCGATTGGCAGCTTCAACACGCAACGGTGACAGCGCCAAAAATATCACCAATTGTCACAATAAAATAAAACAAGGTTCTCGCACCAGACACATTGCCGCGCTCCCCGTGAATGCCGATGCACCGGCCGCCGCAGTAACTGGCGCCACTGCGCAGCAGATTATTTGCTTATCGTAAAAAAATTAATTCCATGTAACAACCATTGGTGCTAGATTAATATTTTCAGACCAAAAGTTACAGGGAAGCGAAAAAGAATGAAACAGATTTCCGGTCTCCCAGCCGACACCCATGCCCTCAGCGCCGACAAGCTGTTCCTCTTCGTACTATGGGGCTTGTTAGCGTTCTCCATCGCCCTGTCGTTCTGGCACGACACCCTGTTCCTCGCGCTCGCCGCCGGCCTGCCGCTGGTCCTGGTCCCCAGCGCCCTGGTCCTGGCCCGGCCGGGCCGCCTGGAAACCAGGCTGGCGGTAGCGGTAAGCCTGATGCTGTTCTGCGCCCTGAACATCCACCAGGCGCGCGGCATGACCGAGCTGCATTTCGGGATCTTCGTGCTGCTGGCCTTCCTGGTCTGCTACCAGGACTGGCGCGTGATCGTCGCCGCCGCGGCCACCGCGGCCGTGCATCACCTGAGCTTCAACTACCTGCAGGAATGGGGCTATCCCGCGATGTGCTTCACCCGCCCGGGCATCGGCATCGTCCTGGTGCATGCCGTCTACGTGGTGGTGGAAGCCGCCGTGCTGTCCTACCTTGCCGTGCGCCTGCAGCGCGAAACGGCGGCGGTCGGCGCCAGCGCCGCTACCCTGCAGCACACGCTGCGCACCATGCACGCCAGCGCCGACAAGGTGGCGCGCGACATGCAGCTGATCACCGCGACCTCGAATGCGGTGGCAAGCGGCAGCAGCGACCTGTCCGCGAGCGCCACGGCGCAGGCCGCGCGCCTGGAGCAGGCGGCGCGGGCGGTGGACAAGCTGACCGCGACGGTCAAGCGCAACGTCGATCACGCCGCGCTGGCCAACGAGCTGGTGGAATCCGCGTCCGCGATGGCGGTCAAGGGCGGCGACGTCGTGGCCGACGTGGTGCAGACCATGGCCTCGATCCGCACCAGCTCGCGCAAGATCGAGGACATCATCGGCGTCATCGACGGCATCGCCTTCCAGACCAACATCCTGGCGCTGAACGCCGCCGTGGAAGCGGCGCGCGCCGGCGAGGAAGGCCGCGGCTTCGCCGTGGTGGCCTCCGAAGTGCGCAACCTGGCCCACCGCAGCGGCCAGGCGGCCCAGGAGGTCAGGCGCCTGATCGGCGACTCGGTGGTGCGCGTCGACGCCGGCGGGCAGCTGGTCGACCAGGCTGGGCGGACCATGAACGAGATCGTGGAGTCGGTGAGGCAGGCGGCCGACATCATGGCCTCGATCTCCGGCGCCAGCCGCGAGCAGCGCGACGGCATCGAACAGGTGAGGGAAACCATCCAGGACATCGAGCAGACCACCCGCCAGACGGTCCAGCTGGTCGAGCAAAGCTCGGCCGCCGCGGACACCATGTGCGAGCACGCGTCCTCGGTGGCGCAGGCGGTCAGCAGCCTGCGCGGCGCCTGACCATCCCTAGTTGCCCGTTGCCGGCGACAGGGACGGCTCGGCGTTGCGCAGGGTGACCAGTGCGCGGTACTGCGTGTCGCCCAGCACGAACTCCAGCCGGGCGCGGGGCGGATAGCTGGTCTTGATCAGCATCGCGGACGCCATCCTGGCGTCGAAGGCCGTGCGCACCCAGCCGGCCAGCGCCTGGGGTTTGCGTTCGGGGGCTTCGCGCAGGATCCGGGTAATTGCCTGGAAGTGCGCGGGATGGTCGCGCTGCACGCGTTCCAGCGCGCCCGGCGTGTCGAGGTCGACCTGATGGAGCAATTCGGGGCCGGCGTGGGCGGACGCCACGGCGCCGGCGAGCAGTACAGCCAACAGGGATCGCATGGCGGCCTCCTCTTCGGAAGCCTCCAGTCTACTCCCGCGCCATGCGGACGCCAACAGCTGCGAAGCTTGCCTCAGGCGTGCAACGCGATCTGCCCGAGCAGGGCGAGCAGCTCGGCCCCGTCCACCGGCTTGACCAGGTAATGGTCGAAGCCCGCGGCGAGGGCCTGCTCCCTGTCGCGCTGCTGGCCGTAACCGGTGACGGCGATCAGCACGGCGCCTGCCGCCTCGGGCAGCGCGCGCAGGCGGCCCGCCAGCACCAGTCCGTCGATCTCCGGCAGCCCAATGTCCAGCACGAACACCTGGGGACAGCCGTCGCCGGCCGCCGCCAGCGCCGCGCTGCTGGAGTACAGGGCGCGCGCCTGGTGTCCGCAGGCCGACAGCAGATCCACCAGCGCGTCGGCCGCGTCGCGGTTGTCGTCGACCACCACCACCCGCAGCGGCTGCCCGGCCATCCCTGTCACGGCCGGGGCGCCAGGCGCCGCCGGGCCGGGCGGCCCGTCCGCCAGGCGCGGCAGGGTCACCGTGAAACTGCTGCCCTCGCCCGGACCGCCGCTGTACGCGAAGATGGCGCCCTCGTGCGATTCCACCAGGCTCTTGGCCAGCGCCAGGCCGATCCCCAGGCCGCCCTGGGCCCGGTCGAGGGTGCGGTGGCCCTGGACGAACAGGTCGAACACCCGCGACGCCAGCTCGGCATCCATGCCGATGCCGCTGTCCGACACCGTCAGCGCCACCTCGTGTTCCGAGACGCTCATGCGCACGCCGATATGGCCGCCCTCGGGCGTGAACTTGTTCGCATTGGCGAGGATGTTGGCGACCACCTGCAGGATGCGCTTGCGGTCGCCGCTGATCCACGCCGGCCCGGGCGGCAGCGCGAGTTCCAGATGCTGCCGGCGCCCATCCAGCTGCGGCGCGGACTGCTCGACCGCTTCGGCGACGACGTCGCGCAGGTCGAGCGGGCTGCGGCTCAGCACCACCAGCCCGCGCGTCACCCTGGCGACGTCGAGCAGGTCGTCGATCAGCCCCTTCATGTGGCCGACCTGGCGCGCGATCACGGCCGCGGCCTGGCGCACGCGGGCGGGGTCGTCGGCGGCCACCGCGAGCAGCTGAGCGGCCGCGCTCACCGGCGCCAGCGGATTGCGCAGCTCGTGGGCGAGCATGGCCAGGAATTCGTCCTTGGCGCGGTTGGCGTGCGACAGTTCGGCCACCAGGGCCTCGCGCTCGCGGTGCGCCTGCTCCAGCAGGTGGCGCTCGGTCGCGTCGCGGGTGAAGCAGCGGCTGTAGCGCAGGCGGCCGTTTTCGAAGCAGGCGTTCGAATTGATCACGACATGCTTGATCGACCCGTCCCGGCGGCGCAGGCGGGCCGGCTGGTCGTACAGCGTTTCCCCGGCGTTCAGGCGGCGCAGGATATCCCCGATCACGTCCGGGTCGGCATGGAATTCGGCGATGTGCCGTCCCACGTATTCTTCCCAGCGGTAGCCCAGCAGGCTCAGTTCGGCCTTGTTGGCCCACAGGATGGTGCCGTCCGGCCCCACGCGGTGCAGCCCTTCGGCGGCATTCTCGACGAAGTCCGCCAGCTCGCGCTCGCGGTGCCTGAGGGTCTGCTCGGCTTCCCTGGCGCGCGCGACTTCGCCCTGCAGGGCGAGGTTCTTCTGCTCCATGAGGGCAAGCTGCAGGTAGAGTTCCTGCTGCCCTTCCTTGACCTCCTGCCCCTCCGGGCGGACGTGGTCGTGCGCGCAGCAGACACGGTGGAAGTCCTCGGCCAGCTCCTGCGTCGGGAACAGATTCCAGGGATAGGCGCAGAACAGCGAGAAGCGGCAGGCTTCGCCGAGCCGGTTCCACAATTCCTCGAGCCGCACGGCGGCGTCGTACAGGCCTCGTTCGCACAGCAGCGCCACCATTTCGCCGAAGGCGTGGACGCTGCGTCCCTTCGCGCAGGCCTTGCGCACCGTATTGCCGACGACCTCGTCGAACAGGCGCTCGTCGGGCCAGCCGTCGACCATGAACCCGGCCAGGGTGGCGGCCGCGTCCAGCATGATGAGTTCGCCCGGGAACCAGGCGGGCTGGCCCTTCAGGGAGCCGAAGCCCATCAGTTGCCGGCGCAGCGCATCGAGGTGCTCCTGGGTGGCGATCACGATCGCCGAACCGCCGCCGCGCAGGCCGCGGTCGAGGAAGTCGGCGACCTCGGTCAGCAGGACCGCGTCATCATGGTAGAAACGGACGAAATGGGATGGCTCGCAGGCGTCTTCCCGTACTGAGCCCGGCATACTGGTCGACAAAGTGAACTTTCAATCAGCCTGCTTGCGCAGGGCAGTGATGAGACGGCGGTAAAGCTCGCAAGAAATATTTCCAAAGAACAAGCGAAACACATTGGCCATCATACCATTATGTGTCCGGCGCGCGCCTGCATTTTGCAAATTAAGAAATTTCCTAAGTGCTCAGGGAGGCGTCGCGCAGCAGGACCGCTTTCCCGGCCCGCGCCCGCAACTGCCCACAGCCGCCATCGACATCCTGCCCAGCCGAGTCGCGCAGCTTCGCCAGGATGCCGCGCGCACCGGTTTCGGCAGGGAGTCGACGGGCGCCGGCGTCCCCGGCCGTGCGGCGCGGCCTGGACCCGGTCGCGCGGCACGCGTCTTTCGCGCTCCGGCAACGCACCCGGCGCCCGCAGGCGCTCGCGGATCGCCTGGATGCGCTCCGCGGTCAGTCGTTCTTGACGACGATGCTCGGGAACTTGGCGCTCATGTCCTTCGCCTTCTCGGCCACCTTGATCGCGATCCGGCGCGCGATCTGCTTGTAGACCGAGGCCACGGCGCCGTCCGGATCGGCCACCACGGTCGGGCGGCCGGAATCGGTCTGCTCGCGGATCGCCATGGTCAGCGGCAGCGAACCCAGGAAATCGACGCCGAAGTCGGCGCACATTTTCGCGCCGCCGCCTTCGCCGAAGATGTGCTCCACATGGCCGCAGTTCGAGCAGATGTGGGTCGACATGTTCTCCACCACGCCCAGGATCGGGATGCCGACCTTCTCGAACATCTTGAGGCCCTTGCGCGCGTCCAGCAGCGCGATGTCCTGCGGGGTGGTGACGATCACGGCGCCGGTGACCGGCACCTTCTGCGACAGGGTCAGCTGGATGTCGCCGGTCCCCGGGGGCATGTCGACGATCAGGTAATCCAGGTCGCGCCAGTTGGTCTGTTCCAGCAGCTGCTGCAGCGCGCCGGTGACCATCGGGCCGCGCCAGACCATGGGCTCGTCCGGGTCGATCATGAAGCCGATCGACGAGACCTGCACGCCGTGGTTCTCCAGCGGCTCCATGGTCTTGCCATCGCGGCTTTCGGGACGGGCGTTAATCCCCAGCATCATGGGCTGCGAGGGGCCGTAGATGTCGGCGTCCAGGATGCCGACGCTGGCCCCCTCGGCCGCCAGGGCCAGGGCCAGGTTGACCGCGGTGGTCGACTTGCCGACCCCGCCCTTGCCCGAGGCGACGGCGATGATGTTCTTCACGTTCGGCATCACCTTGAGGCCGCGCTGGACCGCGTGCGAGACGATCTTGCTATAGACCTTGGCCGTGACGTTGCCGGCGCCGGGAAGCGCCTTGACAGCGGCGACCACTTGCTCGCGGATGCCGGCGATCTGGCTGGCCGCCGGGTAGCCCAGCTCGATCTCGAAGCTGACATCGGCTCCGCTGACCTGGACATGCTTGACCGATTTGGACGCGACCAGGTCTTTCTGGGTGTTAGGATCGATAACCGTCGACAGGGCCGCCTTGACGTCGTTCTCGTTGATGCTCATGTGTTTCTCCGAATGTGATGGCCGAAAGTGTAGCGCAAAATGCACTTCGCCCTCTTGCCGGAATGGCAAATACGCCGGAGAACAGGGAAAAAGGCTCGTCGCGCGCAGCCCCATCCGCTGTTAAAATGCTTCTTTTTATATAACCAGAGCGTTTCGACCATGACCCGCAAGCTGTTTGTCACCACTGCCCTGCCCTACGCCAATGCAGCCTTCCACATCGGCCACATGATGGAATACATCCAGGCCGACATCTGGGTCCGGTTCCAGCGAATGCAGCGCGACAATGGTCAACAGCGCGAGGTGCATTTCGTCTGCGCCGACGACACCCACGGCACGCCGATCATGATCGCGGCCGAGAAGGAAGGCATCACGCCCCAGGAATTCGTGGCCAAGATCGCCGCCGGCCGCCCGCAGTACCTGGACGGCTTCCACATCGCCTTCGACAACTGGTATTCGACCGACTCGCCGGAAAACGTCGAGCTGTCCCAGGGCATCTACCGCAAGCTGCGCGACGCGGGCCTGATCGTCACCAAGACGGTCGACCGCTTCTACGACCCGGTCAAGGGCATGTTCCTGGCCGACCGCAACATCAAGGGCGAGTGCCCGGTCTGCCACGCCAAGGACCAGTACGGCGACAACTGCGAAGTCTGCGGCGCCGCCTACCAGCCGACCGAACTGGTCAACCCGTTCTCGGTGTTCACCGGCTCGACCCCGATCCTCAAGCCCTCCGAGCAGTACTTCTTCAAGCTGTCCGACCCGCGCTGCTTCCAGTTTCTCAAGGAGTGGCTGAACACCGCTGGCCGCCTGCAGCCGGAAATGGTCAACAAGGTCTCGGAATGGCTGGGCGAGTCCGGCGAGAAGCTGGCCGACTGGGACATCTCGCGCGACGCGCCCTACTTCGGCATCCCGATCCCCGATGCGCCGGGCAAGTTCTTCTATGTGTGGCTGGACGCGCCGGTCGGCTACCTGGCCTCGCTCAAGAACTACTTCGACAAGCAGGGCCGCGATTTCGAAGCCTTCCTGAAGGACCCGGGCGCGGAGCAGCTGCATTTCATCGGCAAGGACATCGTGTCCTTCCACCTGCTGTTCTGGCCCGCGATGCTGAATTTCTCGGGCCACCCGATCATCGACAAGCTCAAGGTCGCCGTCCACGGCCACCTGACCGTCAACAACGAAAAGATGTCGAAGTCGCGCGGCACCGGCATCTCGCCGCTGCGCTACCTGGAACTGGGAATGAACCCGGAATGGCTGCGCTACTACCTGGCCTTCAAGCTGAACGCCCGGGTCGAGGACCTGGACTTCAACGGCGAAGACTTCGTCAACCGCGTGAACAGCGACCTGATCGGCAAGTACGTGAACATCGCCAGCCGCTGCGCCGGCTTCATCGCCAAGAAGTTCGACGGCAAGCTGGCCGACACCCTCTCGGGCGACGCCAAGGGCTGGATCTGCAAGGCCTTGATGAGCGAAGGCGTCGAGCGCCAGGCCAGCATCGCCGCCAGCTTCGAGGCGCGCGAGTACGGCAAGGCGCTGCGCGAGATCATGGAGATCGCCGACGTCACCAACCAGTACGTGGACGAGAACAAGCCCTGGATCCTGGCCAAGGACGAAGCGAAGACCGCCGAGCTGCACGACGTCTGCACCACCGCCCTGATCCTGTTCCGCCAGCTGACCATCATGCTGTCGCCGGTGCTGCCGCAGGTGGCTGCGCGCGTGGCCGAATTCCTGGGCGACGCGGAACTGAGCTGGGCCGACACCCACGGCGCGGCCGTCTACGAGACCATGCTGGGCCGCACCATCGGCGCCTACAGCCACCTGATGCAGCGCGTGGATGCGAAGATGGTCGAGAACCTGTTCGACAAGCCGGCCGGCGCGCCGGCGGCCGCCCCCGTTCCAGCCGCCGCAGAGACCGCAGCCCCTGCGGCCGAAGCCGCTCCGGCCGGTGATGTCGAAGAACTGGCGCCCGAAATCTCGATCGACGATTTCACCAAGATCGACCTGCGCGTGGCGAAGATCGTCAACTGCGAACACGTCGAAGGCGCCGGCAAGCTGCTGCGCCTGACCCTGGACGTGGGCGAAGGCCGCTACCGCAACGTGTTCTCGGGCATCAAGTCGGCCTACAAGCCGGAAGACCTGGTCGGCAAGCTGACCGTGATGGTCGCCAACCTGGCCCCGCGCAAGATGAAGTTCGGCGTGTCGGAAGGCATGGTGCTGTGCGCCTCGGCCGCCGACGAGAAGGCGAACCCGGGCCTGTACCTGCTCGACCCGATGCCGGGTGCGACGCCGGGGATGCGGATCCGCTAATGGATTCAGTTAGTTAGTCTCAAAACCGTCATCCCCGCGCAGGCGGGGACCCAAGTTTGCATGAGCCAACGCGACGCCACACTTGGCCCCGCCTTTGCGGGGGAGACGGTTTTTGGGCTAACTAAGCCTTGCGAACTGGGCCAGAATGACTACAAGCAAAGGCCAGGAAAGCGATTCCCGGCCTGGTAGCGGGTGTTACAATGGCACGCTTTTTGTGTAGAACAAATGCCCCTACATACTCTTTGATAGGTAGCTAATAATATGACCGAATTCAAACCTCTCCGCCACATCCCGCACGCCAACGTGTTCCGCAAGGGCGACGTATTCGTCCTGTTCGGCGAACTGTTCGGCCGCGGCTATGTGAATGGCCTGATCGACGAGGCACGCGCCGCCGGCATGACGATCGTCGGCATCACCGTGGGCCGCCGCGACGAGTCCGGCGCCCTGCGCGCGCTGACCGCCGAGGAACACGCCGAAGCGGAAGAGAAACTGGGCGGCCGCATCATCAATGTGCCGCTGATGGCCGGTTTCGACATGGACGCGCCGGAAGGCGAGCAGAACCCGACCGAGATGCTGTCCGGGATCACCCTGAAGAACTGGCAGGAAGAAAAGCTGGACTGGGCCAAGATCGAGCGCTGCCGCGAAGCCGGCGTGCGCCGCTTCACCAGCTCGGCCGCCAGCGTCATGGCCGAGATCGACAAGCTGATCCCGCAAGGCGCCAACGTCTTCTTCGCCCATACCATGGCCGGCGGCATCCCGAAGATCAAGGCCTTCCTGGCCATCGCCAACCGCATCTACAAGGGCCGCGGCGAACGCTTCATGTCTTCGCGCGCCCTGCTCGACAGCGACCTGGGCAAGCTGATCCTGATGAACTTCGACGAAGTCACCGCCAACACGCTCAAGTACCTGATCGACGCCTCCGCCCCGATCCGCGAGCGCGTGACCAAGGCCGGTGGCGAAGTCCGCTACACCGCCTACGGCTACCACGGCACCGAAGTCCTGATCGGCGGCGAGTACGTCTGGCAGACCTACACCAACTACACCCAGGGCTACGCCAAGAAGCGCCTGGAATCGGTCGCCGAAGCGGCCTGGAACCAGGGCGTGTGGGCCACCGTGTTCAACTGCCCGGAAATCCGCACCAACTCGTCCGACATCTTCGTCGGCGTCGAGCTGCCGCTGATTCCGCTGCTGAACGCGCTCAAGCGCGAAGGCGGCGGCGCCTGGGCCGACGAGCAGTGGCGCATCTGCGAGAGCCTGCTGAACGACGGCGTCACGCTGCAGAGCGTGCTGGACAAGCTGGAAGGCTATAACCAGGACGTCACCAGCGTCCACTTCCGCAACTTCGAAGCCTGGCCGATGGACAACACCCCGGAACTCGCGGACGTGATGATCGGCACCTCGGACGAGATCACCTCGCTGCACAAGGACCGCAAGGCCCTGATCACCGACCATCTGTCGGCCCTGGTGCTGGAAGGCGCCGGCCCGCTGATGTTCCATGGCGCGGCCGAGAAAATCGCCCCGGTGCTGTGGCTCAGCCACGACATCATCGCCCGTCAGCTGAACGAGCTGCACAAATAAGCTTGACGTAGAACCGCCGGGGCAGAAGAATCTGCCGGGCAACGCTTGCCCCGTCCTGACTAATACTCTCTTAAGAATCATGATCTTCAAGAAACAACACTCGATGTACGAATCGGAGCACACCAAGTTCATCAAGGAGCTGAAGAACCAGCTGCCGGGCATGGAAGAGCGCCAGGTGCTTGGGCGCTCCCTGCTGTGGGACAAGGCTCCGCTGTCGCTGGACGAACAGGCCCGCATCAAGGAATCGCGCCTGCGCCAGAACGCCTACCCTTACCAGACCAAGGTCTGAGTCCAGAAGACGCCGATGCAGCCCGAGCAGGCCGCGCAGGAGCCGGCCGAACCCACGCCGGTCACCGCAGAGGCGCCGCCACTTCCTCCCGATAGGTCCGGCCACGACGCCGGCGCCATCGCGCGCCTCTACGGCGAGCCGATCACGCGCCTGCCGAACGACCTGTACATCCCGCCGGACGCGCTCGAGGTCTTCCTCGACGCCTTCGAAGGTCCGCTCGACCTGCTGCTCTACCTGATCCGCAAGCAGAACTTCAACATCCTCGACATCCCGATGGCGCAGGTGACCCTGCAATACCTGGAATACGTCGAGCAGATCCGCCAGCACAACCTGGAGCTGGCGGCCGAGTACCTCCTGATGGCGGCGATGCTGATCGAGATCAAGTCGCGCATGCTGCTGCCGCGGCGCCAGGACGACCTGGTCGAGGACGTGGGCGATCCCCGCGCCGAGCTGGTGCGCCGCCTGCTGGACTACGAGCAGATCAAGACCGCCGCCGTCCAGCTGGGCCAGCTGCCCCAGGAAGGCCGCGATTTCCAGCGCCCCTCCCTGTTCGTGGAACAGGGCCTGGCGCCCGTCTGGCCCGATGTCGACCCGTGGGACCTGCAGCGCGCCTGGCTCGACGTCCTGCGCCGGGCCAAGCTGACCCAGCATCACCGGATCAGCCGCCAGGAACTCTCGGTGCGCGAGCACATGTCGGCCATCCTGCGCACCCTGCAGTCGCAGCGCTTCGTCGAGTTCGGCGAATTATTTGCGGGCCAGCACGGGGTTCCCATTGTGGTTGTACACTTTGTGGCCATGCTGGAACTCGCGAAAGAAACGCTCATTGAAATCACCCAGGCCGAACCGTTTGCGCCGATCTACGTGCGCCTGGCCTATTCGCCGGCCTGAAGCGCCGGCCCCTCACTCTCTGTCAGCCCATGAAAATCATTTCCTCCATCGACGAATTGCGCGACCAGTTGCGCGGCCAGCTGCGCACCGCCTTCGTGCCGACGATGGGCAACCTGCATGAAGGCCACCTGTCCCTGATGCGCCTGGCGCGCCGCCACGGCGACCCGGTGGTCGCCTCGATCTTCGTCAACCGCCTGCAGTTCGGCCCCAACGAAGACTTCGACAAGTACCCGCGCACCTTCCAGGACGACGTCGCCAAGCTGGAGAAGGAAGGCGTCTACGTGCTGTTCGCGCCGACCGAGAAGGACATGTACCCGGAACCCCAGGAATACCGTGTCACCCCGCCTAACGGCCTCGGCAACACCCTGGAAGGCGAGTTCCGCCCCGGCTTCTTCGAAGGCGTGTGCACGGTCGTGACCAAGCTGTTTTCCTGCGTGCAGCCGCGCGTGGCCGTGTTCGGCAAGAAGGATTACCAGCAGTTGATGATCGTGCGTAACATGGCGCGCCAGTTCGCCCTGCCGACCGAGATCATCGGCGCCGAGACCT
>CAMPHU010000106.1 GCA_946886065.1 uncultured Massilia sp. | reverse complement strand
TCATAATGCTGGGGTCGGTGGTTCAAGTCCACCTATCACCACCACAGAATTCCAAGCGAATGGCTTGACTCCCCGAGTCGAGCCATTTTTGCTTATTGTCGTCTCAAGCGATTTTGGTGATATAGCTCAGCTGGTTAGAGCACAGCACTCATAATGCTGGGGTCGGTGGTTCAAGTCCACCTATCACCACCAGTTCGACAGGAAGCCGTTGATCATGCGATCAACGGCTTTTTTGTTTTCACCACATCATCACCGAGGTCTGGTCGCGGCGGTCGCTGTGGTACATCCGCACCCGCAGCACGTATTCGCGGCCCTTGAACAGCTTGATGCGGAAGTGAGCGTTCAAGTCTTCGCCGCTGTCGTCGTCGCCGATCCGGTAGCGAAGCTGCTTATTGTCGCTTTCAAACAAGACCATCACCGAGTCCGAGCTGCCGAAGGTACTGAACTGGTAGAAGCGTGTCTCTTGCGGCGCGACGCGGAAATCGCGCTGCTGGCCCGGCGCCAGCTCGACCAGGACCGACTGCGCGGGGCGCAGCAGGGGCGCGGCCGCATCGTCGGTCGGCGGATACAAGGTCTGCACCCAGCTGCGGTCCCGGTCCGACAGTCCTCCCGCGGGCTGCAAGCCATTGATGAAGTACTGCTCCGGCTTCCTGATCAGGCCCTTCTTGAACGGGTAATGCATGACGGAGTCGGGGTCCCAGGTCGTGCCCTCCACTTCGCCCGGCTCGAGCTTGCGGATGATGTTCCAGTAGGTCTTGGCGCGATCCCATTCGTTGGGCGGGCGCGCAAGGTCGAGGTAGACCGCCTCCTCGTCCCATTCGATGCCCGACTTGGGATTCTGGTGCTCGTGCGGGAAACCGAGGGTATGGCCGATTTCGTGGATCGCGGTGTCCAGCTCGCCGGGCGCGCTGATGTTCCAGCCGAAGTTCATGGTGCGCTCGTTCGGCCCATGGTCCAGGATCTCCCGTCCCAGCCAGGACCAGGCGCCGTCGCCACGCATGAAGCCGATGCGGATCTCGGCTTCCTCCCTTTCGCGCACCTCCTCGAAGCGGATACCGATGCCCTGCTGCGCCCAGACGTCGAAGGCCTGGCGCACCACCTGCATCTCGTTCTCCGCGCCTTTCCACGGTACGAACACGGTATGGCCATTCTCGAGCAGGACGTTCTCTCCATCGGTGTCGCGGTCGAAGAAGTAGTAGTGCAGGATGGTGCCGCTGACCCACTTGTTGCCGAACAGGTTGATCAGCCGTTCGCGCATCGGCGTCACGCTCGCCGGCAGGATCCGCTTCGGCGCCGCGTGCAGGGAACAGAAGCGCCGTCCTTCGCCCTCCCCTGCGCTGGCCGCTCCGCCTTCTTCAGTCGTTGCCATGATGCCCTCCGATTCTCAAGGCTTGTTGGGAATAGGATCGACCTGAAAACGCGGCAGTTGGTTCCGCAGCGGCAGCAGTTGGGCAAGGCCGAAGGCCAGCTCGACCGCCGTGAATCCCAGGATCAGCCAGCTTGCGCCTTGCGCGACCGCGTAGAGCTGCCAGGCGGCGAACAGGAAGCGGCCGAGCGCGTCGTAGCGGCCGTAGACGGGTTGCGTGTCGCGCAGGCGCACCAGCGACCACACCACGACCACCGAACCGAGCAGGTTGGCCATCAGCACGTGTGCGGGCGCGAAGGCAGGCAAGCTGCCGGGTGCGCCGGACTGCTGGGCCAGCAGCGACAGGCCCTGGTGGATCAAGGCAAAGGTCCAGGGCGTGGCGAAGCCGGCGCTGACGATCAGGTCGTACCAGGCGCTCAGGCGGACGATGCGCAGGTACCGGGGCAGTGACAGCATGGTGTTCTCCTTCAAATGAAAACCGCAGCGTAAAGCCTGGAGTACACTCCAGGGTCAAGCGAAATGTGGAGAGGCACCATGAAGATTGGACAGCTTGCGGACGCGACTGGCGTGAGCTGCGATACCCTGCGCTTCTACGAGAAGCGCGGACTGATCCGGGCGGCGCGCGGCGGGAACGGGTACCGGCACTACGCGCCGGAGACGGCGCAGCTGGTCGGCTATATCCGGATGGCGCAGAAGCTGGGCTTCAGCCTGGCGGAGATCGGCGAAAACCTGCCTGCGCTGTGGGAGGCGGAGAAGCCGGACCACGCGATCGCAAGGCTGCTGGCGGAAAAAGCCGAGGCGATCGACCTGCGGATCGCGGAATTGCAGGCGCTGAAGACGGGATTGCTGGAGCGGATACGGCTGGTGTGCCCGCTTGGGGCGGGCTGAGGTGCGTGGACGGCAGGCCGTCCACGCGGCGAGTCCAGGTCAGTGTTTCTTGCCGCCGCCCGAGACCTTGTTCTCGGTGGCCCAGGCACGGCGCTCGGCTTCCTTCTTGCCGACGCCCTTCTTCTCGTAGCCTTCCTCGATGTGCTTGACCTGGCGCTTCTGCTTGTCGGTGTACGACGATTTATCCCCTTGAGGCATGATGGCTCTCCTTTCCTACGGACGATGAGCCCAGCTTAGCTTCCCTGCTGCCTCTTTTTTGTGCGCCACCCCACTTATACGGGCGATCTACTCAGCCGTAAGTGCAGTCGTCGTCCAGCGCATAATCGCCGCGCGCCAGCCCTTCCAGGACCGCGTGCGCCTGCTGGAGATGCACCGCCGGCACCAGCACCCGCACCCCGCCCAGCGCGGGCGCCAGCAGCAGGTCGGTCTGCATCAGGTGGGCGTCGGCCAGCACCGCGGGCACGCCGGCCGCCACCAGGCAGCCCTGGGCCAGGTTGGCGTCCAGCGGCACCATGTAGCGCGCGACGATGAACAGGTCGCGCCCCGGAATCTGCTCGACTTCGGGATGGGCGGCAAGCCAGGCGTTCAGTGCCAGCTGTTCCATGATGCGCTCCAGGTGTGGTTTGGACTCATCTTATCCCAACAGGGCGGGAAGTTGCGACAGCAGGTAGAGCGTGCAGCCGATCAGGCCGCCCACGATGGTGCCGTTGATGCGGATGTACTGCAAGTCCTTGCCGATATTGAGCTCGATCTGCTGCGACATCTCTTCGTCCGGCCAGTTCTTGACGGTGTCGGCGATGTGGCGGGTCAGGTAGCCTGCCAACTCGGGCGCCGCGCCGCGCGCGGCCGATTCCAGGTTCTCGTGCAGCGACTGGCGCAGCTGCGGGTCTTCGCCCAGCACCTTGCCGACCCAGGCGCCCATGGCCACGATGCGGCGCCGCAGGCTCGACTCCTCGCTGTGCAGGTCGCGCTTGAGCCAGTCCTTCAGCTCGTCCCACAGCGCCTTCAGGTAGCCGTTGAGCTTCTCGTCTTCCAGCAGATAGCGCTTGATCTCCTCCGCCTTGTCGAGGAAGTCCGGATCGTCCTTGAGGCGTTCGATGAATTCCGCCACGTAGTCGTCGAAGCGCTGGCGCAGCGGATGCTGCGGGTCCGCTGCCACCTTGCCCAGGATGCCCGCCGCCAGGCGCACCGCGATGTCGGCGCCCTTTCGGCCGATCAGGTCCGAGGGCAGCATGCGCTCGATGAAGGCGTATTCCTCCTTCAGCCACTCGACGATGCCGTCCGAGATGGTGGCCTGGGTCTTGGGGTTGTCGAGCAGGCGCGCCAGCTGGCGGATGCCTTCGTCGAGCAGTTCCTGGTGGCGCCGGCCGCGCGTCAGGCTCTCCAGGATGGCGCCGGCGGACTTCGACAGGTCGACGCTGCGCACCATCGCATGCACGGCGCGGCTGATAAAGCCCTGCACCGCCGCGTCCTCGATGAAGTCGAGCATCCAGGTGGCGGCGCGCACCAGGTAGCCGCCCATCAGTTCCGTGTTTGCCGGCCTGGCCAGCCACTCGCCCACCTTGCGCACCGGGTCGTGGCGCTGGATCAGGCCGACGATGGAGTCGGTGTCGAGGAATTTCTCGCGCACGAACACGGCCAGGTTGTCGGCGATGCGCGCCTTGTTGTTGGGGATGATGGCGGTATGGCGCGACACGAAAGGAATCGGCACCGGCTTGAACAAGGCCACCACGGCGAACCAGTCGGCCAGGGCGCCGACCATGGCGGCCTCGGAAAACGCGCGCAGCAGGCCGGTCCACCAGTTCACCGGCAGGAATAGGGTCGATACGAACAGTCCTGCCGCGCCCAGGAAGAACCCCAGGGCGAGCATCTTGGACTGGCGCAGTTCGTCTTGCTTGGTCGTCGCTTGCATGGTCGGCGTTCGCTGCTAGTGTAGAGCTGACGCCGCTTATGCTATATGACTTGCCCCTCGCGCAGCGCTTCGATTGCCGCGCGGCCCAGCCCCCAGTCCGCCAGGATGGCGGCGCCATCCTCCGCGGGCACGACCGCTTCGGGCACGGCGGGCGGCGTGCGGCTGAAGCGCGGCGCCGGGGCCGGCTGGGTCACGCCGTCGACTTCCACGAAGGTGCCGCGCGCCGCATTGTGCGGGTGGCGCGGCGCTTCGGCCATGTCGAGCACCGGCGCAAAGCAGGCGTCGCTGCCTTCCAGCAGGCGGCACCATTCGTCGCGCGTCCTGGTCGCGAACAGGGCGGCGAATTTCCCCTTGAGCTCCGGCCAGCGGCTCTCGCGCCACTGCTTCTCGAAAGCGGGATCGTCGGCGCCGGCCAGCACCAGCAGCTGGGAATAGAACTGCGGCTCGATCGCCCCGAGGGCGATGAACTTGCCGTCGCCGCAGGCATAGGTGTCGTAGAAAGGCGCGCCGCCGTCGAGCAGGTTGGCTTCGCGCCGGTCGCTCCACATCTCGTGGGCGCGCAGCCCGTAGATCATGGAGCCCAGCAGGGCCGCGCCGTCGGTCATGGCGGCGTCCACCACCTGGCCCTGGCCGGACTGGCGTGCTTCCAGCACCGCGCACAGCACGCCGAAAGCCAGCAGCATGCCGCCGCCGCCGAAGTCGCCCACCAGGTTCAGGGGCGGCGCCGGCGGCCCGTCCTTGCGTCCCATCGCATGCAGCATGCCTGACAAGGCCACGTAATTGATGTCGTGCCCCGCCGCGTAGGCCAGCGGGCCGTACTGGCCCCAGCCGGTGACGCGGCCCATCACCAGCTTCGGGTTGCGGCCCAGCAGGATGTCCGGCCCCAGGCCCAGGCGCTCCATCACGCCGGGGCGGAAGCCTTCCAGCAGCACCTCGGCTTGTTCCGCCAGCTGCAGCAAGGCCTCGCGGCCCGCGGCCTGCTTCAGGTCCAGCGCCACGGTGCGCCGGCCGCGCGCCATCACATCGAACCTGGTGCCCAGGGTCGGGTAGGGATTGCCCTCGCCCGGCGCGCTCTTGCGGTCGATGCGGAGGACTTCCGCCCCCATGTCGGCCAGCATCATGGCGGCGAAGGGGCAAGGCCCGATCCCGACCATTTCGATGACTTTAATTCCCTGCAGCGGTCCGGGCATGCCTTTTCTCCTTAGAGCGAACGGGCGATGATTTCCTTCATGATCTCGTTGGCGCCGCCATAAATGCGCTGCACGCGCGCGTCCACGTACATCTGCGCGATCGGGTACTCCAGCATGTAGCCGTAGCCGCCGAACAGCTGCACGCACTGGTCGACCACCTTGCACTGCAGGTCCGAGATCCACCACTTGGCCATCGAGGCCTGGACCGTGTCCATGCGCCCGGCCAGCATGTCTTCGATGCAGCGGTCGATGAACACGCGCGCGATCGTCGCCTCGGTCTTGACCTCGGCCAGCACGAAGCGGGTGTTCTGCATCTCGATCAGCGCCTGGCCGAACGCCTTGCGCTCGCGCGTGTGCTCGACCGTCAGGCGCAGCGCGCGCTCGATCGCGGCCACGCCGCACACGCCCAGGATGGTGCGCTCGTAGGGCAGCTCGGTCATCAGCTGGGCGAAGCCCCTGCCCTCTTCGCCGCCCAGCACGTTCTCCAGGGGCACGTAGGCCTCGTCGAAGAACAGCTCGCAGGTGTCCTGGCCTTTCTGGCCCACCTTGTCGAGGATGCGGCCGACGCGGAAGCCCTCGTTGTCCTTCGTCTCCAGCAGCATCAGCGACACGCCCTTGGCCCCGGCCGCCGGGTCGGTCTTGGCCACCACCAGGACCAGGTCGGCCAGGTAGCCGTTCGAGATGAAGGTCTTGGAGCCGGTGACCCGGTAGCCGTCCCGGGTCTTGCGCGCGACCGTGCGGATGCCTTTCAGGTCCGAGCCCGCGCCCGGTTCCGACATGGCGATGGCCGCGATCATCTCGCCGCTCGCCAGGCGCGGGAGATAACGGCGCTTCTGCTCTTCGGTGCCCTGGTTCAGCAGGTAGTGCTCGACGATGGCGTGCACGTGGATGCCGAAGGCGGTGTCGCCGCCATAGGACAGCTCCTCGAACACCACCGCCATGTGGGCGAAGCTGCCGCCCGCGCCGCCGTATTCCTCGGGGATGTCGGCGCCCAGCAGGCCCATCCCGCCCGCCTTGCGCCACAGCGCGCGGTCGACGTGCTGCTGCTTGCGCCAGGCGTCCTGGTGCGGCACGATCTCGCCGCCCACGAAGCGCCGGACGGCGTCGCGGAAGGCATGCAGCTCCTCATTCATCCAAGGGGAAACCTGTTCCATGCCTGCCCCTGTTAATTACGGTACATGGTGACGACGCAGGCGCCGCCCAGGCCCAGGTTGTGCTGCAGGGCCACGCGCGCGCCCTCCACCTGGCGCGCGCCGGCGCTGCCGCGCAGCTGGTGGGTCAGCTCGAAGCACTGGGCCAGGCCGGTGGCGCCCAGCGGGTGGCCCTTGGACAGCAGGCCGCCGGATGGGTTGGTGACCACCTTGCCGCCGTAGCTGTTGTCGCCGTCGCGGATGAACTTGTCCGCCCCGCCTTCCGGGCACAGGCCCAGGGCTTCGTAGGTGATCAGTTCGTTGTGCGCGAAGCAGTCGTGCAGTTCGACCACGTCCAGGTCTTCCGGGGCGAGGCCGGACTGCTCGTAGACCTTGCGCGCCGCGGCGCGGCTCATGTCGTAGCCGACCACGCGCATCATGTCGTTGCTATCGAAGGTGCCGGGGCGGTCCGTGGTCATCGCCTGGCCGGCGATGTAGACGTCGGTGCGCAGCTTGTGGCGGCGCGCGAAGTCTTCCGACACCAGCAGCGCGGCGGCCGCGCCGCAGGTCGGCGGGCAGGCCATCAGGCGGGTCATCACGCCCGGCCAGATCTCGGGTGCGTCCAGCACGTCCTGGGTGCTGACTTCCTTGCGGAACAGCGCCAGCGGGTTGTTCACCGCATGGCGGCTGGCCTTGGCGCGCACGCGCGCGAAGGCTTCCAGCGGCGTCCCGTACTTGCGCATGTGGGCCAGGCCCGCGCCGCCGAAATAGCGCAGCGCCAGCGGGATCTCGGGCTTGCCGACCAGGCGGTCGGTCACTTCGTCGAAGGCGTCGAAAGGCGTCGGGCGGTCGGTGAAGACCGACCCCAGGGCGCCCGGGTTCATCTGCTCGAAGCCCAGCGCCAGCACGCAGTCGGCGGCGCCGCTCTCGATGGCCTGGCGCGCCAGGAACAGCGCGGTCGAGCCGGTCGAGCAATTGTTGTTGACGTTGATGATGGGGATGCCGGTCATGCCGAGCTGGTACAGGGCTTTCTGGCCGCTGGTCGAGTCGCCGTAGACATAGCCGGCATAGGCCTGTTCCACCTCGTCGTAGGCCAGGCCGGCGTCGTCCAGCGCCGCGCGCGCCGCCCGGTAGCCCATGGCATGGTAGGGGCTGCTGGCGCCCGGCTTGGCGAAGGGAATCATGCCTACGCCCGTCACGTAAACTTTTCGGCTCATCCTTGTCTCCTTGTTATGGACTAGGTCGCTCGACCTATTATGAATCGATTATAGGTCAGCCGACCTGTTTTTTGCGAGTCCCATGCGATAATCCCCACATGAATACTCTCGACAGCGCCTTGCGCGCCAAGCTGTCCAGCACCACTGGAAAAGGCCTGGAGCGTGCCCACGACATCCTGCTTGCTGCGCGCCGCCTGTTGGCCGCCGAAGGCTATGCCGGGCTGTCGATGCGGCGGGTGGCGCAGGAGTCGGGCATGAGCCTGTCCAACGTGCAGCACTATTACGCCAGCAAGGATGTGCTGGTCGAGGCGCTGCTGCTGTATATCATGGATGTGTTCCAGGCCAAGATGGATTCGATCGCCGTCGGCATGGCCGGCCGCCCCCAGGTCGAGCGCTTCCAGACCACGGTCGACATGTTCCTGGAAGAGATCACCGATCCGGTGATGCACGCGGTGTTCTTCGAAATCTGGGCGCTGGCCTCGCGCCATCCCTTCGCATCGGCCCTGATGGGCAAGATGATGGCGCGCGAGCGCAAGGCGATCTACGGGCTGATCCGCGGACTGAATCCGGCGCTCTCGGACGAGCAGACCATGCAGCGCTCGGTCCTGATCGTGGCGCAGATCCAGGGGCTGATGCTGTTCAGGCTGGACCGCAAGGCGCGCCCCCAGCAGTACGAGACGGTGCGCGAGTCGATGCAGAAGGCGATCCTGGAACTGGCGACGGTGGCTTGACCGCGCTAGCGGTGTGCATGGGCGCCATCAGCCCGGCAATGTTCTAAAAAACAGCGCATCCGGCCCGGTCGCTTATACTCCTAGGGTTCTCAACCTGATAAGGAGCCCCCTCGGATGCATCATGAACTCAGCCTGATCACCACCATTGCCGCCGCACTCGGCTTCGGCTTGCTCTTCGGCATGCTAGCCGTGCGCCTCAAGCTTCCGGCCCTGGTCGGCTATCTTGCCGCCGGCGTATTCATCGGCCCGGCCACGCCGGGCTTCGTCGCCGACGTCGCCCTCGCCTCCCAGCTTGCCGAAATTGGTGTGATGCTGCTGATGTTCGGGGTCGGCCTGCATTTCTCGATGCGCGACCTGCTCGAGGTCAAGGGCATCGCCCTGCCCGGCGCGCTGCTGCAGATCGCGGTCGCCACCGCCATGGGCATCGGCATGGCCTGGTGGTGGGGCTGGAGCCTGGGCGCGGGCCTGGTGTTCGGCCTGGCGCTGTCGGTGGCCAGCACCGTGGTGCTGCTGCGCGCGCTGGAGTCGCGCGGCATCCTCGATTCGATGAACGGGCGCATCGCCGTCGGCTGGCTGGTGGTCGAGGACCTGGTGACGGTGCTGGTGCTGGTGATGCTGCCGGCCCTGGCCGGTCCGCTCGGCGGCAAGGGCGAAGCGGGCGCCGAGCTGTGGCCGGCGCTGGGCAAGACCCTGCTGCAGGTCGGCGCCTTTGTCGCCTTCATGCTGATCGTGGGCCGCAAGCTCTTCCCGTGGTTCCTGTGGCGCGTGGCCAAGACCAATTCGCGCGAGCTGTTCACCCTGGCGGTGATCGCGGCCGCGGTCGGCATCGCCTATGCGTCCTCGCACCTGTTCGGCGTCTCCTTCGCGCTGGGCGCCTTCTTCGCCGGCATGGTGCTCCGTGAATCCGAGCTGAGCCACCGCGCGGCCGAGGAATCGCTGCCGCTGCGCGACGCGTTCTCGGTGCTGTTCTTCGTCTCGGTCGGCATGCTGTTCGACCCGATGGTGCTGGTCGAGTACCCGCTGCAAGTGCTGGCCGTGGTCCTCATCGTCCTGTTCGGCAAGTCGCTGGCCGCCTTCATCCTGGTGCTCGCGCTGCGCTACCCGCTGAATACCGCGATCACGGTCTCGGCCAGCCTGGCCCAGATCGGCGAGTTCTCCTTCATCCTGGCCGCGCTCGGCATGCAGCTCGATCTGCTGCCCCAGCTGGGCCAGAACCTGATCCTGGCGGGCGCCATCATCTCGATCGCGGTCAATCCGCTGCTGTTCAAGGCGGTCGCGCCGCTCGACAACTGGCTGCGTTCCAACTCGAACCTGGCGCGCAAGCTGGAGCGCTCGAGCGACCCCCTGGCCGAGCTGCCGATGGAAACGGCGCACGAAAAGCTCAGCGGCCAGGTGGTGCTGGTGGGCTTCGGCCGCGTCGGCCGCCGCATCGCCGACGACCTGGTCGCGCGCGGCGTGCACTTCGTGGTGGCGGAGCAGAACCGCGAGATCGTCGAACAGCTGCGCGGACGCGGCATCCCGGCCGTGGCCGGCAATGCGGCCGAGCCGGCGGTGCTGATCCAGGCCCATATCGCGCGCGCGGCCATGCTGGTGATCGCCACGCCGGACACCTTCCACGTGCGCAAGATGGTCGAGATCGCGAAGGCGCTCAACCCATCGGTGCAGTGCGTGGTGCGCACCCATAACGAGCACGAGGCGGAACTGCTGCGCGAAGATACCGGCGGCAAGGTGTTCGTGGGCGAAGAGGAGCTGGCGGGCAGCATGATCCGCCATGTGGTCGACACGCTGCGCACCCACGGCGCGCATTGAACGCTGCCTGACATGAGGGATTCTCCGCTGCTCCCTCTCCTCGCCACGCTGGCGACGGTGGCACCCCTGGTGATATTGCTGGGCATCCTGGTGGCGAGGCGAAGGAAAGCGGAGGAGCCGTCCGGCACCCTGGCCAGGCTGGAAAGCCAGGGTTTGCTCCTGCGGCAGCGCTTCCGCGCCAACCGTGCCTTCGGGGTGGACGAGCTGGAGGACGAGGGCTCGCACTATGTCATCGAACTCGAGGATCGCAGCGTCCTCTTCCTGAGCGGCCAATACCTGTACGAGGTCGAAGCGCGCGAGTCCAGGCGCAAGCCGCGGGTCCGCCGCTTCCCGAACACGGAATTCGAGATCCTGCGCCACGGGAAGGAACTGTACGTGCTGGACATCCTGTGCTCAGGCGAGGTCATCGAGCCCGAGCTCTTCGCGCCACCGTTCAGCATCGAGGAATACCAACGCTGCGAGGTGCCAGGCGACGGCGAGATCCTTACCGGCACTTCCTACGAAGCCTTGAAACATGCGGCGGAGCTCGGCACCCTGACCCAAGCCTGCGCGCATGGACTTTCCACCTATTAACATTTCGTTACAGCAATTGCACATTGGTAAATCTTGTCATATGTGACATGCGCTTATCGTCCTTGCACCGCGATTCGGGCGAATCGCGACAGACATCACTCAAGGACAAGCATGAAACAACTGATCTGCATGCTGGGCATGGCCCTGGCGCTCAACGGCACGGCCCAGGCGCAGCAAGCGTCGGCCCCCTTCACCGAACACGCCTACTTTGGCGCCGGCGTGGCCCTCGTCGATCACCCTGAAGGTTCCAACAAGACCGACCTCAAGCTCTTCGGCGGCTACGAGTTCGACAAGAACCTCGGGGTCGAGGCCGGCGTCACCCGCTACCGCGGCCGGGACTACCACTACTTCACCTGGCCGGGCGGCGGCAACGAGTCGTACAGCACCAAGGGCTTCGGCGCCTATGTGGCGGCCAAGTACAGCCTGCCGATCGGCGAGCGCTTCGCGGCCTACGGCAAGCTCGGCCTGGCGCACAGCCAGCGCAAGTTCAGCGACACCACTGGCTGGCACGGCAAGGAAACCGACAATGGCGTGTATGGGGCGCTGGGCCTGCAGGCCACGGTGACCGACAACGTGGCCCTGACGCTCGAGTGGGAGCGCTACGGCAAGGAAAAGAACACGGGCGCCAAGGAGAACCAGTGGAGCGCCGGCGTGAAGTACAGCTTCTGAGTTGACGTAAAAAAACCCGCCCTGCTTGCACAGGGCGGGCCGCGGAAACGCGCAAAGGAACTGGTAATCAGGCGGCCGCTTCTTCGGCGCACAGCTTGAGGTTGGCGTGGCGCTGGCCGTGCAGCGCGGCCATGAACAGTTCGCTGCGTTCTTCCAGCAGTTCGAACACGGCATCCTTGGACAGCACATACTGCTCCATCAGGGTGCCCTTCAGCGATTCCATCACCTGCTTGTAGTCGCGGATCGCGTCCAGGGTATAGGTGTACAGCTCGTCGGCCTTCTCTTCCACCAGGCGCAGGGTGTGCTCGCCGGTGGTTTCCTTGGACAGCTGGCTGTAGTCGATCTTCGAGCGCGAGTACATCGACAGGCGGTTGACCATCAGGTTGAGCATCTTGGTGATCTTCTCGATGTCGTTCTGGCTGCCCACCGAGATGCCGCGGGCGCCGTAGAACAGCTCTTCGGCGGCGACACCGCCGTACAGGCCGACCACGTCGCGCTCCAGCTCTTCCAGGGTGCGCAGCGACATGTCCTCGCCCGACTGCAGCACATAGCCCAGCGCGCCGATTTTCGACACCGCCTCGGTGCTGATCTTCAGCAGGTGCGACTTTTCCTTCACTTCGGCCAGGCTCATGCCCTGACGCAGCCAGGGGTCGATCTGCATGAAGAAGTGGCCCAGCTCGTGCAGGGCGATGCGCTCGCGCTGCAGGGTCTTCTCGGCGGTCGTGGCGCGGTCGGTCAGGCCGATGGTGGCGCGCTCATAGGCACGGAACAGCAGGTCGGTATTGATGATCGCCTTTTCCTGGATCGAGAGCATGCTGGCGCGCTCGACCACGGTTTCCAGCAGCGCCGGGCTCAGGTTCTGGGTGATCTCGGCCACCTGGTCCAGGTCGAGGTCGCTCCAGTCGACCAGGCCCTCTTTCTTGCGCGCCAGGAAGCTGCGCAGCAATTCCTTGCGCTCGAGCTTGTTCGGCAGGCGGAAGTTGATCTTCACCGAGAAGCGGCGCAGCATCGCCTCGTCCATCTCGGTCGAGGAATCGTCGAAGTTCGAGGCGACGACCCAGATCACGCCCTGGCCCTTGTCGCTCTTCACGCCGTCCAGCAGGCCCAGCATGGTGTTGGCGGTGTCGTCTTCCCACTTCTTTTCGCTGCGGCCGCGCGGCATGAACAGGCTCTGCGCCTCATCCAGGAAGATGATGCACTTGCCCTTGGCGCAAGCCTTGCGGTACAGGGCGTTCAGGGCCTTGGAACCGCCGCCGACATAGCCCGATTCCAGCGCCGAGCCCGAGGCCGAGATCATCGGCATGTTCAGGCGCTTGGCCAGGTAGCCGACCAGCTTGGTCTTGCCGGTGCCCGCGGGGCCGGTCAGCATGACGTTGAACGGCTTGTCGATGTTGTGCGACTGGTATTCGTCGCGGTTGCGGATCATGTCTTCCAGGTGCAGGACTTCCTGCTTGATGTCGTCCATGCCGATCAGGTCGTCCATGCTGCCCTTGAGCTTGTCCGGGGTGATGACCGAGGCGCTCATGCCCATGCCCGGAATGCCGAACTTGATCAGGTACAGGACCAGCACGACCACGGCGATGTCGAAGGCGTGGCGCTTGAGGAAGCTGCCGGTCTTGTCGAGCGCGGTCTCGCCCTCGTCCATGACGGCCTTGTGGGTCGACAGGAATTCATCCTTGGCGATCGAGTACGGAATCGCGTTCTTGAGCAGCACTTCGCGCTCGAGCGACAGGTGCGAGGTGCTCGGCACCTTGACCACGTGCAGCTGGGCCGCGTCCTTGAACTTGTAGACGTAGCGCGGCGAATCCGACAGCGGCTTGGCGATCAGCAAATACTCGAGGCGGCCCTTCTGCTCGGCCAGCTGGGTGATCTCGGCAATATTCTGCGAATGGATCACCGGGCTGGTGTCCTGCGGCACATCCGCTTTATAGATTGCCAGCGCCACGACCAGGCCGAGCAGCATGGCGGTCGCGATACGGACGTAAACGTTCTTGAAGGCAATCTGAATTCGGGCAAAGTTGGGCATCTCGGTACTCTACAAGTGTGGGTGCGTCGGTGCTGTGCTACTGCTTGCCGCTCCGGCGGGGCGCGGCGGTGGCCTGGGCTGACCACCGTTGCGATCGCTACATGCTGATCGCCAGGATGCGCGGCGGCGCCTGATCCAAACGTGTTCGTTTGGTATTGTTTTGATGCCCGAAGGCAATAGGGATATGGAGACTATACCCCCAAAGAAAACAGAGGTGTATACCGTGCGGAGAAAAAAATTTTGATCACCGTGATTATGATGAGTTTGATAATTGAAAAACTTATTCAACTGATAGCAATCATTATGAACTTGCCAAAGAATTGACGAGTTATTGCCTAAAGATCATTGCAAACACCGGCATTCATTATCATCTTTTCATCGCTGGAATGCACCCTCCCTGTTGCGCCATATAGACGCCGCAAAATACGCAACGTGTCGGCATCTCGCGCGAAACTGATGACTTCTTTCTGCAACTCATCAGTTCCAATTGAACGCAGCCATTACTGCGAATTTTGCTATCCTGATGTCGGAATTCGACGCCCGCAAGGCGCATGACGCGACCTGTGGTGCATGGATTCCGTCAGGAAAAGGAACGCTTATGAAAAGATATGCACTCGCCGCGGCACTTGCGCTCTGCCTGGGCAGTACGGCGCAAGCGGCCGCTATCGATCTTGTTTCCAGTAATGCGGGCCAGCAAGCCCAGCCGGTACGCAATTTGTCGGTCACCAGCCGCAACGTGATCGTTACGCCGCCTGCCAATATGTCGGAATTGCCCGAACCCGAGGTATTCGCGATGATGCTGTTGGGGTTGATCCTGATTGGATACCGGGCAAGTCGGGACAGCAGCGAAAAATTCAAGTGAGGGAGGTCTGCCGCATAGCTTGAAGGCTTAGGGGAACCAGGACGCAGGCGCGTCCTGGTGGCGTTCTGACTAGGACAGGCAGGCGCCGCCGCTGCACAAGCCGTGCAGCCGCATGATCGTATTCCAGTTGCGGGACGTCGTCCCGTCTCCCAGTTGCTTGCCCAGTGCTGTCGCAGCGGCGCTGTCGAGCATTCCTTCCGGACACCACACATAGGCGGCGCGCCGGCCCAGGGCCAGCGATTCCGCACCCCATTCGCGTGCGCACAGTTCCGTCACCAGCGCCCGCTGCTCCTCCCCCGGCAGCAGGAAGGTGTACAGGCGCGCCGGGTCCGTGACTTCGGCCAGCAAAGGGTTGTCGGCGACGATGTCGGCCAGCTCCAGGCGGTCGAGCACGAAGACCTTCGCACCCACGCCCAGGCGCAGCACCAGCGCTTCCTCGATCGCCGTGGCGGCGTCCATGGTCCTGACACCGCCGGCATCGAAGACCACGTTGCCACTGTTGAGCACGCTCTTCACCCTGGTGTAGCCGAGCTCGCTGAACATCCTGCACAGGTCGGCCATGGCGATACGCTTCGCGCGGCCCACGTTAATGCCGCGCAGCAAAGCTATATAAGGCTTCATGCGCGCATGGTAGCGCGTGACGCCAG
>CAMPHU010000105.1 GCA_946886065.1 uncultured Massilia sp. | reverse complement strand
TGGCTTCTGGTTTCCGGGTTCTGGTTTCTGGTTTCTGGTTTCTGGTTTCTGGTTTCTGGTTTCTGGTTTCTGGGATCTGAGTTCTGTCTGTGACCTGTGATTTGTGAGGCATAGCTCGTGGCTCGTGGCTGATGGCTTCCGATTGCTGGGTTGTGGCTTATGTTCCCGCGCTTATTCCGAGGTTCACTCATGCGAAAGATCGTTCATCTCACGTCCGCCCATCCACGCAATGACACGCGCATCTTCATCAAACAGTGCCGGACCCTGGCTACACATGGGTACGACGTCACACTGGTGGTTGCCGACGGCCTGGGAGACGAAATGCGCGAGGGCGTCACCATTGCCGATGTCGGCCGCCTGCCGGGCCGGCTTAAACGCATCCTCGCCACAACTCGCCGGGTGCGCGACAAGGCATTGAGCCTTGACGCTGACGCCTATCATCTGCACGACCCCGAACTGCTCCCCGCCGGCCTGGCCTTGAAACGCCTTGGCAAGACGGTCATTTTCGACTCCCACGAGGATGTCCCGCGCCAGCTGCTGAGCAAACCCTATCTTGGCCCCTTGGCGGGCAGGCTCATCTCGGCGACCTTTGCCCTGTTCGAGCGCTACGCCTGCTCCCGCTTCGACGGCATTATCGCCGCTACGCCTTTCATTCGGGACAAGTTCCTCGGCATCCATCCGGCAACGGTAGACGTCAACAATTTCCCCCTGATCGGCGAGCTCGACAACGCAACGCCGTGGGCGGACAAGCAGAACGAGGTCTGCTACGTCGGCGGAATCAGCGAGATCCGCGGCATCCGCGAGCTGGTCCACGCAGGCCAGCACTTACGCTCACCGGCACGGATCAACCTTGTCGGGAGGTTCCCCGAGCCGCAGCTGGAAGCCGAACTGAAGGCGCACCCGGGATGGCACCGGGTGAACCCGTCCGGTTTCCTCGACCGCGCCGGCGTCCGCGCGGTGATGCAGCACTCTGTAGCGGGCATCGTGACCTTCCACCGGCTGCCCAATCACCTGGATTCGCACCCGACCAAGATGTTCGAATACATGTCGGCCGGCATTCCGGTGATCGCCTCGGATTTTCCCTTATGGCGCGACATTATCGAAGGTCATGGCTGCGGCCTGTGTGTCGACCCGGCCGAGCCGCGCGCAATCGCGGAGGCGATCGATTATCTGGCGGCGCATCCGGAGATCGCCCGATCGATGGGCCAGAAAGGCCGTCAGGCTGTGCTGGACCACTACAACTGGACTGTTCAGGCGAACAGGCTAACCGACTTCTACGGAGCGATATCCCATGTCAGGCAAACTGTCCCAGCTGTTTGACCTTGCCGTCGCCGTTACCAGGCTTCCCGTTGCAAGCCTGGAATTCCGCCTGGCCATGAATCCCGATGATGTGAAGCGCATGCATGCCCATTTCACCAAGCCTCACCCCCGGTACAAGATCTTCCCAAACAAGTCTTTAGGCGCTGCATTGGTCGACCTGAAGCGCTTCGGCAACCGTGACGACTATATGGGGAAGATCAAGGGCCGGAACTCTGCCGAGCATCATGCTAGGAAGGCGAGATCACGCGGATATGTCGTGCGTGAGATCGACCGGAACGAGTTCGTCGACGATCTACACGACATCAATACCTCGCTCGACACGCGCCAGGGCCGGCCGATGGACCAAGCCTATATGCGTAAAGAAACCCACTATCCGCGCGAGAAGAACTACACATATTTTGGTGTGCTGAATGCTGCAGGAAAGCTGATGGCCTATAGCAATCTCGGCTGTTACGGCAACTTCGTCGCCTTCGACCGCGTGCTCGGCGTGCGCAACAACGACGGCATGATGCATTTGATGATTACCGAGATCGTCAGCCAGATGATTGAAAGCGGAAATTACTCGTATCTGATGTACGACACTTTTTTTGGTGCCAGCCCTGGGCTACAGACGTTCAAAAAAATGCTCGGTTTCGAACCCTACCGCGTTAAGTATTCACTCCAATGAAAGCCCTACTAAGGCGCCTCTATAGCGACTACGGCATGCCTTCCCGGCTGTCGATGCACGAACGTCTGATCCGTGCCGGGCGCGATGCCGGCTTCGTCCAAACCTCGGTACGCGATTTCTTTGACATCGCCAGGACCGGCCAGTCCACGGCCACGAAATTCATCGTGCACCGGCACGATATCGACACGGACCTGCGCACAACCAGGAAGCTGCTCCAGATCGAGAAGAAGCACGGCATCCAGTCCAGCTACTATTTCCGGCTGTCGACCCTGGACTTCGAGCTCATGCAGGAGATCGAGGAATACGGCGGCGAGGCCAGTTACCACTACGAGGAACTGGCCGCCTTCGCCAAGAAACACAAGATCAAGGATCCCGTCCTGGTTCGGAGCCGCCTTCCGGAGATCAGGGAAGAATTCCGCAAGAATTTCGACTGGATCGAAAAAAAACTTGGCAGGAAGATCCGGACAGTGGCGAGCCACGGCGATTTCGCCAACCGGCGGCTCAAGCTGAACAACGCCGAAATTCTCGCCGACGGGCAGCTGCGCAAGGATTGCGGCATCGAATGCGAGGCCTACGATGCTGCGCTCCTGGACCATATCGACATGTATATCGCCGATCGCCCGCCGCCCCAGTATTACTGCCCTGCCTCGCCGTTCGATGTCTTCGGCAAGCATGACAGGATCTGCCTGGTGACCCATCCGCGCCAGGTCGAGACAAATTGGAAGGAAAACACCAAGGCCAATCTGTTCCGCTTCTACGAAGCGGTGACCTGGTAGTCGCTAAGCCAGCCCTGTTCTATTCCTGAAGAAAAGCGGAACCATTCCATGACCCCGAAGAAAATTGTCACCGTAATCGGCGCGCGTCCCCAGTTCATCAAGGCCAGCGCCGTCTCCGCGCTCCTGCGCCGCACCGGAGGACTGCGCGAGACCGTCGTCCATACCGGCCAACACTTCGATGCGAACATGTCGGCGGTGTTCTTCTCGGAGCTGGGAATGGAGCCGCCCACCCATCAATGCGCCATTCATGGCGGTCCTCATGGCGAGATGACCGGCCGCATGCTCGTCGATATCGAACGACTGCTTCTCGCGGAGGAGCCGGATGCGGTGCTTGTCTATGGCGACACCAACTCCACACTCGCGGGCGCCCTGGCGGCGGTCAAGCTGCATATTCCCGTCGCGCATGTCGAGGCAGGCCTGCGCTCTTTCAATCTGCGCTCGCCGGAGGAAGTGAACCGGGCCCTGACCGACCGGGTCTCACGCTGGCTCTTCACGCCGACGGATGCGGCGGGCATGCATTTGCTGCGCGAGGGAGCCCGGCCGGAATATATCGACCAGGTCGGAGACGTCATGTTCGACGTGGCCCTGCACCACGGCGCGCGTGTCGATGAGCGCGGCGGTATGCTGGGCCGATTGCGCGAGGAGCACGGCGTGCGGCCCGGCGCCTATTGTCTCGCCACGATACACCGCGCCGAGAATACCGATCATCCAACTCGCCTGGCTGCCATCGTCGAAGCGCTCATCCATTTTGCGAAGGAGGTCAAGGTCGTGCTGCCCTTGCATCCGCGCACGCGCAACATCCTGGCCCAGCAAGGGAGACTGGATGTCCTCGAGCGCTCAGTCGTGCTGATGGATCCGCAACCCTACCTGGCCATGGTACAACTGGAAAAATACGCAGCCCTCATTGCTACGGATTCCGGTGGGGTGCAAAAGGAAGCCTATTTTTACCGTGTTCCGTGCGTCACCTTTCGGGACGAAACAGAATGGGTCGAATTGCTGCAGGCCGGCTGGAACAGGCTGGCGCCGCCCGTCGACGCCGCTTCCCTGCTGGCCAACCTGCACGCCAGTCTCGGCAGCAAGGGCACGGAAATGGCCGCTTACGGCGCCGGCGACGCCGCAGAACGCATTATCGGGCGGCTGCTGCACGATCTACACTAGCGCTTCTCTTCCAACGTCCCCTCTCCAGCTACGCCCGGCGTTTCGGCCGGGACGTGCGCGCAGCGGGCGGTATTGGCGTGGCCACGAATCGCGCTTATTTCAGGTCCGCCTGAATATTCCGCCTTTGCCCCCGGCCAGCCGCGTCTCCACTTAGCAGGCGCGGGCCGTCGTTTCACCTCCTGTTGCCGTGCATTTGGAACGGCTACCCGAGCCTCGCGATCGGCGCTATTCCTGGTGGGGCGAGGCGGAGGTTCGAGTCCGCCTCGTCTAAGCGGCCCTGAGTCCTCTCCGCCCGGCATCAATTCACCGAACATACTTTAGCGAGATCAAGGCGGTCTGCCCCGGATCGCAAGCATAATCAAACGTCAAGCACTGGTCAGGCGTCATCGTGCCCGCGTCGGTTCACTGCAGCGCAGCCTGCATGCATGGGTTACTGTAGAGCAGGCAGCTTTGCTCTACTCCGCGGGTTCGCAACAGCGTCATATGGCGCACCGCTTGCGAGCCTGGGGTATGGCGGAACACGGCACTTTTTCTCTGAGCCCTGGCGTCGAACAGTGCATCCCCTCCAATTCAAGCGAAATACGGACGACCGGATGCAGCAATGAGAAATACCTCTCACTGGAACCCGAAGGACGCCCTCTCGCCAGGCGTTGTCCGCCACCGACACCAGGTGACCTCGAAGGATGGAGATACGCGGCTGGATGCTGCCCCCCCCGCGTTGGACAAGGCAACAAGCGCGCTCGTCCTTGTTTCCAGGCTTCGATTGCCTGGGCGTTGCCTGGGCTACGCCGGCCTGAGCGCCCTGCTGGCCGCTTGCAGCCCAAGCCCGCACCTCTATGTAGCCCCGGATGGAGCCGACGCCAACTCAGGCACGAAAGCGTCTCCCTTCCTGACGATCGCGCGCGCCGACGCGGCCGCCGCCCCCGGGTACACCATCCATGTCGCTCCGGGCGCCTACCCTGTTTCCGCTCCGACCCTGCATAGCGCCGGTATCGTCACCTCCCGCAGCGGAACAGCGGCAGCGCGGATCAGATTTGTTTCGGACATCAAGTGGGCGGCGAAAATTCTTGTCTCAGGTACCGGCATCGCGTGGCGCTCAAAAGGAAACTATGTCGACATCGATGGCTTCGACATCAGCGGTAGCGGCCGGCACGGCATCCTGGCCGACGGAGCGAATTTGCGGATCACGAACAATCTTGTTCATGACCTGACCATCAGCGGCGGCTGCACCGGCAGCGGCGGCGCGGCGATCGACACGAACGGGGGCCCGGGGAACGTGCTCATTGAGGGTAACGTCATCAGAAATATCGGCGCCGCAATGATCGGCAAATGCAACACGGTACAAGGAATCTATATCGCCAATCCAGACAACACCGTCGTCAACAACTTCGTCTCAGGCGTCGCGGCTGCGGGGATCCAGCAGTGGCACGGCGCAACCGCCTCGACCATCGTCAACAACACGGTTTTTCGATGCAAGGTCGGGATTCTCATCGGGGGTGGCGATGCCGGCACCCTGCCCGAGGGCTCGCAGAACAACCTGGTTTCAAACAATATCGTCTACGATAATATTACCTACGGTATCGTCGAAGGCGGCAAGGTCGGCGCGAATAACCGCTATGTCGACAACCTGGTCCATGCCAGCGGCACTGCCCTGCGGGTGAGCGGCCAAGTCAGCGGCACGATCCTGGCGGATCCTCAGTTCCGCGACTACCAGGCGGACGGCATGGGCGACTACCGTGTGAAACATAGTTCGCCAGCCCTTCGGCTACAGCAGTCGCCAGCCGGCCCGGCCGCGCCTGTCCACTCGGCAGAAGGCGCGCCGCGCCAGCTCGGCGCGTATCACATTGGGTCAGTCGAGCAGTAGTGCCGGGTGCCGGCACCGCCGGTCTGCATTGTGTTCAATCGCCACCTGCCTGTACCGCCGGCGAACTGCCTCTTGTCGGTTCAAACGCGACGTGTCCTGTACCGCCGGCGAGCTACCACTTGTCCGGCTTGGGTGTTCTGCGGCGCGTGCCAGGTTTAAATTCGCCAGCGCTGTAGACCTTTCCGCAGCGCTAACCCGGCGAGATGGACGGCTCTGCTTGCGCCTCGCTTCCTGCAGCCACTGCGGATGACGCGGCCGGTGATCGATATACATTGCCATGTGCAAGGTATCCCGCACTTCCTGCCTTCCGGCGTCGAATGGAGGGAGAACCACCGGTCCCCGTCGCGCGGCTGAGGCCTTCTGCCGATCGAGGCAAGGCGCGATTCGGAAAGGCCATCGACTTCATTTAGCGCAGCCGTTGCCTGGCGCAATTGGCCTTGGGGCTTAAGGGAGGTCGCGCACTTGCTTCCGCCGCTTGAGGCGAAGCGGGATTCGAAAGGCCATCGACTTCATCCACCACAGCCGCTGCACGGGCGATGGTCCTTGGGCTTAACGGAGGTCGCGCACTTGGCAAGTCTTCAGGCTCTTCCGCTCCGTTGCATGCGGCAAAGGCGGGTCGATCTGACGCGACCATCGGTATGGTTGATCGCGTCCGGAAACGTACAGGGCGACATCAACCAGGCGGTGATTGAGCGCCGACGGCTTCAGGCTGCAAATGGCGATAAATGCCAGGAGGGTCGCGGGGACCGTCCAAGGAGTGATCTTCAATGGCGGCGAGGCCATGGCGAGGCGGATGAAGGCGTAGGCGGCGGAGAAACCAAGGACGGCGCTGGCAATCACTTCGGAGGCCGTGTGGAATGCTAGGGTTACGAGCAAGGTACCCAAAGCAATGCCGAGTACCGCACCGAACAATGCTCCTCTGATGCGCCAGCCCTGCACCACGTCATGGGAAATCAAGAAAAAAAAGACTGGGAGAATGGCCGTCGCCCGCCATGCATGGCCGCTCAGCGCCTGGAAACCGACAGCACGTATTTCCAGTCCCCAGCCAAGAAACGCCATCTTCGACCATGCAACCACGCCTAGACCGGCGGCGATGATCAGGCTCCACCATAGCGCCAGTTTCCATGCCCGCCCCAGGAGGAGCCAGGCGAGGATGGCGCCGGCGGCAGGGATCATGACCGCCGTATGGCCGATATCGATAACGGGCATCCATGAAGTCATCGCAGGTGTCACCGTCGACCCAGGTTTCTCGCCAGCTCAATGCGGGAGCATGAGGGAATTCCAGGCGGCCTTGCCGGCTCTTGAGAACACTTCCATGATCACCCGGCAGGTCAGCTCGAGGTCGGAGCTCGTCAAGCTCGGGTGCACCAGGAACATCAAGCTTGTCTCACCCAGCTCCTTCGCGACTTTCAGGCGCTGCTTCGGCCGGTATGCCGTGTGGTCGAAGCATTTCTCCTGATAGAGCTCCGAGCAGCTTCCCTGCGTACACGATACGCCTCTGGCGGAGATCGCTTCCATGATCCGGTCCCGGGTCCATCCGTCCGCCAGCCTGTCCGGGTCGACGAATACGTAGTACTTGTAGAAGGCATGCTCCACGTCGGCGGGAACGACAGGGATCCTCAGCGCCGGAATCTGATTGCATACCGCAGCAATCCGGTGCGCGTTCGCCTTGCGTTGCGCCGTCCACAAAGGCATGCGCCGCAGCTGGATGCGCCCAACGGCCGCCTGCACCTCCAGCATCCGCCAGTTCGTTCCAAAAGACTCGTGGACCCACCGGTATCCGGCGGGATGCTGCCGTGCGTACACAGCGTCCCAGGACTTGCCATGATCCTTATGCGACCACATGGTCTTCCACCACTCGCGGGAGTTCGTGGTGACCATGCCTCCTTCGCCGCCCGTCGTCATGATCTTGTCCTGGCAAAATGACCAGGCACCGATGTGCCCGATGCTCCCGACCATCCTCCCTTTGTAGCGCGCGCCATGCGCCTGGGCACAGTCCTCAATGACAAACAGGCCGTGTGCCTGGGCCAGCTCCATGATCGGGTCCATGTCGCAAGGCCACCCTGCAAGGTGAACACAGATGACCGCTTTGGTGCGCGGCGTGAGCACGGCCCTGATGGTGTCGGCAGTGATGTTCTGACTGTCCCGGTCGACATCTGCAAACACGGGAATCGCGCCGGCATTGACGATGCAGCTCGCGGAAGCCAGGAAGGTCCTGGGCGTGACAATCACCTCGTCGCCGTCTGTGATGCCAAGCGCCTTCAGCGCACAATCCAGTGCCAGGGTGCCGTTAGCAAGGGATACGGCGAACTCCGTTCCCACCCACGCCGCAAACTCCTTTTCGAATTCCCGGCATTCGGTGCCGGTCCAGTAATTCACCTTGTTCGACAAGATCACGTTCTTCACGGCGGTCGCCTCCTCGTCGGAGAAGCTGGGCCAGGTGGTGCATAAGCTTTTCATGTGGGCCTCACGGGAAAATCGTCTGCAAGATGTATTTGATATCGCGCCACAAGGAATAATTTTGTATGTATTCCTTGTTTATCCGGACCTTGTCGGGCCAGATGATGCGGTCGTTATAGACGAGCGGATCAGCGACGGCCGCCAGCATCGATTCCTCATTTTTGTACTTGATCGACGCCGGACCGGTGATCCCTGGCCGCAATGCGAGGATGATCCTGTCACTGCCTGCGAGCGCGTCGGCGTAGCCGGGGACATCGGGGCGGGGACCGACGATGCTCATGTTCCCGATGAGGACGTTGAAAAGCTGCGGCAATTCGTCCAGCTTGTACTTCCTGAACACAGCGCCGGAGCGGGTGATAACAGACATATTGTTGGAGGCGAGCGGGCTTCTTTTGCTCCTGGTCGAATACATGGTCTTGATCTTGCAGACATGTATCGGACGTCCATGCCGCCCTATTCGCTCATGTATGAAAAAACCATTACTTCGGGTCTCGATTGCCGCGACAGTCCAGCAAACAACGATAAACGGCAAGGCCAGCAAGAGGCCAAACAAAGCAGCGACGATGTCGAAGATCCTCTTCATCAGCATATCCGTGTGTGACATGTGATTCACCCAGAGACGAATGGACAAAAATTATTCTTTAGCGCGGCGTCATCGCCGGGAGCTAATGCGTCGCACGAAACCTTTACGGCTGCACTGCATCCTTCCTGCGTCTACGCTGCGGCAGCGCTGCGCCGGTAGCGCAGCCTTGCCCTGGCAGTGTTGTCGGACGCTCCTATTCACCGCACGCGGCCAGGAAGCGCGCGCTGAGGACTGGATAGGTAAAGTGACGCAGTACAAATTCCTTGCCGCGCGCGCCCATGGCTTGACGTTCGGCGTCGCTCAATCCGATCAATGACCGGATGCCATGCGCAAGCGCGCCCGGGCTTTCCGGCGCCACGGTCAGTCCGCAGCCGGCCTCCCCCACGGAATCGTTTCCTGCTTCGACCGCATGCAGCACAGGACGGGCCGCCATCATGTAATCCATGAGTTTGTTCGGCGCGATCCCAAACCGGTACAAAGGCTGGCGTTTCCAGCCGATGAAGGCGATGTCAAACCATTGCAGCAAGGCGGGAATCTGCTCTTTGGCGACCGGATCGGCAAAATGGACGTTGCGCAGCTGTTCCGACTGCGCCCAGCGCTCGAGCTTCTCTTTCTCCGGGCCGCCGCCCACGAGGACGAAGGACACCTTCTCGCCACGCATGTTCTCCGCAGTCTTGAGCAGTGTGTCCAGGGAATTCGAAATACCGTGATTGCCGGCGTATCCGACGATCGCATTCCCCGCTTCCGCAATCCGCGCCAGCCTGCCTTCCAGCGCCTCTGCCAGTGGAGCGGTCCTCGCCGGCCACTCGCCAGGATCGATGCCGTTCGGGACAATGTGCAGCCTGTCCACGGCCAGTCCGCGTGCAGCGACGTGGGCATGCACCTTCGGAAGCATGGAAACCACTGCGCTTGCGTTTCGGTAGACATAGTTCTCGGCGGCCTGCGCGGTCAGGATGAATGGATGCCATCTCGACATTCCGCCCACTTCCATCGGCGTCAGCGGCCAAAGGTCATGGATCTCGAACACAAGCCTGGCGCCGGCCAAGCTCGCAATGCGGTGTGCCGGCCACACGTCCATCGGGTAAGTACTGGATGCAATGACCACGTCCGGCTTGCGCTCCGCCGCAAGCCGCTGCCCATGCTGATACAGGCGGAACATGAACGAGCCAATATTGCGCACCCGCGCAAAGCCGTTTCCGGCGTAGGGAAGCGTCCTCAGCCAGGTGTAGCGAACGCCGTCGATCGATTCGTCCAGACGATCGCGACCGTCAAGTTGAGGGCGCTGAACGCGCAGATGCGAATAATCCGCAGCGACAATGCAGACCTCATGCCCGAAGCGCACCCATTCCCGCGCCAGGTAATAAGGACGGTATTCCATGCCGTGGCGCGGCGAACCGGCGTAATGATTGATGTAGAGAATCCGCATGTTGATACCTTATTTCCAGGCGGCAGACGGCCGGTCGTGGGCTGGTGTTAAATGTCTTTTCTTATAGCGATAGCGCGCGAATGCCCCCAGGGCCGCGCCCACGCTCATGTCGGGCATATTTTTTGCGGTCACGGCCCAGAGGATCACTGCGGTGACGAAGGACCATGCCAGGACGAAGTCACCGCTTTTTGTCCTGGAAAAGAAGCCGTTGAAGAACAGCCAGATGGCATGCCATACCAGCAGCCCACAAAAGAAGAGAAAACCAAACAGGCCGAAGTCCACCCAGGTCGTCAAGACGTTGTGAGCGTAATGGCCATCGGGATAACTGGCGAAGTTACCGAACACAGGGCTGGACCAGATCGTACGTAGCGCGTCCCCGGTGAAGCGTTGCCTGGTGATTGCCGAACTCGAGTGGGAAAGGTCGAACAGCTGCAATATCCTGTTTTCCGGCAGGGCGTTCACGATCGTTTCAACGCCGCCGACGAGAAAAACGGATAAGAGCAGAAGCGCAAAAATGGCGTACAACCGCTGTTTCGCGTAATACAGTTCCACTGCTGGAATCAGGAACATGATCGCGGAAAATTCGCTTCGCGCCCCGTTCAGGAACAAAGCGGTGGATGCCATGACATACATCAAGTAACGCAAAACCACTGATCTGGTCACCGCGACAACGATCAAATAGGTGTAGATATAGGAGCGTGCGAACCCCTGATAGGTTGCCAGGCTGGCCGGATCCTTTGCTTCCCCTAGGGCTTGCAGAAAGAAAAAGCCACCGACCGAGAAGTAGCAGGTAATGACCGACATGATCAGAAGAGAAATAACGATGATTCTCAAAAAATTCTGGTCGTCGAGATCGATCATTCGAAATATGACATATGTCTCGAAGCAGAAGATAACGCTCGCCACATACCTTTCCACAATGATGACCGTCGCCCCTGAGGCGAAATTCGCCGCCAGGACCAGCAGGTAGTAGGTGGCGAGCAGGAGCAGGCACAGGTCGAGGGGCGTCGCATAAGCCCTGTCCCGTTTCACGGCACAGAACAGGGCGCCGGCGAGCGGCACCAGCAATACCATCGCCACCAGGGTGAAGTAGCCGCCCAAAAATGCGGGAATGGCGCCGATACCCAACAGGGTCTGGTAGAAAAAAAAGCCAGGGAACAGCAACAGGAAAGCGCAATGCGCTATAAATGTGGGGCTGATCACCCGCTTCCGCCGACCTGTTTCAATACTGATCGCCTGCATGATTTATCCGCCCGTTTTCTGCCGGCTGTCGGCGTCAGCAACCGCGATCGACCCGCGAGAACCGGCGGATCCTGGAGCCCCGTTCTTTGAGAATCGGTACGACAGGTGAAGATAGACGATGTACAGGATCGAATAGGAAACTGTGTAATGCAGAAGCACTTGTTTCAAAGGAAGCGGAGCGACAAAGATCGTAATCGTCGTAATAAACAGCGCAATTTGCCATAAGAGCTCAATTTTTTGCTTTCCGGCGACGAAGAAGACATAACTTAATGGGCTGGCGACGAAATTCAGGAAATACAATGGGGCCAGGATCCGCGCGAATTCGCCGGCTTCGCGCCATGGCTCGCCAAATACCCAGGCACAGAGATCCGGAGCGAAGGCGAAAATCACGAGGGCCGGCACACAACCGAGCAGCACCAGCGCCTTGAAGGTGCTGAGGAAGGCGGCCTTGCAGTTGCCCAGCGTCTGGAACTCGTGGACTGACTGGCGTTTGAACACCTCCAGGACGGAGGCTGCGATCAGCGAAACGGGGGCGGTCAGTATTCGTTCGGTCAGGGCAAACAAGCCAGCGGCGAACAGGCCATACTTTGCTCCGACGAGAAACAAGGGGAACTTGCCGGCTGCGGTATTCAACAGACCTGCCGGCAAGGAAAATCGCCAGAACGATTCATGTTTCTTGAGATACCTGAGTTGCGCACGCGTCGGCGCCAGGGAAAGCCTGGGAAGCGGTGGAGACAAGAGATAGATCGCAGCCGCCAAACCGATGCACAGCCCGAGAATTTGCCCACCTAATAGTGCTCCGCCTCCTGCTCCGGCCAACAGCAAGGCCAGCTGACCGACTGCAATGGTCCCGGCGCCGCATACCTTTGCCATCGCCGCCTTACCAAATGCGCGGTACGAGGTTGCGTAGGCAAGCACTGTCTGGTGATACGCGGTGAGCCACGCGCCTAGTCCGATGGTCAGCAAACCAAACCAAGACAGCTTCTGCGCCAGGGGCGTTCCGGCCAGGCGCGCGCACACCAAGGCACAGGTGATGAAAACTGCCAGCGAAGTCGAGAAATAGGCCACGACGCTGAAACAGGTCTGCTGCTCATCGGAATCGTGATCGAGGATCATCGCCGCTTCGAGTCTGAGCGTGCCGATCGTGGACGCAATCGCAATCACGCCCAGCCAGACACTGAATTCTCCGAGGTCTGCCGGCGTACAAAGGCGGGTGATCAGCGGAGCGATCAGCAACGGCAAGGCCTGGGCCACCACGGTCCCGGTGAGCACTGTCGTCGCATGCTTCCAGAAAACAGGCAAGGATAAATTCATGGTTGACAACCATGTTTTCGAATTGTGCATCCTCGAGGACATGTGGACATAAATTGAACAAATATACGAGACGCGGGAATACGCGATTGACGATCCAGGGCACATTACTGGACAGGCAACGGCCCAAGGCTTTTGCAAAAATGGTTTCGTCCTCTATATTTCCATGAGCATAAATTTATAGTTACCAGCCTTGACCAACAATCCTATCGATCGCCTTCCGAGTTGATTATCATGGCCCCTCAAATTATCGGATTGATGAACCTCAATTAGATCAGCGAGCGCACTGCCACTTATTCTTGCTGTTGAGATACGACGAGCATCATATTTTTCCTACACCGCCCTCAAATTACGGGGACATTGCGCTAATAATTTATCTGGAAGAAATTTCCCGCAACAAAAACGACCTCGTTTGGATTACACGGATAACTTAATCCAGCGGACTTCGAATAAACCGGCCCTCGATTGGCGGACCGCAGGCTCCTTTTTCTCCTGTTTTTGCGTCGATTCAAAATCCTGTCTCGGCAATTTGTTAAAGTCGAGACTGCGAATTGAGCAGCGGGAACGGTCGATTCGGTTTGATATTCGAAAAGGTAATCTATTTATCGGCCAGAAGCAGAAAACCCGTGGCAGCAAGCGCCAAGGCGTCTGACGCCCGCTCGAATGATCCCCCATCCCTGCTTCGCAGTGGCTTTATGGCGAGGCGATGCGGCTCTTCGTGAGGGGTTGCCAAGGGCTATAGGTCGGAACCGGATGCTCAGACAGGTCCAGTCCTGGGAACACAGCAATTAACCCAGTCAGGCACTACAGCGGGATGTTGGTTCGATTGCCCTACAGGTTCCGCCGCAGCGGTCGCGCGCGTAGCTGCCTTCGCCGCCCATCGTGATTCGCGCATAGCGGATCCGCGTGCATGGCGAAGGCATGCGCTTGACTAAGAGCGTCTGACAAAGCCCTCGGGGCAAGGGATGCGGCCACGCGACGCAGTGTCGCAGACAGTAATTCAGTACGGCAAAGACGATGCAAAGCAGCCATGAGGGTTTTGTCAGGCGCGCCAAGGCACGCAAATGACTGATGCCGTACACGGCTGATTCGGGTGGGTCAATCAGGGGGAGCCTTGCCCGTGACGTGCTTTACCCGCAACTTCGTCTGTCTGGTGTGCCGGCCGTCGCCGAGGCTTTTCAGCAAAAACGTTTCGCCCTGTGGAGGGCAAACGGCAACTTATTTGAGCCAGGGAGGCACAATGCACTTTCCCAATATGCCCCGGGTGGCATTCCAGCGTCACGGCCAGTTCGACGAGGCGAGCTGGCACTCCATTCTTATCTCGGTACTGCGCGGCCTGGCCGCTTTCATTGTTGCCATTGCCCACTTACGTGCAGCTATGTATCCCGCAGTCCGCGACCTTGCCTCTCCCCCGCTCTGGTTCCAGGGGCTCGCCTTCGTCAGTGGGTTTGCCCATCAGGCGGTGCTGGTCTTCTTCGTCATCAGCGGCTGGCTGGTGGGCGGCAGTTTGCTGAACCGCATCAATGAGCCCCATGCGATCGTCAGCTATGCGATCGACCGCCTGACACGCTTGTGGACTGTATTGATTCCCACTTTCTTGCTCACCCTGGCGTTTGCTTTCGGCATCGGCGCCACCAGCCTGGATGCGATCGATCTGTCGCCGGCCGACCCGTATTCGGCGACTAGCTTCGCCGGCAACCTGTTTGGCTTGCAACGCGTGTTAGTGCCTGTTTTTGGAGGGAATTTTCCACTGTGGAGTCTGGCGAACGAGACGTGGTACTACCTGATGTTCCCCCTGCTGGCGCTGGTATGCACCACGCCAGGTAAAACAGCTCGTCTGTCATGCGCGGCTGCCCTCCTCGCGCTTGCCGCGCTGTTGCCGACGGCGATTACCACCTACTTCCTGGTGTGGCTCCTTGGCGTGGGGTTCTCCCGCATCCGGATCGAATGCGGGAATGGCGCGCGCTGGGGCTGGTTCCTGCTGGTTCTTGCCGGCGCTGGGTATTTCAGGTTGACGGGGGAACTGGACGAATTCGACGTGACGACGCTCGGGCAGGATCTGATATGCAGCGTCCTCTATCTCGTCCTCCTTTCGAGCCTGCAGTTCAAGGCCTCGACTGCTTCCCGCCTGGCGCAGCCCGTTCGCAAGTCAGGCAAGTTCTTTGCCGAGTTCTCGTTCAGTCTCTACGTCTTGCATGTACCCGTGATCGGCCTGTTGCAACACTGGAGTACGAGCCACCTCGGCCTGCGCCGGCTCTCGCCTTCCATCCCGCTGCATACTGCCCTCTTTTTCGGAATGCTTGCGGTCCTGATCGGTTCGGCGTACCTGTCGTATCTCGTGTTCGAGTCCAAGACGTACCGCATCCGGAACGCACTCAGGAAGCGGCTCTTGCGCTCTCCGGTCTCGCGGCGGGATAGAAAGGTGCTGACGATAGAACCTTGAGCGCCGAAGGTTTGGTTGCGGGGCAAAGTCCTGGTATGTCCTTGTTGGTGGACTGGGCTTCTGCTTGGATTCCGGGTGGATTCTGCGTGGATGCTAGCGGACGCCGGTCGCGCAT
>CAMPHU010000104.1 GCA_946886065.1 uncultured Massilia sp. | reverse complement strand
GGTCTTGCCGCCGACCTGGCGGCGGTCGGCGGCAAGACCTCGGTAACGGCGATCGGCCAGGCGCTGCAGGCCCCGCGCCGCGAGGAGGGCCGGGAACCGGTGTGGCTGGAGACCGAACTGCACGTGGCCGGCAATGGCATGCTCGAACTGCGGCGCGGCAAGGCGTCGGCGCCGGCTGCGCCGCCCGCTCCGGCTCCGGCGGCGCCCCCGATCGAGGCCGCCGTGACGCGGCTGGAAATCAGGAACGGCAATGGCGTCACCGGCATGGCGCGCGCGCTGGCGCGCCAGCTCGGCGTTGCCGGCATGAAGGTGACCCGGCTGTCGAACGACAAGGGATTTGCCGTGCGCCGTACCCGCATCGAATACGAGGCGGCGCACCGCGCGGCCGCCGAGCGCCTGGCGGAACGGATCGGCAGCGCGCAGCTGCGCGAAGTGCCTGCCTGCGCGCCGGCCGACGTGCGCCTGGTGCTCGGCCGCGACCTGCCGCGCAGAGGACTCGCGCTGCGCACGCCGGCCGGCCGGGACAAGACCGGCTAGTCCGCGTTCTTCCGGCTTATTTCCAGCTGATGCTGCCGAGACCGTTGTCGCTGGCGTTGCGCTTGGCCGGATTGCCGTACACCGTGGCCGACCCCAGGCCGCTCAGGCTCACGTCGGCGGCCTGCTTCGCGTGCACCGAGGCGCCGCCCAGGCCGGACAGGGCCAGGTCGACGGTATCGGCCTGCAGCCCCTGCGCTTCCAGGCTGCCGACGCCGCTCAGCTTGGCCTGCAGCATCCGGGTCTGGCCCTGGACCGTCATGCGGCCGGCGCCGCGCAGGCTCAGGTCGACGCGCTCGGCGCGCACACCCTTGAGGCTCATCGCGCCCACGCCGCCCAGGCGGGCATCGATCTGGCGGAAGCCGCCGTCGACGGCGATCGCGCCGGCGCCGTCCAGGGCCAGCTTCACGCTGTCGCCGGAAAAGCCGCTGACGGTCGAGCTGCCGACGCCGTTCGACGTGAACTCGGCCAGGTTCGGCATGGTGAGCTCGGCGCGCAGCCGGTGTTCCATGCGCTCGTTGCGGTTGGTGAAGGATTCGGTGCCGATTTCGAGGGTGTCGCCGCGCTGCGCGGTGGTGATGCGCTTGATGTAGCGGGGATCTCCCGAGACCACCAGCGAGGCCGTGGGACCCTGGACCAGGACCAGATCGACCACGCCGCCCAGCTTGACCTTGGTGACCTTGGCGTCCACGGCGCGGGTCTCGCGCGCGGCGTCGCCGGCGAGGACGGGGCCGGCGGCCAGGGTGAGCGAGCCGGCGACGAAGGCGGCGGTCAGCAGTTTATTCATGGTGGATCTCCGAAAATGATTGTCGATGGCGGCAGAATAGGCGAACACACGGAATTTGCCTTCCGGATTGCGACGGACTGCGCATTCGGCGGGATGGACCGCTGAAAAACACTACCGCCGCGCCTGCTCCTTCTTCACGTGCTGCATGATGTTGAGGAAGGTGTCGGTCCAATACGCGCCGCGGTGCTGCGCCAGGAAGCGCAGCAGCTCCTCGTGCGCCTGCGCCGACACGCTCAGGTAGTCGCCGCCGATGCCGTGGAAGGTGAAGGCGACCATGGTGCCGCGCGCGCCGGCCTGCCGGACCAGCGCGATCATCTCCTTGCCGCTGGCATTCACCGGCCCCGCCACCGCCACCGCATAGGGATCGACCGTGGCCATGGAGGCAGCCACGCCTTCGCCGCCGCCCGCCTTGACCGCCACGAAGGCCGTGCGCAGCGCCGGCAGGTAAGGACGGCCCGAGGCCAGCAGGTCGCCGCAAGGCGCGGTATAGGTGCGCTCGCGGCGGCCGTCGATCGCCTCCAGCATCGTATTGCCGAGCAGGACCTGGTCGCGCATCTGCTCCGGCGTGGTGGTGTCGAGATTGCGGTGCGGCTCCACCCAGGCGCGGTCCGCGCCCGAACCCGAACACTGGTGGAACAGGCTGTGGTTGCCCAGTTCATGGCCGCGCCGGGCAGCCGCCCGCCACTCGCCCATGCGCCTGGCCACGGCGGGATTCGACAGCTGCAGGTAGAAGCTGCCCTTGAGGCCATGGCGGTCGAGCGCAGGCAGGGCGTGGTCGAGCTGGGAGTCGAGGGCGTCGTCGTAGGCCAGGCTGACCGCGGCGCGCGCGCCGTTCGGCCAGCGGAATCCGCTGGCCTGCGCGCAGGCCGACGCAGGCGCAAGGACGCTGGCAAGCAGCAGGAGGAGGCGGGCGGAGTGTGCAAGCGGGCGCTGCATCAGGCAAATCTCCCTTGGTTTTGGAAGCGGTTCCAGCCAAACAGGCCGACTCTAGCATTCCACGAAAATCCGCGTCAACAGAGCAGACCCGCACGGCTCGCCTCATCGCGCCGGGACGCTCCCTCTGAGATGGACGCAAATGTTGCAAAACTGCCGCAGTTTGACCCGTATCTGCATGGAATATTCCGTTGACAATTTTTTTTTCCAACCCTAATATTCAGACAACTGCATGGAAACGTTTCCATGAAGCGGCAAGCAGGCGGTGAGGGCGCGGAGTTGGAGCAAGAGCATCCGGGGTAGTGAGGGCGTCCGGCGGGTTGTGGAGACAAGGCGGCAGGCACCGTGGGTAGGTGAGACCGCCATATTTTAAAAAGAACAGGAGAACACATGGTTTACCCCAAGGCGAAACAGACATTGATCAGCCTGGCAGTGGCGAGCGCCTGCGCGGCATTCGCACCGGCCTACGCCCAGGACCAGGCAAGCCCGCCGGCCGAGGCTCCGGCAGCGCCGGCCACCCCGGCCAGCGAGGGCGCCAGCGCGCCCGGCCTGTCCCCGAACGGTACGACCCAGACCGTGGTCGTCACCGGCCTGCGCGCCAGCCTGGAATCCTCGCTCAACCTCAAGCGCAACGCGCAGGGCTTCGTCGACGGCATCGTGGCCGAAGACATCGGCAAGTTCCCCGACACCAACCTGGCCGAGTCGCTGCAGCGCATCTCCGGCGTGTCGATCGACCGCAGCATCGGCGAAGGCTCGAAGGTGACCGTGCGCGGCGTCGGCCCCGACTTCAACCTGGTGCTGCTGAACGGCCGCCAGATGCCGACTTCCGGCCTGGGCGACCGCAACGGCCGCGCCTTCGACTTCGCCAACCTGGCCTCGGAGGCGGTGTCCCAGATCCAGGTGTACAAGTCCGCGCGCGCCGAAACCCCGACCGGCGGCATCGGCGCGACCATCAACATCCTCACACCGCGTCCGCTGTCGCGTCCCGGCATGCAGGCCAGCGTCGGCGTCAAGGGCGTGTACGACAAGTCGGCCCAGAACCTGCCGGACGACGTCCAGCGCGGCGACAAGATCACGCCGGAGATCTCCGGCATCTACAGCAATACCTCGGCCGACGGCCGCTTCGGCATCGCGCTCACCGCCAGCTACCAGGAACGCAACCTGGGCTTCAACCAGGCCGCCGTCTCCAATGGCTGGAAGGGTCCGTTCCGTGGCGACGAGAACAACTGGGGCACGATTCCGCAGCCGGGCACGCCGGGTTCCGAGCGCATCACCAACCGTCCGGATCCGACCGACGTGTACCAGGTGCCGCAAAACCTGAACTACAACATGAACGGCGTGCAGCGCCAGCGCACCAACGGCCAGGTGGTGTTCCAGTTCGCCCCGACCAAGGCGCTGACCACCACCCTCGACTACACCTACTCGGAAAACAAGGTCCAGACCCGCCGCCAGGATATCTCGGCCTGGTTCAACTTCGGCGCCTCGTCGAGCACCTGGACCGACGGCCCGGTGGCCAGCCCGCTGATCTACACCGAGCACATCCCGGACGCGAATAGCGACATCGCGATGGGCGGGGCCGACTTCGCCACCAGGAACGAGAACAAGTCGCTCGGCTTCAACGCGGCCTGGAAGCTCAACAACGACGTGCGCTTCGAATTCGACGCCCACCACTCCACCGCCGAATCGACTCCGGACAGCCCCTGGGGCTCGAGCAATGTCATCGGCACCGCCAGCATGAGCCGCGGCGATACCACCGTCGACTTCAGCAAGGACTTCCCGGTCCTGAGCATCGCCGGCGCCGACTTCGCGCGCGCGCCGCAGCAGGTGACCGGCTCGGTGTTCGAGAACGGCTACATGAAAACCGAGATCGACCAGGCCCAGCTCCACGGCAGCTGGAAGATGCTGGAAGCCTCCGAGCTGAAGTTCGGCCTGGCCGCGACCAAGGTCGACTACCGCTCGGCTTTCTCGGTGCAGCAGCGCGACACCTGGACCGGCGCCACCAGTCCCGCCGACTACCCGGCCAGCATGTTCCACCGCGAGACCCTGAGCAAGTACTTCGACAACATCGACGGCAGCGGCAATCCGGCCTTGTTCAACCAGTTCAATACCTTCGACTTCGAGCAGCTGCGCGCGCTGGCGGCGCAGGTCACGGGATTGCCCGACCTGTACCGTCCGAAGACCACCTACGACACCGACCAGCGCACCGAGGAAAAGTCGAAGAGCCTGTACCTGCAGTTCAACACCGACTGGGACACGGCGATGCCGGTCCATACCTCGTTCGGCCTGCGCTACGAGAAGACCGACGTCACTTCGAGCGCGCTGGTGCAGACGCCGACCGCGATCAGCTGGGTCTCGCAGAACGAGTTCCCGGTGGTCTTCGGCGAGCGCGGCTTCACCACGCTCAAGGGCAAGTACAATCACCTGCTGCCGAGCTTCGACGCCGACGTCGACCTGCGCCCGGACATGAAGGCGCGCTTCAGCTACGGCGAGACCATCGGCCGTCCGCGCTACGACCAGATCTCCGGCGGCCAGGTCCTGAATACGCTGGCACGCGTGGAAGGCGGCACCGGCACCCAGGGCAATCCCTCGCTCGAGCCGGTCAAGGCCAAGAACATCGACCTTGCCTTCGAGTGGTACTACGCCAAGTCGAGCTTCTTCTCGGTCAACCACTTCCGCAAGCACCTGAGCAACTACGCCGGCCAGTCGCAGTTGATCGCCCAGCCCTTCGGCGTGCGCACCCCGGTCGGCGGCACCTACTGGAACGCGGCGCTGCAGAACGGCTGCGGCACCGGCGACACCACCTGCATCCGGAACTACATCCTGCGCAACTTCGCCGGCCAGCCGGGCGTGGTGCGCGGAGCCGACGACGCCTCCGGTGCGCCAACCGGCACGATCACCGCCATCGGCAGCGATCCGATCGCGGATTTCCGTATCACGTCGTTCTCGAACCAGAAGAAGGACCGTGTGCGCGGCCTGGAATTCAACGTGCTGCACATGTTCGGCGGCAGCGGCTTCGGGGTGCAGGCCAACTACACCTACGTGCATTCCGGCCTGAAGTACAACAATGCGAGCATCGGCGAGCAGTTCGCGCTGGTCGGCCTGGGCGATTCGGCCAACCTGGTCGGTATCTTCGAGAACGACAAGTGGAACGTGCGCGCGGCCTATAACTGGCGCGACGAGTTCCTGTCGGGGACCTTCGACGGTTCCGGTCCGAACCCGAACTATGTCGAAGCCTACGGCCAGTTCGACCTGAGCATCGGCTACAACCTCAGCAAGAACCTGAGCATCCAGTTCGAAGGCATCAACCTGACGGACGAGATCAAGCGCATCCACGGCCGCACCAAGCAGACCTTGCTGTTCGTGGAACAGTCCGGGCCGCGCTACATGCTGGCCGCACGCTACAAGTTCTGATGGTCCGATGGGCCGCGGGCATTCCCGCCGCGGCCCGTTCGGGGTAGACTGCCCCATCCGTTTTTCAGGAAGCAGCATGGTGACGAACGCCATCAGGAACATCGTGATCGTGGGCGGCGGCTCGGCCGGCTGGCTGACCGCCGCCGTGCTGGCCGCGCGCTACCGCCCTGTGGAACAGGGCGGCCTGCGCATCACCCTGATCGAATCGCCGGACGTGGCGCCGATCGGCGTGGGCGAGGGCACCTGGCCCACCATGCGCGACACCCTGCGCGAGGCCGGCGTCTCCGAAACCGCCTTCTTCCGTTCCTGCGACGCCGCCTTCAAGCAGGGCTCGCGCTTCGACCGCTGGGTCACCGGCGCGGACGGCGACCGTTACTTCCACCCTTTCTCGCTGCCCCAGGGTTACGGCGAGGCTGACCTTGCCCACCACTGGCAGCGCCATCATGCGGACCTGCCTTTCGCCGACCTGGTGAGCCACCAGCCCCACCTGTGCGTGGCCGGCCGCGCGCCCAAGCAGGCAAGCACGCCCGAATTCGCGGCGGTGGCCAACTACGGCTACCACCTCGACGCCGGCAAGTTCGGCGTCTTCCTGCGCACCCACTGCCTGGAAAAGCTGGGCGTGCATTACGTGCCCGACCACGTCACCGGCATCCGCTCGCACGGCAACGGCGACATCGCCGCCCTGCATACCAGGGCGCACGGCGACCTGGAGGGCGACCTGTTCGTCGACTGCACCGGCATGCAGTCCATGCTGCTCGGGAAGCACTACGGCATTCCCTTCCTGTCGCAGCGCCACGTGCTGTTCAACGACAGCGCGCTCGCGGTCCAGGTGCCCTATGCGCGCGAGGACGAGCCGATCGCCTCGCAGACCACCTCCACCGCCCAGCGCGCCGGCTGGATCTGGGACATCGGCCTGCCCAGCCGGCGCGGCGTGGGCCATGTGTACTCGAGCGCCCACACTACCGACGACGAGGCCGAACGCGCGCTACGCGCCTACCTCGGGGGCAGTGGCGCCGGCGCGGACATCCCGGCGCCGCGCAAGCTGAGCTTCCAGCCCGGCTACCGCGAAAAATTCTGGCACCGCAATTGCGTGGCCATCGGCCTGTCGGCCGGCTTCATCGAACCGCTGGAGGCCTCCGCGCTGGCGCTGGTGGAACTGTCGGCCGCCATGCTCGCCGACCAGATGCCGGCCACGCGCGCCCAGGTGGACGCCGCGGCGGGCCGCTTCAACGAGACCTTCACCTACCGCTGGGAGCGGGTGATCGACTTCCTCAAGCTGCACTACGTGCTGAGCCGGCGCGAGGACAGCGACTACTGGCGCGACAACCGCCATGCGGACAGCATTCCCGGGCGCCTGGCCGATCTGCTGCTGCTCTGGCGCCACCGCCCTCCCTCGCGTTACGATATCAACCGCATCCAGGAAGTCTTCCCGGCGGCGAGCTATCAGTACGTGCTGTACGGGATGGGCTTGCGCCACGAGCCGGGACCGGCGCCGCGTCATGACGACGCGCAGCTGGCGGACGGCTTCCTGCGCGACGCGGCGAGCCTGACCCGCCGGATGCTGCCGGCCTTGCCGGACAACCGCGCTCTGATCGACCATATCCGGCGTCATGGGCTGCAACAACGATAACCAAGAACGAAAGAGACACATGCCCAACTTCGCCTTCCTGAACAATGTCGACCACAAGGACCTGCGCATCATCACCGCCAACCGCCCCGGCCTGGGCGACGAGGTGGCCTGGGTGCCGACCTTCGCCCAGGAATTCCGCCTGCTCCAATCGGACTACCCGATCATCTTCCGCAAGACCGGCGACGAGATTCCCTTCGAGTCGATCGCGCTGATGGGCTTTACCGAGAACGAAAACCTGTTCCTGGGCCCGGACGGCTGGGACGCGCCCTCGATCCCGATGCTGGTCGCCCGCCAGCCCTTCCTGATCGGCCGCAACGGCGACGAGCTGATGATCCAGGTCGACCTCGACAACCCGCGCGTCAGCCAGACCGAAGGCGAGCCGGTGTTCCTGCCCCACGGCGGCAATACCGAATACCTGGAGCGCATCAGCGCCATGCTGTCGACCATCCACCAGGGCATGCAGGCCGAATCGGCCTTCCTGTGGGCGCTGATGAAGCACGAGCTGCTGGAAACCTTCGCGCTCGACGTCACGCTCGACGACGGTTCGCAAAGCCGCCTGTCTGGCTTCTACACCATCCACGAGGAACGCCTGGCTTCCCTGAGCGCCGCCGCCGTGCACGAGCTGCACCAGGCGGGCCACCTGGCGCCGATCTATTACGCGTTGGCCTCGCTGTCGAACTTCCGCGCCCTGATCGACCGCAAGAACCGCCGAATCAAGACCGATGCTGCCGGTCGCTAAACAAGTACGCGAACTCTCCGGCCTGCGTCCGAGCGACCTGGGCCCGGAGATCCTGGCGTCCACCGAGCCGCTGCTGCTGCGCGGCCTGGTGGACGATTGGCCGATGGTCCAGGCGGCGCGCAGCTCGCAGCAGGCGGCCGACGCCTACCTGCGGCGCTTCTACCGCGACGCCACCGTCGGCGCCATGCTGGGCGCGCCCGAGATCGAGGGCCGCTACTTCTACAACGAGGACCTGAGCGGCTTCAATTTCTACCCGGTGCGGGTGCGCCTCGACACCGTGCTGGCGGAACTGGAGAAGCACCGCGGCACCGAGCCGCCGCCCTCGATCTACGTCGGCTCGACCACGATCGATACTTGCCTGCCGGGCTTCCGCGCCGAGAACGACGTCGACCTGGGCGCGCGCAATGCGCTGGCCAGCATCTGGATCGGCAACCGCACCCGCATCGCGGCCCACTACGACCTGCCGGACAACCTGGCCTGCGTGGCCGCCGGCCAGCGCCGCTTCACCCTGTTCCCGCCCAAGCAGCTGGAAAACCTGTACGTCGGCCCGCTCGACTTCACGCCGGCCGGGCAGGCCATCAGCCTGGTCGATTTCGCCAGGCCGGATTATGGCAAGTATCCGCGCTTTGCCGAGGCGCTGGCTCACGCCCAGGTGGCCGAGATGGCGCCGGGCGACGCCCTGTTCATTCCCAGCATGTGGTGGCACCACGTGGAGGCGCTGGACCGCTTCAATGTGCTGGTCAACTACTGGTGGCGCCAGTCGCCGGACTACATGGACACGCCGACCAACGCCCTGATGCACGCCCTGATGACGGTGCGCGACCTGCCGCCGGAACAGCGCAAGGCCTGGCAGGAGCTGTTCCGCCACTACGTGTTCGAGGCCGGCGACGACACGGCGGCCCATATCCCGGAAGCCGCCCGCCGCATCCTGGCGCCCCTGGACGACGACGCCACGCGCGGCATCCGTACCCAATTATTAAAGCGGATGAACCGCTGACAGGAGACCGACCGTGGAACAGAGCACTCTCACCCGCCGCCCGGTGCGCCGGGTGATCATCGCCGGGGGCGGCACCGCTGGCTGGATGGCCGCCGCCTGCATCTCCAAGGTGCTGGGCAAGCGCCTCGACATCAGGCTGATCGAATCCGACGAGATCGGGACGGTGGGCGTGGGCGAGGCGACCATCCCGACCCTGATCCACTTCCACAAGCTGCTCGAGATCAGCGAACAGGAATTCATGGCCGCCACGCAGGCCACCTTCAAGCTGGGCATCAGCTTCGAGAACTGGCGCAACGTCCGGGAAGACTACATCCACTCCTTCGGCCTGACCGGCACCGACCACTGGACCGCCGGCTTCCAGCATTTCTGGCACAAGGGCCGCGAGCGCGGCCTGGCCGGCGAGTACGGCGACTACTGCCTGGAGCTGCGCGCGTCCCAGGAAAAGCGCTTCGCCCACCTGCCGCGCGACGGCATGAACTACGCCTACCACCTGGACGCCAGCGCCTATGCGCGCTTCCTGCGCACCTTCAGCGAGCGCCACGGCGTGCAGCGCATCGAAGGCAAGATCGTCGACGTGACCACCAGCGCCCTCACGGGGCATATCCGCTCGCTCACCCTCGATTCCGGCGCCGACATCGAGGGCGACCTGTTCATCGACTGCACCGGTTTCCGCGCGCTCCTGATCGGCCAGGCCATGAAGGTAGGGTACGAGGACTGGTCGCATTGGCTGTTCAACGACAGCGCCGCGGCGGTGCAGACGATGTCGGTGGGTGACGCCGTGCCCTACACGCGGGCGATCGCGCACGGCTTCGGCTGGCAATGGCGCATCCCGCTGCAGAGCCGGGTCGGCAACGGCATCGTGTTCTCCAGCCGCTACGTGGAGCAGGAGCAGGCGATCCAGGCCTTGATGGACAACATCGAGGGCGAACCCCTGATGAAGCCGCGCGTCATCAGGTTCCAGCCGGGCCAGCGCAAGCAGGTATGGAAGGGCAACTGCGTGGCCGTCGGCCTGTCGAGCGGCTTCCTGGAGCCGATCGAATCGACCAGCATCCACCTGATCCAGCGCAGCATCATCCGCCTGATGCAGATGTTCCCGACCGAAGGCATCGCCCAGGCCGACGTGGACGAGTACAACAAGCAGGCCTGGACCGAGATCGAGCATATCCGCGACTTCATCATCCTGCACTACCACGTGAGCAACCGCGTCGACACGCCGTACTGGCGCGATGCGCGCAACATGGAGGTGCCGGCCGGCCTGCGCCACCGGATCGACTTGTTCCGCGAATCGGGCCGGGTGTTCCGCAACGCGAACGAGCTGTTCGCCGAGAACTCCTGGGTCCAGGTGCTGCTGGGGCAGGGCGTGATGCCGCTGCGCCACCACCAGACGGCCGACCTGATGGGTGACGAGGAGCTGGCCCATTTCCTCGGTGCGATCAAGAGCTCGATCGACAAGACGGTGAGCGGGCTGCCGCCCCATCAGCAGTACGTCGAACGCTACTGCGCAGCGCCAAAATAGACTACCCCCTGAAGCGATATGCCGTCCAGTGAAGCTGGTTTCTTTACCTTCCGGACAGCATAGCGCTTCGGCCCAGCTTTGACGGACCTGTCCGTCTCGAGCGTCGAAAAGTTGTTCCTGCTCAAGTTTTACTCGCGCACATCCTTGAATAATTGAGAGGTTTTCATTACCTCAGGCGGCAGCTTTTCGGCAGTGCTTACCCCTGCAGAACTGCGAAGCTGCCCATTCAAGCTGATGGGAGCGACAAGACATGACAGTCAATGACATGGCAATCGCGTTCGGCCCCGCCCAGTACAGGCTCGCGACGCGCAACAGGCCGCTTCGCCTGGTGCTGGAGGGCGCCGATGGCACCGCAGACGAGTTACTGCTCCCTCAACGGGTTGCTGGCAGCGAGGCGATCTGCGGCGGCTTCGAGTTCCGGATTTTCTGTGTAGCCGCAAGTGCGACACTGCCGCTCAAGAACTTCATCGGCGCAGCTTGCGAGCTGCAGGTCGTCACCGACCGCGGGCAACTGCGCCGCATTTGCGGCATCGTGACCGAAGCCGCATCGGGCCAAAGCGATGGCGGTCTCGCAAGCTACCAGCTAGTCATCCGCGACGCGCTTTCGGTACTGGAAAACAGATCCAGCACCCGGGTGTTCCGGGACAAAAACGAACTGGACATTATCGAGATACTTGTCGGTGAGTGGCAAAGAAGCATGCCGGTCCTGGCGGGCGCCTTCGACCTGCAGATCGATCCCAGGCTCGCCGGCCGTCAACACCCGCGCCGCCAGTTCATCATGCAGCACAACGAGTCAGACGCTGACTTCGTCCGGCGGCTGATGCAGCGGCGTGGCATCGCCTGGTTCTTTCGTTCGGGATTAACGAATGCAAGAAGCGCCTCCGGCAGCGGACCACGATCCCCTTGTGGCCATACACTGGTGCTGTTCGACGATTCCAGCAAGCTCGGCCCGAATTCGGCCGGCACTGTGCGTTTCCATCGGGATGCCGCCACCGAGCAGCGCGACGCCATCACGGGCTGGAGCGCGGTACGCAAGCTCCAACCGGGCGCCGGCTCGCTGCACAGCTGGGACTATCTACAGCCGCGAAATACGATGTTCATGACGACCCGGGTGGCGACCCAAGCGAACCAGGGAGCGCACGGCAACGAGTTAGCCGCCGGGCTGGAACATTATCGGACTGGCGCCCCACATCTCGGTGACAACACGCGCGATCTCGCGGAGTTGAGCGATGCGCAGGTGGCGCAACACGAATACGCAAGCAAATGGTTCAAAGGCGAAGGCGGAGTGCGCGACTTTGCCGTTGGCGAGTGGTTCAGCCTGGAAGGGCATCCGGAGATCGATACACATTCCGCCAACGAACGCGAATTCGTCCTCACTTCGCAGCATATCGCAGCCGAGAACAATCTTCCGGTGGAGATCAGCGCCCGCGTAGAGCGGCTGTTCGAACGCAGTGGTTGGCCTCGTGACGCAGCAATGCTCATCGCAACCGGCGACGATGAATCACTACGCTTCAAGACCTGCTTTGAGTGCGTCCGGCGCAACATCCGCATCGTCCCGCCTCGCCCAGCCCAACTCTTGCCACAGCTGCAGAGCGCCATCGTGGTCGGCCCGGACAACGAAGTGGTCTGGTGCGATCATCTCGGCCGCGTCAAGATCCGGTTTCTCGCCACACGCCCGGAGGACCACGCACACGCGGCCGGTGCCGGCAGTTCGGATTCAGACCGCGACTCGGCCTGGGTGCGGGTATCGTCCAATTGGGCTGGCGACGGCCCGGGCAACAGCGGTCAGTGTGGCGCGCGCCTGCTTCCGCCCGTCGGGACGGAGGTACTTGTCGCCTTTGCCGGGGGAGACCCCGATAAGCCGGTCATTATCGGCCAGGTGTACAACGGCGACGCGCCGCCACCGGTATTTGTCCGGGAAGACGGCTTGCCTGATACGCGTTACCAGTCGGGCATTCGTAGTCGCGAGGTGCGCGGCCAGCGCGGCAACCAGCTTCGGCTGGATGACACATCCGGCCAGATCAGCGCACAGTTGGCGAGCGACCATGGCGCGAGTGAGCTGAACCTGGGATACCTCACGGAACCGCGTCGGCAGGATGGCTCCCGCCCGCGTGGCGAAGGCGCGGAATTGCGTACGGACGAAGCCATTGCCTTGCGGGCCGCGCGTGGAATCCTGATCAGTGCCTGGAAGCTGCTCGGCGGCGCCGGAACCAAAGGCCTCCAGCTGGCGCGCAGCGAATATCTCGAGCTCTTGCGCGAATGCGGCCAGCTGTGCACTTCCCTCGGTAGCTACGCGGCCGAACACAATGGCCTGAACCTCGATACGAAGGAGCAGGAAGCGCTGCTTTCACGGTTTAAGCAGTGGGAGGGCGGCAGCAATACCGAGCCGGAAAGCTCCGAGCCGAGGGAACCGGTGATCGCGATGACCTCACCCGCCGGGATCGGTTTCGCGAGTTCCAGCGCCATCGTGAGCTACTCGGGCACCAACATCGACACGACCGCCCAACAGCATCTGCAGCTCACCGCGGGACAACGCTTCGCAGTCAATGCCGGTGACGGCGTCTCGCTCTTTGCCCGCAGCGGCGGGTTCAATGCGATCGCACACAAGGGCAAGCTGCTGCTACAGAGCCAGCACGACGACATCGCCGTCAACTCGGCGAAGGACATTCAGGTGAGCGCCAACGAGGGGGCAATCACCGTAGCGGCCAAGAGCATCCTGTTTGTAACGGAAGATGGTTCCTTCCTCAAGCTGGGAGAAGGCGCCCCTGTCTTGGGAAGCAAGCAAGCTCTCAAGTTCCACGCTCCGGATTTCATCTGGGAGGGACCTCAAACAATGAGCGCCGAACTCCCCTCATTCAAGAAGGACGGAACCGATCTTGCGTTCGAATCCCGCCTCTACCCCCATCTCGACGGCGGCGTGCCCGCGGCCGGCCTGGCTTACAAGATCGAGTCGCCGGCAGGCAGTAGCGAAGGCGAGTCGGACGACGCTGGCGCAACCACGACCTTGAAGCACGAACAAATGCACCTCGCCAGCATTTATCTCGAGGAGAAAGGGCAGTCATGACCACTGCAAAGAGCTCGGGGCTTTACAAGAAACTGCCTTTCAGCAGAGGCACCGGCAAGGGAGTGACCTTGCCGGGGCAAGCCAATAAAAGGATCGTCGGGGTCAGGCACAACCTGCCGGGCTCGATCATCCTCGTGCATGGCGTGAATGACGTTGGTGTCGCATACGACGCGGTCGAGTCGGGGCTGTGCGAAGGCCTGACGGAACGCCTGTGTGGTGACTTGAGGCCGGCTGCTTACCGCATGCCGCAAACAGCAGACCGCAGCAAGCTGGAAGAGGATCCTGACGCCGTTTTCTACAAGCGGCAGGTCACGGATGACACGCACAGCCCGGTTATCCCGTTTTACTGGGGATTCCGAGAGGAAGCCCAGCACGTGCGCGACTGGAGAAAAACGCCGCACGGTCAGGCAACCGACCGTTATGGCAACCGCCTGGACAGGGATTTTTCAAAAGGCGGTGGACCGTTCGCCAACGCCACCAGTTCGCTGCCGGAGATGTGGAATCGGGGGAAAAGCGATGCGGGCGGAAGCCTGGACTGGGCGGCACGTGACGCGACCCATCCTATCTTGAAAAACCCGGGCCGGCTCTACATGATCCTGGCGGCGCGGCGCCTGGCCGCCCTGATCTCGATGATCCGCGACTATGACGAGGACGAAACGGTGTCGATCGTCGCGCACAGCCAGGGTTGCCTGGTCAGCCTGCTGGCACAGGCGTTTCTGCTTGACCCGGGCATGCAGAAATGCCAGCCCGGCGCGCGGCCGGCCGACACCCTGATCCTTTGCAATCCACCATACAGCCTCATCGATGAACTACCGACAACGGCAGCACTTGTCGATGGCTATTCCGGTACGGATGCGCTGATGATGAAGAACCCGGACAGCTACCGGGCCATCAGCGGCGGCCAGACCTTGCACGCCCGCTTGAGCACCCTGGCGAACATCATCAAGGGCGTGCAGGCGAAAAAGCACCAGGCACCCGGGCTGGCGGAGCTGTCCGATACAAAGAAGCATGTCGGCGCCGTCGGTCCCAAGTGGAAGGCGGCAGCGGACCGTGACAATCGCGGCAAGGTCTACCTGTACTTCTCGCCGGAAGACATGACCGTGGCATTTGCCGGCGTCGAGGGGATAGGCTGGCAGGGCGTGCCTGACATCTTGCGCGGGCACCGCCTCGAGACCCGGCAGACCGGAGCCCGCCTGCCGTTCAAGGATGCCGCGCCTCAGCAAAGCAAAACGGTCGCCGTGCCTACCTCGTCGGTACGGCGACCGCTTGCCGAACTCGGTACGGGTTTCTTCCAGCGCGTATTCACCCTGAAGCGCCGTCCAGATTTCCGGAGTGGCCATTTCGTCATGGTCGGCCAGCCGCCGCACGACTTTACGCTACGCGTGCCGGGCGAAGACGATCATGCCCACACGGCCGCGAGCGATTCGTTGACGAGCAATTATGCCCTGCGCGAGCACCTGCATCGTCCTGGCGATGCGCCTGGCGGCGCGTCGCCCGAGGAGCAGGCCCGGTTCGGGCTGCGCCGCATCACCGGCGAGGCATTGCCGAAGCCGATCGTCGCCAGCATGGGCGAAGGGGCCTTTCCTGACGCGCGAAATCGCTATGGCGCCAGCGAGAACGTCGACCAGATCGATGCCGCAATCTCGGTCACGAGCGATTACGGCATCAACGGCAGCTACTGGGAATGCATCGATGACCCGGCCGGCATCGCTGCGGCCTTGCGCGGCTACCAGCCGGTTCAGAGTCCGCGTCCGGCCTTATACAAGGGCAAAGTGGCGAAATGCAGCGAGCATCGGCGTGTATTGACCGAGAAGCTAAATTACCAAAAGAAGAACGAGGACAGGTGCGAGGTCAAGAACGTCTACGTCTGCCTGGAGATCGGCTTCCAGCGGCCAGTCAACCCGCCCAGGCTCCTGATCGAGCGCACCGAAACGCCGAACGAAGCGCGCCTGCGCTGGCAGAA
>CAMPHU010000103.1 GCA_946886065.1 uncultured Massilia sp. | reverse complement strand
TCCCCGCCTACGCGGGGACGACGGAGGTCAGCGGCTAATCTCTGCTTCCTTGTGCGCTTTTAAGCCAATCGCGCCCCCGCGCATCCAGCGCGGCGGCGATCACCTCCTCCGGCAAGCTGTACACCGTCGCCCACGTCGCCCGCCCATCCACCGCATTCGACGGAAAACTGCTGGTCTCGATCGGCCAGTTGTACTTGCGCTTCAGCGCGCGCACGATGGCGGCGAGCGTCACGCGCCCGCGCAGCGGCTCGGCGCCCGCCTGGTCGGCATTGGAAAGCAGCACCGCCAGCACGGCGCCGCGTGCGGTCCGGGGACCGGGAAAGATGGGAGACTTTTTAGGCATGCCGACATTTTAGCCGCTGCGTTCCCTACCGGTAGCGCGCGACACGCTTCAGCGCCTCGATCCGCTGGCGCAGCAGCAGTGCATGGATTGCGTGGGTATCCGATCCCGGCGGCAGCTGCGCGCCAAAGGCCAGGAACGCATCCCGGTAGGCGATCCAGCGGCGTTCGGCGGCGCGGACATCCGCACGGCTGATGGTCGATTCGCCGATCCGCTCAGGCCAGTTCGCCTGCGCCGAAGGGATCGCCATCACCTGCCGGTAGACCCGGTTCAGTTCGCGGTCGAGTCCGGCCACCTGTTCCGCGGACGCTGGCGGCAGCTTGCCGGCGGCGGCATCCAGCGCGGCCTGCATGAACTGCTCGCGCAGCCTGCCATGACGCGCGGTGGCGCGCGCGGACGCCGCGGTGCCCTGCATGTCGGTTTCTCCGGCGCCAGCCGTGGCATAGGCCTCGGCCGCCGTCCGCAGCGCCTCGAAGCGGTCGCGCGCGCCTTCAGGGAACTGGCCGGCCATGCGCGCGAGGCGGGCATCGCGCGCACGGCCGGCCTGGCGTTCGCGGATCTGCGCGCAGACCGATCCCATGTAGCCGCTGGTGATGTCGTCGCACTGGTCGAACACCGGGCTGCCGGGGTGCATGGACGCCAGATGAGCGATGCGCGCTTCCATCTCGGCCTTGGCGGAGAAATCGAGGCCGCACGCGTAATGCATGGCGACGTCGACGTCGCGCTCGACGCCGAAACCGTTCGCATACATCATCATCAGGACAGGCTTGTCGCCGCTGGCCAGGGCGCACTCGCGCACCGCCTGCCATTGCGCAGCCGAGCTCCCGGCCCGGCTACGCTGGTCGTAATACAGGCTGGTGGCGTCGCACTGCGCCGCGTCAGCCATCTTGGCGCCGGTGCCGGGCGCGCCGCGGTGTTCGACCCGCTTGCATTGCCGGTACCATGCCTCGTCTGCGGAGAACGGCACGCCGAACGTGGCCGTGTTCGGGTATGCGGGCACGGCCTGGCCGAGGACCGGCAAGGACACCAGGAGCAGGACGAGCGGAGATGAGCGGAACATGCGCGGCATCCATCGAAGTCGGGGATGCAGCAAGCTTACCGCGAATCCACCCTGAAATTCCTCGCCTGTTCACATGGCCGCCAATATTGCCCCGATGCCCTTCAGGCGGCCCGCTTCGGCTGCTTCGGCGCCAGCGACATGAGGCGGTCGATATCGACCAGCACCAGCCGCCGCTCGTGCAGCACCCCCATCCCGATCAGGTACTCCGCATGATGCGCCCCCGGCAGCGGCACGATCTGCGACGGCGCCAGGTGCACCACGCCGTCGACCCGCTCCACGACCAGGCCCGCCAGGCAGGAGGCCAGGCGCACGATCATGACATCGGTATCGGGATGCGGCGCGCCCACGCCCGGCGCGAAGGCGGCGCGCAGGTCCACCACCGGCAGGATCACGCCGCGCGAGAGCGCGACGCCGCCGATGATCTCGCCGTCGGCGGCGAAGCGCTCGAGCGACTTGAGCGGCTTGAGTTCCTGGACCTTGTCGCAGGCGAGCCCATACTCGAGGCCACCCAAGCTGAAACTCAGGAATTCCTGCGGCGTCGCGGCGGTGTGCGGGTGCATGGCGGTCCTTTCGGCGGTTCTGAAGCGACCTCCATGCTAAGGCCGCGCCGCCCTTGCCCTGTTGACAGCAGTCAACAGTTTCCGTCTCTATGCGCTGGCCGCCGCCGCATCATGGTCCCAGCGGTATTCGCCGCTGGAACCGGCGAACAGCAGCTCGGCCCCGCTGGACTCGCGCAGGCGCGCCTTGACCTCGCGCGCCGCCAGGTCGTGGACGCTGCCCGCGTCGGGTTCATAGGACAGCGCGCGCACCTGCACGTCGCCGTCCAGCTGCCCCACCGCGACGCTCGATGCGCCGGCGCGCTCGCTGCGCTGGGTTTCCAGCTGCGCCAGCAAGGCCATGCCGCCCCGCTGCTCGGTCTCGGCCGATGTCAGTTCCTGCGTCAGCCGGCCCAGCTCGCGCAGTCCCGGCAGCACCGCCTGCGACAGGCGCGCGAACTGCGCCTGCTGCTCCGCGGTGAGCACCAGCTCGCCCTTGCGGATGCGCGGCGCAAGTTGCAGGTACTTGCGCATCTCGGCCCGCGCGCCGAGCGCCTCGATCTCCGCGCGGTGGCGGGCCGCCAGTTCGCCGAACTGGTCGACGCGCTCGCGCACCTGGGCCATGGCATCGGTGAAGCGGCTGCAGTCGGGGCGCAGCACGAACACCAGCATCTCGCTCTGGCGGCGCGGACCGGCGCGCCCGATCGTCACCTTGCGGCCGGCGATGGCGCTGCCTTCGGCGATCTCGACCTCCACCTCGTCCGCCAGGATCTCGCAATTGATCGCCTGCTCCACCACCACCCGGGTGCCGGAAATGATGCAGTTCTCGGCGCGCGTCATGCGCACTTCGCCGCTGGCCGTCTGGATCGCGGCATGGGAAGCGACGCCGCGCACCGTGATCTCCCCGCCCGCGTTGCGCGCGCTGCCGCCGACCAGGTTGCGGTTCAGGACGATCGCACCGCCGCGCGAGACCACGTGCCCGAACACGTCGGCGTGCAGCGTGATGCCCTCGCCCTCCAGGATCCGCTGCTCCTGGACCTCGCCGAATTCCTCGTAGTCGCCCGTGAGGTTCAGGTTGCCGGTGGTCTTGGCGCTGACGCCGTCGTGGCTGACGATCTTGTCGTCCACCGCGATGCGGCTGCTCTTCGGATCGACGTTCAGGAAGCCGTCCTGCTGCGCCACAAGGAATTCGCCGTCGGCCATCTGCTCGACCTTCGTGCCTGGTCCCGCATACGTGCCGAGATCGAGGTCCTTGGGCGGCTCGGGCGCGAGCGGAATGCCGGACAGGTCGAAGCCCGGCTCGCCCGCTTCGCGCGGCAGCTTTTGCAGCAGGCGTTCGCCCAGGCGGATCTGCGGGAAGCGGTTCTGGAAGCTCATCAGGTCGAGCTTGCCGTTGGCGAGCTGGCGCGGGGCGTCGCTGCGGTGCAGGCTGGACACCTCGACTACGCGCGCATCGATGCCGGGACGCGGATCGAGGCGGCGCGCCACCGCGATGCGCCCGGCCGCGCCGCTGCCGATGGCCTGGGCGATCCCTTCCACGTCGATGCCGAAGCGGATGCCCTTCATCCACATGTCGGCGATGAACTCGTCCACGCTGAGCCGGGCCGGCGCCTCCTTGCCCTCCTCGTCCGGCAGGAACACCGGCTCGAAGTAGTAGCCGGCCTCGCCATCGGAAATCTTGACCGCGCGGTACAGGGCGCGCCGCACTGGGTCGAAGGGCAGGATGTCGTCGGCGATCCGGACCAGCGCCTGCCCCTGCGCATCGCGCGGCAGTTCCGGGCCGTGGCCGTACAAGGCCTTGATCAGGACAGGATAGTCGAGGCCGGCGAAGTAGTTATTGGCGAGCAGGATTCCGTCGATCGCGGCCATCAGGGTGGTGCCCAGCACCTGCGGGTCGGCATAGACGCCGCCGGGACGCCTGGCGATGCAGTGCTCCGGACCGGTCCCGGTGAAACGGGGTGCAGCGGCAGGGGCAGGCGCAGCAAGGTGTGCGGCGGGATCGGTCACGTTCACGCTCCAGTCAACTCGGGAAAGCAGGCATCGGAATCGATACCCACTGTACATCGACAGTCAGCGTAACACGTTGCGCATAATAAATAAATATATGGCAACTAACTTTCTGCAAAGAAATTATAGCATCACTAGCGATGCCGGCGCCCGGTAAACGACGACGGCGCCCGCAGGCGCCGTTCCGGTCAGCGAAGCGCCCTGGCGCTCAACGGCGCTGGGCGTTGGGATAGAGGTCGCGGCGCGCCTCGTTGATCTGGCGGCGCAGGTCGCTGCGCTCGTCCGGCGTCATGCGGCGCTCGCCGCGCGGTTCGCGCTGCTCGCGGTCCATTTGCATCTGCCGGCGCTGCTGCTCCTCGAACGCGCGCTGGCGCGCTTCGTCGTAGGCCCGCTGGCGGTCGTCGAAGCCGCGCAAGTCCTGGCCCTGCATCTGGAAACGGTCGCGGTAGGCCTGCTGGGCTTCTTCCCTGCGCTGGCCGCCGCGCTCGTAGTTCTGGGCCAGCGCACCGGCGCCGACACCAGCGAGCACGCAGGCGAGTACACCGTGGCGCACGAGCCGGACCAGACGGCCTTTGCCGCCGGTTACTGCTTGGGTCTTGTTGAGCGCTGCTTTCATGGGTGTTCCTCTTCCGTGATGCCGTATAAACAGATAAGCTGTGATGACCACTTGCCGCCAGTGTAGGTGCATACCGTCCGAGGTGTAAGCCTGATTGGGTAAAGTTTGTAACACATTGTAATGGATGAGGCATGTTGTCGAAATGCCTAGGCATAAGACGTTACCATAGCGACATTCTCCTGACAAATTTGGACGCAAAATGAGTGCATCGACTTCGAATACGGGAAACAGCGCGACCCCGGGCGCGCAAGGCGGCCATTCGGCGAAGATCATGGTGGTGGACGACGACGTGCGCCTGCGCGACCTGCTGCGCCGCTACCTCACCGAACAGGGTTTCCAGGTGGTGACGGCGGAAAGCGCGCCGGCCATGAACAAGCTCTGGCTGCGCGAGCGCTACGACCTGCTGGTGCTGGACCTGATGCTGCCGGGCGAGGACGGCCTGTCGATCTGCCGCCGCCTGCGCGGCGCGGGCGACCAGACCCCGATCATCATGCTGACCGCCAAGGGCGAGGACGTGGACCGCATCGTCGGCCTCGAAATGGGCGCGGACGACTACCTGCCCAAGCCCTTCAACCCGCGCGAACTGGTGGCGCGCATCGGCGCGGTGCTGCGCCGCAAGGGTCCGGACGAGATTCCCGGCGCGCCGAGCGAAACCCCGCAGACCTTCGAGTTCGGCGACTTCGTGCTCGACCTGGGCACGCGCACGCTCAAGAAGAACGGCGAGACCGTGCCCCTCACCACCGGCGAATTCTCGGTGCTGAAGGTGTTCGCGCGCCACGCGCGCCAGCCGCTGTCGCGCGAGAAGCTGATGGAACTGGCGCGCGGCCGCGAATACGAAGTGTTCGACCGCTCGCTCGACGTGCAGATCTCGCGCCTGCGCAAGCTGATCGAGCCAGATCCTTCGAGCCCGCTGTACATCCAGACCGTGTGGGGCCTGGGCTACGTGTTCATTCCTGAAGGGCAGCCGCGCTAGTGTTCCATGCTTTTTCGGCGGCGCGCCGCGCGGCGCGCTTCGCCTGGTACAAGAGCGGCCTGTTCTGGCGGACCTTCTTCCTGCTGTCGGTGCTCACGGCCCTGTCGATGGGCTCGTGGATCGGCATGCTCAACGTCTACCAGCGCGGCCCGCAGGTCGAGCAGACCGCCGAACTGGTGGTGTCGGTGGTGACCATCACCAAGGCCGCCCTCACCCACTCGGCGCCGGACCTGCGCCGCGAGCTGCTGTTCGAGCTGGTCTCGAACGAGGGCATCCGCATCTTCACGCTCGAAGACAGCGACGTCGTCGAGCCGCCGCCCAACAATCCCCTGATGCCCGAGATCGCCGCCAAGGTGCGCGAGAAGCTGGGCAAGGACACGCGCTTTTCCAGCCGCGTGAATGGCGTGGCGGGCTTCTGGATCAGCTTTACCATCGAGGACGACAAGTACTGGCTGATGCTGGAGCGCGAACGCCTGGCGGGCCTGACGCGTGTGCAGTGGCTGGGCTGGGCGACCCTGGTCGGCCTGCTGTCGCTGGTCGGCGCGGCCCTGATCTCGAGCCTGGTGAACCTGCCGCTGGCGCGCCTGACGGCCGCGGCGCGCGCGATCGCCAAGGGCGAGCGTCCCACCCCGCTGCCGGAGAAGGGCTCGCAGGAGATCATCGAGGCCAACCGCAGCTTCAACCAGATGGTCGAGGACCTGGCCCAGGTCGAGAAGGACCGTGCGGTGATCCTGGCCGGCATCTCGCACGACCTGCGCACGCCGCTGGCGCGCATGCAGCTGGAGGTCGAGATGGCCAGCCTGCCGGAGGAAGCGCGCGAAGGCATGCAGTCGGACATCAACCAAATGGACGCCATCATCGGCCAGTTCCTCGACTACGCCAAGCCGAGCGACGCCGCCACCTTCGTGGCCGTGAACCTGTCGGAGATGCTGGCCGACGTGGGCCGCGAGGCGGCGCGCATCCGCGACCTGCGCGTCAAGACCGACCTGATGCCGGGCGTGCACGTGCTGGGCAACGCCACCGACCTGCGCCGGGTGTTCAACAACATCATCGAGAACGCGCGCCGCTACGGCAAGACACCGGGCGCCGACTACACCGAGATCACGATCCTGCTGCGCGTGAAATCGACCGCCCACGGACGCTGCGCGGTGGTCGACATCTGCGACCACGGCGTGGGCGTGCCGGAGGACCAGATCGCGCAGCTGCTCAAGCCCTTCACGCGCCTCGACACCGCACGCGGCCAGGCCAACGGCGCCGGCCTGGGCCTGGCCATCGTCGAACGCGTGCTGACCCGCCACAACGCCCAGCTCACGGTGCGCAACCGCGACGAAGGCGGCCTGCTGTTGCAGATCGCGCTGCCGCTGGCGGGCTGACCATGACTGTCCGATCCGACGCTCAGGTGCTGGACGCGTGGTCGCGCAACGCCGCCCCCTGGGTCGGCGCGGTGCGCGGCGGCGAAATCGCTTCACGCCTGCTCGTCACCAATGCGGCCATCGTGGATGCGGTGCGGGCGCGTGGACCGCGCACCGGGGTGGACCTGGGCTGCGGCGAAGGGTGGCTGGTGCGGGCGCTGCCCGAGGTCGAGATGGTGGGCGTGGACGCCATTCCCGGGCTGGTCGAGGCGGCGCGCGCAGCGGGCGGCGGCGAGTTCCGGCTGATGTCGTATGAAGAGATCGCGCAGGGGCGGCTGGACCTGGCGGCCGATGTCGCCGTCTGCAATTTTTCGCTGATCGGAAAGGAAGCCGTCGAGGGCTTGTTCCGGGCGGCGCCGAGCTACCTGCGCAAGGGAGGCGCGCTGATCGTGCAGACCGTGCATCCGTTCGCGGCTTGCGGCGAGCAGCCCTATGTGGACGGCTGGCGCGAGGGGAGCTGGGCGGGGTTCAGCAGTGAATTCAAGGATGCGCCGCCCTGGTACTTCAGGACGGCGGCGGGCTGGGTTGCCTTGTTCGCCGATCATGGACTCCGGATCGTGGAGATGCGCGAGCCGGTGCATCCGGAGACGGGGAAGCCGGTGTCGCTCATTTTGGTGGGCGAACTCCAGGGCTAACGGTTGTCACGCAACCGAACACTCAAGCAATCAACCCGGCAAACCGCGCCAAGTCAATATTCCCCCCGCTGACCAGAATACCGACCCGCTTCCCTTTCAAACTCTCCTTCATCTTGCGCGCCGCCGCAAACCCCAGGCACCCGGTCGGTTCCACCACGATCTTCATGCGCTCCGCAAAGAACCGCATGCACTGCACCAGCTCCTCATCCGACACCGTCAGGATGTCGTCCACGTCGCGCTGAATGATCGGGAAGGTCAGCTTCCCCAGGTGTTGCGTCTGCGCCCCGTCCGCGATGGTCTTGGGCGTGTCGATATGCACGATCTCGCCCGAGCGGAACGATTGCTGCCCATCATTTCCCGCCTCCGGCTCGACGCCGTACAAATCGCAATTCGGCGCCAGCGCGCGCGTCGCCAGGGCCGAGCCGGACAGCAGCCCGCCGCCGCCCAGGCAGACGAAGAAGGCATCCAGCGGCCCCGTCTCCTCGAACAATTCCTTGGCCGCGGTACCCTGCCCCGCGATCACGTCCGCGTGGTCGTAAGGCGGCACCAGGGTCAGCCCGTGCTTCTCTGCCAGCTCGCGCCCGATCTGCTCGCGGTCCTCGGTGTAGCGGTCGTAGAACACGACCTTGCCGCCATAGCCTTTGGTGGCCGCCACCTTGGCCGCCGGCGCGTCATGCGGCATCACGATGGTGGCCGGCATGCCCAGCAGGCGCGCGGACAGCGCCACCGCCTGGGCGTGGTTGCCCGACGAGAACGCGACCACGCCGGCGCGGCGCTGCTCGGGGCTGAAGCGCGACAGCGCGTTGTAGGCGCCGCGGAACTTGAAGGCGCCCATGCGCTGCATGTTCTCGCATTTGAAATACACCTGGGCGCCGAATTCTTCGTTGACGGTGCGCGACGTCAATACCGGAGTGAGATTGGCGGCGCCGGCGATGCGGCCCGCGGCCTGGACGACGTCGTCATAAGTGGGGAGCGAGAGCAGATTCATGGGACATCCTTGTGAGAAAGCTTGCCTGCATTGTAGCGAAGCGCCTGGCGCTTGTAAAAAAGCAAACCGCGCACACGGTGAGTCAACGTACAGAAGCGGCCGGGAGCGGCGCGCAGAATCAAGGCTCACAAGAAGGAGCCGACCATGAAGCGTTATCTGTGCCAACTCAGCCTGATCGCCGCGGCCGCGGCATCCGCGCCTGCGGCCATCGCTGGAGCCGAGATCGTCAAATGCATCGACAGCACCGGCCATGTGACCTTGACGGACCAGCCATGCGGCGAAGGCACGACCACGGTACGGATGGCGAAGATGCCGGCTGCCGAGGGCGAAGCCACCGTCCAGCCCTACCCGCTCAGCGCCGAGCGCAGCAGCGTGCCGCCGCGCCCCGCCGTGCGCAAGGCGCCGCAGCGCGACAAGGCCAAGCCGATGCAGCGCGACGTCGCCACCCTGAAGGAGGCGCGTGCGCAGTTCCTGCTGCTCGACAGCAGCACCCGGCACACCCTGGCAGTACTCCAGTAAGCCGCGCTGCCCGCCCCGTGCGGGCGCCGCTACAGGATGATGCGATGGTCCGGCTCGGTCTCCTGTGACACTGCCGGCTCGCCGAGCAGGCCCCTCAGTTCTCGCTCGATGCCCTGGCAGATGTGGGTGATCGGCACGTCGTTGGCGCTGCCTTCGAAGGGATTCTCCGTGCTCTCCCCGACCTGGTCGAGCGCGACGTACATCCAGGCAATCAAGGCGCTGAACGGTATCGCCAGCCAGCCGGATGCCGCGCCCAGCTGGGCGAACTCCTTGACCACGCCGAAGGGCAGCAGCAGGGCGAAGGTCCAGACGAAGACCGTGTTGATGATGGCGTACTGGCGTGGATACGGGAAATTCTTGATCCGCTCGGCCCGCGCATGCTGGTCCGCCAATTCCTTGAGGGTCTTCTGCATCTCGGCATGGTGCAGCAGCACCAGCTCCGCGCCGGTATACAGCTGGCGAATCGCCTGGCTCTGCCCGGACATCAGCGCACCCGGCGGGTCGCCGCCGGCCAGCAGCTCCTTCACCGTGTCGGCCGGCAGATGCGCTGCCAGCGCCTGCTCCAAGGGCACGGCCTGTTCGGAAACCCGAAACGCCTTGCTGCGGTATTCGGCGTTCGGCGCACGCCCTGCCGCTTCCCAGGCGCGCGGCGCGCGCAACTGGTAGCGCACCGCCGTCAGCCAGGCCAGGTGGCGATGGACCAGCCCGGGCGCGGCCCCGCCACTGGCGGGAAGGTCGCGGCTGATCAGCGCCCAATGGCGGCTGAGGCTGGTGATCGTGCTCCAGATCTGCTGCGCCTCCACGCTGCGGCTGTAGGTCTGGGCATTCTTGAAGCCGACGATGAAGGATGCCGCCGTCCCCAGGATGGCGACGACGGGCCATGGCAGCGCCAGCCAGCGCCAGCCGGCCAGCAGATAGAGGCCGGTGACGATTGCGGCATTCGCGAGCAGCAGGCAGGCCCGGCGCCTGGTCCAGTAGAGGAACTCGGCAGGCCCGTAGGAGGTTCCGATGTGCATCCGCCCACTATGCCAGAGGGCGGTCCTGCAGATTGGTGTCTTTTGGTGGACAACGCGGCGCCCCGGCTGCGCGGCCCCGCCCGGTCAGTGCAGGCGGGTGACGCTCGCCAGGTGCGGCACCGCCGGCGCGCCCAGCTCGCTCAGCAGTTCGAGCAAGTCTTCATCCTTGATGAAGCTGGCCGAGGACTTGGCCTCCAGGATGCGCTCCGGGGGCTGCGAACGCGCCACCACCCAGCCCTGGACGTAATCGACGCCGATCTCGTGCAGGGTCTGCACCGTGGCCGCATCCTCGGCCCACTCGGCGATGGTCTTCATGCCCAGGTTCACCGCCAGGCTCACGATCGCCTCGACGATGGCCACGTTGGCCGGATGCGCGTTGATGTTGACGATGAAGTTGCCGTCGATCTTGAGCACATCGGCCGGCAGTTCCTTCAGGTAGGAGAACGAGGTGTAGCCGGCGCCGAAGTCGTCCAGCGCCACCTTGACGCCGAAGTTGCGCGCCTGGTCGATGAAGCGGCGTGTATTGTCCAGGTCGTGCAGGGCCACGCTTTCCGTGATTTCCAGGCACAGGCGGCTCGCCACGTGCACGTAGCGGCCCAGGATGTCGAAGGTGTCCTGGACGAAACGCTCGTCGTTGAGCGAGGCGCCCGACAGGTTCATGCAGACGAAGCGCGTGTTGCAGAGCTGTTCGGCATGCTCGGCGATCCAGGCCAGCGTGGTCGACAGCACCCAGCGGTCGATCACGCTGGCGCGGCCGCTCTTCTCGGCGGCGGCGATCACCGGGCCGGCCGGCACCACGCGGCCATCCGGCTCGCGCATGCGCAGCAGCACTTCGAAATTCAGCGATTCGTGCGGGTTCTTGAGCGACATGATCGGCTGCATTTCCAGCAGCAGGTTATCGGTCGCGTTCGGGCCCGACAGGCGCGCCACCAGATCGAGCTCGGCGGCGCGCTGGCGGAAGGCGTCGGCCCCGCGCTCGTACACCACCAGGCCGTCGCCGGCCCCCAGCTTGGCTTCGCGGCAGGCGCGGTCCGCGGTCGAGATGGCGTCCTTCATGGCCATGTCCGGCACCACTTCGATCAGGCCGACCGAACCGCGCACGTGGAAGGCCTTGTCGCCCACCCGGTACGGCGTGTTGCCCAAACGGTCGACGATGCCGCGGCAGATGATCGAGGCCAGCGGGATCGCCGTCTCCGGCATCACGATCACGAACTCGTCGCCGCCCACGCGGCCGATCTGCTGGCCGCCGGCCAGCATGGTGCCCACGCGCTCGCACACCTGGCGCAGCACTTCGTCGCCGGCCGCATGGCCGAACAGGTCGTTGATCAGTTTGAAACGGTCGAGGTCGACGTAGGCCAGCGCCATCGGGCGGCCCGCGGCCAGGCTGGCGGCGGCGGCCGCGAATTCCTTCTCGATGCCGCGCCGGTTATAGACCTTGGTGAGCGGATCGTTATTGGCCATGAAGCGCAGCTGCTCGGTGGCCTTGTGCTTCTCGGTGGTGTCCTGCAGCACGCCTTCGATGCGCGAGCGCGCCAGGGTGGCGCTGACCAGGAAGCGCTGGCTGCCGTCGCGGCTGGTCAGTTCCATCTCGGCCTCGGCCTTGGCATGCACCTGCTCGTGCAGCGCCGTCCAGCTGCTTTCGGTAAAGAACTGGCGCCAGGCGGTGCGGCCCGCCACGAAGGAAGCAATGCCGAGCATCTTTTGCAGCGCCGGGTTGACGCTCAGGAAGTGGCCGTACATGTCCAGCGTGAACAGGCCCACCGGCATCGCCTTATAGGCGTGCTCCAGCTCTTCCTGGGCTTCCTGGCGCTTTTCGGTTTCGCTGCGCATTTGTTCCGCCACCGCCAGCGCGGCCAGCAGGCTGCTTGCCAGCGCGGCGGTGACGCTGTTGATGATGCCCAGCAGTTCGCGCAGGCCCAGTGCCGCCGCGGCGACTTCGGCCATCGAGGCCAGGAAGGTCAGCGCGAACGAGGCCGCGAACCAGGCGGCGACGCGGTTGCGCGACTCGACGATGATCTTGAACAAGCCGATCGTCATCAGGGCGAAGCAGCACACCACGATGACCCACATCAGCGGCAGGTACATGCGGTAAGGCAGCAGGATGGCGGCCGCCAGCATCGGCATGCACAGCCATTGCATCACGCGCATCGGCAACACGTAGCGCATCTCGGCCAGGTGTTCCTTCAGCAGCGCCTGGTACAGGGTGAGCGTGGCGATGCCGTACAGGGTGATGGTCACCGAGCGGCTGCGCAGCAGCCAGTCGGGAGGGATGGTCTGGCCCAGCCACTGGATGTCCCAGCCGGCCGACAGCGCGCCCACCCGCAGGTTCAGGATCAGCCAGCCGGCGAACAGCACGTACAGCGGCTGGCGGTTGATCAGGGCCGTGATCAGGACGAACAGCGCGAGCACGATCATGCCGCCGTCGAGCAGGCCGGACTTGCGGTGGTATTGCTCGAGCGATTTGTCGAACTGTTCGGCCGGCCATTGCAGGACGGACAGGCGGGCCGGGCCGGAGAAGCCGCCGCGGCACAGCAGCTCGCGCGGCAGCGCGCCCGCGCGCAGCACGAAGCCGGCCTTGGCCACCTCGATGACGCCATTGCCGCCGGCGCGGGTGGCGCTGCCCAGCGGCGCCAGGGTCGCGCCGTCCCAGCAGGCGACGTCGAGCGCATGGCGCGAGGGGAATTCGATCACCTGCTCGCCGGCGCGCGGCATCGGTTCGAAGGCGAACCAGACCGGGGCTTCGGACAGATGGGTCTCGTGGGTGTTGACCAGCGGCTGGGGCGCGGTGCGGGCCAGGGCCGCGGCCGGCGTGAGCGGCTGCGCGCCGTCCTGCACGGTCACGTGCATCGCCAGCGGCACGTCGCCGGCGACACGGTATTCGTCATGGAAGAAGACCAGCGCGACCAGCGACATGATGCCGATGCCGATCGGGATCAGGTAGTAGCCGAACAGTCTCAACACCAGCTCCACAGCCGCGTGCGCAGCGGCTGGCAGGGTAGAACGGAGCTTGGTGGTGGAATTGGGCATAGGCGGTATCGAAGCGGACAAATCGCCACCGCGTTGCCGCGGCGGCTCAAGGCGCAAGGATACAGCGTAAATTTGATGCCGTCATGCAATTAGTGGCCGGACGGGCGTCAATTTCTTCAGGCGACGGCCAATTCACAACGCTTGGACGGACGTTCGACGCCGAAGTGCTCAGGCAGCGCCAGGCTCGGCGGCGGCGCGCTCGGGCCGATGTCGATGTCCGGGTGATGCGTATTGAAGAAGAAATTCAACAGGGGATGACGCGCCGCCGCCCAGCGTTCCTCGAAGGTCGCGATCTCGAATGCCATGACGCGGTGCGGGATATTGCCGACGTGGCTGAGTGGAATCAGACCCTGCTCAGGGAACACGTCGACGAACAGCATTTGCTCGTACTGGCGGTCCACCGGCGGGCGGCCGGTCGCCACCGAATAGTCGATGGCGTTGTCTTCGCAATACATGAAGCAGGCCTTGATCAGTGCAATCTTGACCATGCGGCCGATCCGGCCTTCATCGATGCCGAGGCGGGTCGCTTCGACCAGGCGCTTGCCCTGCAGCCAGTCCGGCAGGACGATCGATTCCTCCACGCCCAGCGGGCGGTAGAGGTTGGTGCGGATGCGGGTGCTGCCGATCGCCGTGCCGTCGAGCTTGGACTCGGCCAGCAGCACGATGGTGTCGTCGTCGTAGTCGGCCGCTTCCGGCTGGGCCAGGGTGCGGGCGAATTCCGGCACGTGGCGCGCATAGGCGGCGTGGCGGATCTGCACCGCCTTGAGCAGGTCCGTCTCGGTCTCGACCCGGCGCACAGTGAACGGCAGCCGCTCGATCGCGCGGCCGGCCGCCGCTTCGCGGGCGGTGCGTGCACGGGATGCTTTTGGTGGGTTAAACACAGCTGCAGGGAACAGCTCCATGACGGCGCTCCTAATTGATTAAATGAAACAAAAATTGTCTGGTTCAAATTATCAATCCGCCACCAATAAATCTAACTGCTGAGCAGGCGTGCTTTTATCCCCCTATTTGATTTAACGTAAAACTTCTGTGCGCCACTTCACATAGCTACATCATTCGTGCGGAACCCGAGACGCGGATCGAGCCGCCCGGCTCCGGGCCGAATTCGGCGCGCAGGCGCGAACGCATGCCCATGTCCTCGCCCTGGAGGACATCGATGTACCCGCCGTGCGGCCAGCCCAGGTCGCGCAGGTAGCCGGCCAGCGCAGCCGTGCCGGCGCCGGTCGCGGCGTCCTCATAGACCCCGCCGGAGGCGAAGGGATTGCGCGTGTGGAACAGCTGCGCGCTGGCGGCCCAGGCGAGCACCACGGTCACCAGGCCGTGCTCCAGCATGAAGGCGCGGCCGGCTTGCAGCGCGTAGGCCATGGCGGCCAGGCGCGCACGGCTGGCCAGGGCCAGCACCAGGTGATCGGCCCCGCCATGCGCCAGCGCGGGAGGAATGCGCGGGTCGAGATCGGCCCGGGTGTAGCCGAACAGGGCCAGGGCCTGGTCCACCAGCGCCTGGGGCGCGGGACGCGAATGCGTGGGCGGCGACTGCAGCGCCGCGAACATGCGCCCGCCCACGGTGCCGGGCTCGCCCGGGCACGCGTCCCCGCTCTCGCTCCGCCCTTCGACCGTGATCGCCGCCGCGTTCAGTTGCAGCGCGAAGCGTCCGTCGCCGAACCGGCGCGCCAGGGCCGCGCCAAGGGCGATGGTGGCGTGGCCGCAGAAAGGCACTTCGGATTCGGGCGAAAAATAGCGCACGCGCCAGCCCTCGCCTTCGCGCGTAGCGAAGGCGGTTTCGGAGAAGCCCAGCGCATGGGCCAGGGCTTGCATCTCGGCAGCCGGCGGCAGCGTCTCACCGATCCAGACGCCGGCCGGGTTGCCGCCCTGACCGGCGTCGTCAAACGCGGCAATACGCAGCACCTGGTCAAGCCTGGGATGGGAATTCGCGTTCATGGACAGCCTCTCTGGTAGGGAAAGGCCGCCATGATAGCCCGCCCGTAGGCGCCCTGTCGGGCCCGGCTCAGGCGTCCGGGCAATTCTGCTGCCGCATCGCCTCCTGCATTTCCTCGGGCGGAACGTCGCGGATGTGGGTCGCCATCGACCAGCGGTGCCCGAAGGGATCCTCGACCACGCCGTAGCGGTCGCCCCAGAACATGTCGGCCGGCTCCATGCGCGAGACGGCGCCGGCCTCGATCGCGCGCTTGAATGCACTGTCGACGTCGGACACCGACAGGTGCAGGGTCACCGAGGTGCCGCCCAGCGCCTTGGGACCGCGCGCATCCCAGTTCGGATATTCGTCCATCAGCATCACCATCGAGTCGCCGATGCGCAGCGCCGCGTGCGCCAGCTTGCCCTCCGGATCGGGCAGGCGCATCACTTCCTCGGCGCCGAAGGCGCGCACATAAAAGGCAATGGCGTCGGCCGCGCCCGCGCACACCAGGTGCGCCGTCACGGTGTGCATGCCCTCTTCCACCGGTTTGGTCGTGCTGC
>CAMPHU010000102.1 GCA_946886065.1 uncultured Massilia sp. | reverse complement strand
TGAGCGGCGCGCTGCTGCCGTCGGCGCAGGAATACTTCAAGAGCTACGGCCTGACGCCGGAACGCCTGGCCCTGGCCAAGCCGGACGCCATCGTGATGCACCCGGGCCCGATGAACCGCGGCGTGGAGATCGATTCGGCGGTGGCCGACGGCAGCCAGGCGGTGATCCTCCCGCAGGTCACCTTCGGCATCGCGGTACGCATGGCAGTCATGAGCATTTTGGCAGGAACCCACGGATGAAACACCATATCAAGAACGGGCGCCTGGTCGACCCGGCAAACGGCATCGACGCCATCTCGGATCTCTTCATTGCGGACGGCAAGATCGCCGGCGTCGGCACGGCCCCCGCCGGCTTCACGGCCGATCACACCATCGACGCCAGCGGCCTGGTGGTCGCGCCCGGCCTGGTCGACCTGTCGGCCCGCCTGCGCGAGCCGGGCTACGAATACAAGGCCACCCTGGAATCGGAAATGCAGGCGGCGATGCAGGGCGGCGTGACCACCCTGGTGTGCCCGCCGGACACCGATCCGGTGCTGGACGAACCGGGCCTGGTGGAGATGCTCAAGCACCGCGCGCGCATCCTGAACCAGGCCCACGTGCACCCGCTGGGCGCGCTGACCGTCGGCCTGAAGGGCAAGGCCCTGACCGAGATGGCCGAGCTGACCGAAGCCGGCTGCATCGGTTTCGCCCAGGCCGAGGAGCCGATCCTCGACACCACCGTCCTGCTGCGCGCCATGCAGTACGCCAAGACCTTCGGCTACACCGTGTGGCTGCGTCCCCAGGATCCGCACATCGGCCGCGGCGGCGTGGCCCACAGCGGCCCGCTGGCCTCGCGCCTGGGCCTGTCGGGCGTGCCGGTGATGTCCGAGACCATCGCCCTGCACACCATCTTCGAGCTGATGCGTTCCACCGGCGCCCGCGTGCACCTGTGCCGCATCTCGGCCGCCGCCAGCCTGGAGCTGATCAAGGCCGCCAAGAAGGAAGGCCTGCCGGTCACCTGCGACGTCGGCGTGCACCACCTGCACATGACCGACGCCGATATCGGCTTCTTCGATTCCAACGCCCGCTTCACCCCGCCGCTGCGCGCCCAGCGCGACCGCGACGCGATTTGCGCCGGCCTGCTGGACGGCACCGTGGACGCGGTGTGCTCGGACCACACCCCGGTCGACGACGACGAGAAGCTGCTGCCCTTCGGCGAAGCCTCGCCAGGCGCCACCGGCCTGGAACTGCTGCTGGCACTGATGCTCAAGTGGGCGGAGGGGCAGCGCGGCGCCGACGGGCTGGCGCGTGCGGTGGCCAAGGTCACCCACGAGGCGGCGCGCATCGCCGGGCTGCCGGCCGGCACGCTGTCGGTGGGCGCCTCGGCCGACGTGGTGCTGTTCGACCCGGATGTGCGCTGGAAGGTCGAGCGCTCGGCGCTGGCGAGCCAGGGCAAGCACACGCCTTTCCTCGGTTATGAACTGGCTGGCCAGGTCAAGACCACCATCGTGCGCGGACAGGTCGCTTTCCAGCGCTGATCCGTCCACGGCCGCGCGGATCAAGCATCCGCGCGGCCTTTTCCATCGTCTCCCGTCTTGAATATCCGCCTTGCCTGGCGCCTTGCGCGCGTCGTCGTCCACCTGCTCGAAGGCCTTGCCACGTCCGCGCTGGTATTCCCGCTGGCGTCGACCGGCCTGCGCGAGCGCCTGACCCGTTCGTGGTCGCGCCGCCTCCTGAGACTATGCCGCATCGAGGTCGAGCAGGCGCCCGGCGCGGCGGTGCTGGAACACGCCCTGATCGTGGCCAATCACGTGTCCTGGCTGGACATCTTCGTGATCAACGCGCTGCATCCCTGCCGCTTCGTGGCCAAGGCCGAGATCCGCGCCTGGCCGGTGCTGGGTTGGCTGGCGGCCGCCGCCGGCACGGTGTTCATCGCGCGCGGCAACCGGCGCGAGCTGCGCCACATCTTCAAGGGACTGGTCGAGGTGCTGCACAAGGGACAGCGGGTGGCCTTCTTCCCGGAAGGGACCACGTCGCGGCAGGGGGAAGTGCTGCCCTTCCACGCCAACCTGTTCGAGGCGGCCATCGATGCGAAGGTGGCGGTGCAGCCGTATGCGCTGGCCTATGTGGACGGGGAGGGCGCGTTTCACCCTTCGGTCGATTACGTGGACGACACGACCTTCGTGGACAGCATGTTCAAGGTGCTGGAAGGTCCGCCGATCCGGGCGCGCCTGACCTGTCTGGCGCCGCTGAGCAGCGCAGGCGCACACCGGCGCGAGCTGGCGCAGGCCGCGCAGGATGCCATCACTGCGGGCTTAATGCACGCCGAGTCCCGGGGAGACGGTTTTGAGGCTAACTAAGTAAGCCCGTTATTTCTTCCCGCTGTGCTCGCGGTACTCGGGGCAATCCACCTGCAGCAGCGCGCGGTTATCCAGGCACACCGCGGTGAGCTTCCCGCCCCACACGCAGCCGCTGTCCAGCCCCACCAGGTTCGGCCTGAGCACCAGCCCCAGCGCCGACCAGTGCCCGAACACCACCGTCACGTTCTGGGTCCTGCGTTCCGGCAGGTCGAACCACGGCACCAGCCCCGAGCCTTCCGGCCCGTTCTCGCTCTCCTTGTGCTTGAAGTCCATGCTGCCGTCCGGCTCGCACAGGCGCATGCGGGTGAGCGCATTGACGATGCAGCGCAGGCGCGCCATGCCGCTCAGGCTGTCGTCCCAGCGGTTCGGCTCGTTCCCGTACATCTCGCGCAGGAAGTCGATCCAGCCCTCGCCGCGCAGCACGGCTTCGACTTCGCCCGCCAGCGCCATGGTCTGCGCGGCGTCCCACTGCGGCGCCACGCCGGCATGCACCAGCAGGTGGGCGTCGACGAACATCGCCAGCGGGCGGCGCCGCAGCCAGTCGATCAGCTCGTCCCGGTCCGGGGCGTCGAGGATGGCGTCCAGGGTGTCGGAGCGGCTCACGCGCTGCGCGCCCACCGCCACCGCGATCAGGTGCAGGTCGTGGTTGCCCAGCAGGGCCTCGACCCGCCCGCCGCTGGATTCGGACAGCGCCTTCATGCGGCGCAGCGCGGTGAGGGAATCGGGGCCGCGGTTGATCAGGTCGCCCACGAACAGGATGCGCGCGTCGCCCTGTGCGTCTTCGCGGATGTGCTCGAGCAGGAGCTGGGCTTCGTGCGCGCAGCCCTGCAGGTCGCCAATGGCATAGGTTTTCATGTTCTTGTCCAGGACCGGAGCGCCAGGTCCCGCCGCTAGTCGATGGTTGGGGGCGAGTTCACGTAGAATTGCCGGTAAACTTATTGCTTTGGCGGATACTAAATGATTTTAGTCACTGGCGGTGCGGGTTTTATCGGGGCAAATTTTGTCCTCGACTGGCTGGCCCAATCGGACGAGCCGGTCCTGAACCTGGACAAGCTGACTTATGCAGGCAACCTGGAAAACCTGGCGAACCTGCAGGACGACCCGCGCCACGTCTTCGTGCGCGGCGACATCGCCGACGGCGAGCTGGTGGCGGCGCTGCTGCGCCGGCATCGCCCGCGCGCCATCCTCCATTTCGCGGCGGAGAGCCATGTCGACCGCTCGATCCATGCGCCGGGCCAGTTCGTGCAGACCAATGTGCAGGGCACCTACAGCTTGCTGGAGGCCGCGCGCGCCCACCTGGCAACGCTCGACGCCGGCGAACGCGCCGCCTTCCGCTTCCTGCATGTGTCCACCGACGAGGTCTACGGCACCCTCGCGCCCCAGGATCCGCCGTTCAGCGAAACCACGCCCTATGCGCCCAACAGCCCCTATGCGGCGTCCAAGGCGGCATCGGACCACCTGGTGCGCGCCTGGCACCACACCTACGGCCTGCCGACCCTGACCACGAACTGCTCGAACAACTACGGTCCCTTCCAGTTCCCCGAAAAGCTGATTCCGCTGATGATCGCCAACGCCCTCGCGGGCAAGCCCTTGCCGGTGTACGGCGATGGCCGGCAGGTGCGCGACTGGCTGTATGTGGGCGACCACTGCGCGGCGATCAGGCGCGTGCTGGAGGCGGGGCGCCCGGGCGAGGTGTACAACGTGGGCGGATCGAGCGAGATGGCCAATCTCGACGTGGTTGGCGCCATCTGCGACATCCTCGACCGGCTGGCGCCCGCCGCCGGCAGCCGGCGCACGCAGATCACCTTCGTGACGGACCGCCCCGGACACGACCGGCGCTATGCCATCGACGCGCGCAAGATCGAGCGCGAGCTGGGCTGGCGTCCGGCGCACAGCTTCGCCGCCGGCCTGGAAGACACCGTGCGCTGGTACCTGGCGCACCAGGACTGGGTCGGCCACGTCCAGAGCGGCGCCTACCTGGAGTGGGTCGAACGCAACTACGGCAAGCGAGGGGAGGCATCATGACAAGGACACCCATGGCAAGGATCAAGCGCCGCGGGATCATCCTGGCGGGCGGATCGGGCACCCGCCTGTTTCCGATGACGGTGGCGGTGTCCAAGCAGCTGCTGCCGGTCTACGACAAGCCGATGATCTATTACCCGATCACCACCTTGATGCTGGCGGGAATCCAGGACATCCTGATCATCTCCACCCCGCAAGACCTGCCGCGCTTCCAGCAGCTGCTGGGCGACGGCAGCCAGTGGGGCCTGAATCTCAGCTATGCCGAGCAGCCCTCGCCCGAAGGCCTGGCCCAGGCCTACCTGATCGGCCGCCGCTTCGTGAACGGCGAGCCTTCGGCCCTGATCCTGGGTGACAACCTGTATTACGGAAATGGCCTGGAGCAATCCCTGGCTGCCGCCACCAACCGCGAACAGGGCGCCACCGTGTTCGCCTATCACGTGCTCGATCCGGAGCGCTATGGCGTGGTGGAGTTCGATGCGGGCTACCGGGCGCTCTCGATCGAGGAAAAGCCGGCCCAACCCAAGTCGAACTACGCCGTGACCGGGCTGTATTTCTACGACAGCGCCGTGTGCGATATCGCCGCCTCGCTGCAGCCGTCCAGCCGCGGCGAGCTGGAGATCACCGATGTGAACCGCGCCTACCTCGATGCCGGCCAGCTGAAGGTTGCGCTGCTGGGCCGCGGCTTTGCCTGGCTCGACACCGGTACCTGCGATTCGCTGCTCGACGCCTCGCAGTTCATCGCCACCATCGAACACCGCCAGGGCCTGAAGATCGGCGTGCCGGAAGAGGTGGCGTACCGGCGCGGCTATATCGATGCGGCGGCCCTCGAACGGCTGGCCGGGCCGCTCAAGAAGAGCGGCTATGGCCAGTACCTGCTGCGCGTGCTGGGCGACAAAGTGCCGCGATGAGAGGTTTGCCATGAAGTGCACCCCGACCGCCATCGAGGGCGTGCTGCTGCTCGAACCGCAGGTATTCGCGGACGAGCGAGGTTTCTTTTTCGAGAGCTACAACGCGCGCCGCTTCCGCGAGGCCAGCGGCTTCGAGCCGGAGTTCGTGCAGGACAACCATTCCAGGTCGCACCGCAATGTGCTGCGCGGCCTGCATTACCAGGTCGAGGTGCCGCAGGGTAAGCTGGTGCGCGTGGTCGCCGGAACCGTGTTCGACGTGGTGGTCGACCTGCGCGCCGCCTCGCCCAGCTTCGGCCGCTGGATCGGCACCGTGCTCTCCGCCGACAACCGGCGCCAGCTCTGGGTGCCGCCGGGCTGCGCGCACGGCTTCCTCACCCTGAGCGAGGAAGCCGAGTGCCTGTACAAGACCACCGAATACTGGTCGCCCGCGCACGAGCGCACCCTGCTGTGGAACGATGCCCGGCTGGGCATCGCCTGGCCCCTGGCGGGGGAACCCATCCTGTCCGCCAAGGACCGCGTGGGCACGCCTTTCGCCGAAGCCGAGGTGTTCCGGTGAAGATCCTGCTCACCGGCGCCGACGGACAGGTCGGCTACGAGCTGCTGCGCTGCCTGCAGGGGCTGGGCGAGATCGTCGCCTGCGACCGCAAGCGGCTGGACCTGGCCGACCTCGACCAGGTGCGCGACGCGGTGCGCAGCGTCCAGCCCGAGCTGATCGTCAACGCGGCCGCCTATACGGCCGTGGACCGCGCGGAGAGCGAGCCCGAGCTGGCCCTGCGCGTGAATGCCCAGGCGCCCGGCGTGATGGCCCTGCAGGCGCGCGAAGTGGGCGCGGCCCTGGTCCATTTCTCGACCGATTACGTGTTCAGCGGCGACAAGGACGCGCCCTACACCGAGGGCGACCGCACCGGGCCGCTCAATGTGTACGGCGAGACCAAGCTGCTGGGAGAGCAGGCCATCGTCTCGTCCGGCGCGCCTTACCTGATCCTGCGCACCAGCTGGGTGTACGGCCTGCGCGGGAACAATTTCCTGCGCACGATGCTGCGCCTGGCGGCCGAGCGCCAGGAAGTGCGCGTGGTGGACGACCAGGTCGGCGCACCGACCTGGAGCCGCACCGTGGCGCAGACCGCGGCCCATATCCTGGTCCAGGCCCAGGCGGGCGGTCCCAAATGGTGGCGCGACAACCGCGGCACCTATCACCTGAGCGCCCAGGGCGAAACCAGCTGGGCCGGATTTGCCCGGGCGATCATGGAAGAAAGCGGGCAAGCCTGCCGCGTGGTGCCGATCGCTTCCGGGGAGTATCCGACAGCTGCCCGGCGTCCGCCCAATTCGCGCCTGAACTGCGCCAAGCTGACCCACCGTTTCTGCCGGCTTCCCGACTGGCGCGATGCGCTGGCGCTATGCATGCGCTAGCAATCAAGGCTTTCCTGAAATCGTGATGATATTAAAATTAGAACGATATTAAAATAAGAACGATATTTAAATCAGAGCAATTGTAAAGCGCTTCGTGTTCGACGCATTTCAGCCGCATGAAAATGCACCCGATGCAATCGAAATAGTTCCGCCAATCTGGGTGCAATGATCTGGATTTCTCTTTGGCAAGGGTGCCGTGGCTGTTCGAATTTCGCCTACGGAAGTTATCCACGCGCGATTGCAGCAGAAAACAATCAATGTTCTCCTTTTTCGTCGGTTTCCTGACCTGCGCGTTGCTGACCCTGGGGGTGATTAAACTCGCCAATATGAAGGGGATGGCGCTCGATAGCGATCTCGACGGTGCTCAGAAATTCCATGTCCACGCGGTGACGCGCATTGGCGGCATCCCGATCTTTCTTGCCGTAGTACTCACTTCCATTTTTTCCATTGCGCGCGAACCGGCCCTTGCGCCGTGGCTGAGCGCCTTGATCGCCTGCGGGGCAATTGCCCTATCCGGCGGCATTGCGGAAGACTATACGGGTAAGGTGGCGCCATCACGCAGGCTGTGGCTGACAATGCTGGCCGCGCTGCTTGCTTATTGGCTGCTCGACGCCCGCCTGGAGCGGCTCGATCTCCCTTGGGGGCCTCTCAGGTTCGAGTCGGCATGGATCGTTTTGCCGGCGACGGTGATCGCGGTGGCGGGGATTGCGAACGCCGTCAATATTATTGACGGGTTTAATGGACTGGCTAGCATGGTGAGCATTTGCATGCTCATGTCGCTCGCATATGTGGCATTCCAAATAGGGGATATGTTCGTGCTGGTGGCGGCCCTGATCGTAGCAGGCTCAGCCGCGGGTTTCCTGATCTGGAATTATCCGGTGGGACTGATTTTCCTTGGCGACGGCGGGGCCTACTTCATCGGTTTCCTGCTCGGAGAGTTGAGCTTGCTGCTGGTGATGCGTAATCCCGAGGTATCCACCTGGTATGCAGCATTGCTGCTGATTTATCCTGCTTTTGAAACCCTGTTCTCGGCCTATCGCAGGATGTTCGTGCGAGGGAAGTCGCCTGCCATGCCGGACGGGATACACCTGCACAGCCTGATATTCCGGCGTATCGTGCGCTGGACCGTGGGAAGAAAGGAAGCACGGGCACTGATGAAACGCAATGCACGTACTTCGCCTTATTTATGGCTTTTTTCACTGATGGCCGTGATGCCGGCAACCCTGTTCTGGGCAAATACGGTTATGCTGATGGTGTTCTGCTTGTTGTTTATAATCAGTTACGTCTGGTTGTACGCACGTATTGTTCGATTTAAGTCCCCACGCTGGCTTTTTTTTCACAAGAGGGACTAGTATTCAGCTATGGATGTTAGTATATTGCGACATTTGGTGAGATTTCACCGCGGTTATTTTCAATCTAACGAACGAGGGAACGATGATGGATCTGTCGAATATGTCGGTTGGCGATTTGCGCAACCTGCAGGAGCAAATCAAGCAGGAGATGAAGAAGCGTGAAGTGCAGGAAGTCCAAAAGGCACGCGAGCAGATCCTGGCCATCGCGCAAAGCGTCGGCGTTCCGCTGAAAGACCTGATCGCCAGCGGCGGCCGCGGCAGCAGCAAGGGCAATACCGTCGCCGTGCGTTATCGCCACCCTGACAACGCATCGCAGCAATGGACTGGCCGCGGCCGTCAGCCTAAATGGGTCAAGGAATGGGTTGAAGGCGGCCAGTCGCTCGACAAGCTGCGTGTTTGATTGAAATCGCCGGCGGAAGCCGGCGGTTTTCTTTTGGGCGCGGCGACTATGTAATTTAGTGGTGTGCCAATAAACATGGGTTCCGGCGAAGGCCGGAACCCATGTTTATTGACACACCGCTTTCGTGCTTCAGGAGTGCACGGCGCGCGCACCACGCTCCCGCGCTTGCCGTTACAATAGCGGTCGTTTTGCCATTCCTCCAACACCGGCAGCTGCACGCTCCGCCCCGTACTCCAAGGAAGAAAATGCTCGCACTCTCCAAAACGATCTTCAAGGCCTATGACATCCGTGGCGTCATCGGCAAGACGCTGGACGCCGGCATCGCGCGCCATATCGGCCGCGCCTTCGGCGCCGCCGCCCTGGCCAAGGGAGAGCGCAAGGTCGTGATCGGCCGCGACGGCCGCCTGTCGGGCCCGGAACTGGCCGCGGCCCTGGCCGAAGGCCTGCGCGACGCCGGCGTGGATGTGATCGACCTGGGCGTGGTCGCCACCCCGATGGTCTACTTCGGCACCAATGTCCTCGATACCCGCTCGGGCATCATGGTCACCGGCAGCCACAACCCGCCCGACTACAACGGCTTCAAGATGGTCCTGGCCGGCGAAGCGATCTACGGCGACGCCATCCTGGCCCTGCATGACAGCATCGCCGCCTACGACGGAAAAATCGCCGGACAGCGCGGCGCTTACGGCACGCACGACATCCGCGCGGCCTACATCGAGCGCATCGTCGGCGACGTCAAGCTGGCGCGCCCGATCAAGATCGCGGTCGACTGCGGCAACGGCGTGGCCGGCGCCTTCGCGCCGGAACTGTTCCGCCGCATGGGCGCCGAGGTCATCGAACTGTTCTGCGAAGTGGACGGCCATTTCCCGAACCACCACCCGGACCCGGCGCACCCGGAAAACCTGCAGGACCTGATCCGCGCCTTGCAAGAGACCGACGCCGAGCTGGGCCTGGCGTTCGACGGCGACGGCGACCGCCTCGGCATCGTCACCAAGGACGGCCAGATCATCTTCCCCGACCGCCAGATGATGCTGTTCGCGGCCGAGGTCCTGTCGCGCAACCCGGGCGCCGAGATTCTCTACGACGTCAAGTGCACGCGCCACCTCGCCCCCTGGATCGAGCAGCACGGCGGCCGCGCGCTGATGTGGAAGACCGGCCACTCGCTGGTCAAGGCCAAGCTGAAGGAAACCGGCGCCCCGCTGGGCGGCGAGATGAGCGGCCATATCTTCTTCAAGGACCGCTGGTACGGCTTCGACGACGGCCTGTACGCGGGCGCGCGCATGCTCGAGATCCTGACCCGCGAAAGCGATCCCTCGAAGCTGCTGAACGGCCTGCCGATCGCCAGCAGCACCCCGGAACTGCACCTGCACCTGCAGGAAGGCGAGAACTTCGCCCTCATCGACACCCTGCGCAAGCAGGCGAGCTTCCCGGGTTCGGAGCGCGTCAACGACATCGACGGCCTGCGCGTCGAGTACGCGGACGGATTCGGCCTGGCGCGTTCCTCCAACACGACGCCGGTCGTGGTGCTGCGCTTCGAAGCGGAGACGCCGCAAGCCCTGGAACGCATCCAGGCCGATTTCAAGCGCGTGATCCTGGCCGCCAAGCCGGACGCCCACCTGCCGTTCTGAGGAACCACGTTTGAAGATCCTGCTGGTGCGCGTGTCGTCCCTGGGCGACGTACTGCACAACCTGCCGATGGTGGCCGACCTCCTGCGCCGCCATCCGGACGCCGCCATCGACTGGGTGGTGGAGGAGGGCTATGTCAGCCTGGTCCGCCTCAACCCGCACGTGCGCAAGATCATCCCCTGGGCGCTGCGCCGGTGGCGCAAGGGCCTGGGCAAGCCGGAAACGCGGGCCGAGATCAAGGCCTTCTTCCGCACCCTGCGCGAGGAGGAGTACGACTATGTGTTCGACACCCAGGGCCTGCTCAAGACCGGCGTGATCATGGGAGCGGCGCGCATGCGCAAGGGCGGCAAGAAGGTCGGCCTGGCCAACGGCAGCGAAGGCTCGGGCTACGAAGGCATCTCGCGCATCTTCCACACCGACAGCATTCCGCTCGACCCGCGCACCCACGCGGTGGCGCGCGGCCGCATGGTGGCCGGCGCGGCCCTCGGCTACGCGGTCGACACGGCGCCGGACTTCGGCCTGCCGGCTCCGCAAGCGGCGCAGCGCCCGGCTTTCCTGCCTGCTGAAGACTACGCCGTGTTCTTCCACGGCACCGCGCGCGCCGCCAAGAAGTGGGCGGACGCGAACTGGGTCGCCCTGGGCCACGCCCTGGCGCCGATGCCGGTGCTGCTGCCCTGGGGCTCCGAGCAGGAGCTGAAGGATGCGCAGGCGCTGGCCGCCCGCATCCCGAACGCACGCGTGCTGCCGAAACTGTCGATGATGGATGCGGTGAAGCTTGCCCAGCACGCGGCGCTGGCCGTCGGCGTGGACACGGGCCTGACCCACATCGCCGCCGCCTTCGTGCGGCCGACGGTCGAGATCTACTGCGACTCGCCGAAGTGGAAGACCGAGGGCAACTGGTCCGAGCGCATCGTCAACCTGGGCGACCTGGGCGCGCCGCCGTCGAGCGATGAAGTGATTGCCGCCGCGCGCCGCTTGCTGGGCCGGGCATGAAGCGGCCGCTGTATTCGGCGCTGTGGTGGCTGGCCCTGCCGGCCGTACTGGGCCGGCTGTGGTGGCGCGGGCGCAAGGAGCCCGGCTACCGCGAGCACTGGGGCGAGCGCCTCGGCCTGGCCGAGGGAGCGCCTGGCGGGCGCATGACGATCATGGTGCACGCGGTCTCGGTCGGCGAGACCCGGGCGGCCGAACCGCTGATCGAGGCCTTGCTGGCCGGGTATCCCGATTGCCGTATCCTGCTCACCCACATGACGCCGACCGGCCGCGCTACCGGCCGATCGCTGTTCGGCCACCACGGCGAGCGCGTGGTCCAGTCCTACCTGCCTTACGACCTGGGTGCCATGGTGGCGCGCTTCCTGCGCCGCCACCAGCCGCGCGCCTGCATCCTGATGGAGACCGAAGTCTGGCCCAACCTGATCCACGGCTGCGCCCAGGCGGGCGTGCCGGTGGTGCTGGCCAACGCGCGCCTGTCCGAGCGCTCGCTGCGGCGTGGGCAAAAGATGGGACCCTTGATGACGGATGCGGCCCGCGCCATCACCCTGGTGGCGGCCCAGACCGAGGCGGATGCGCAGCGCATTGCCTCGCTCGGCGCGCCGCAAGTGGCGGTTACGGGCAGCATCAAGTTCGACGTGGTGCCCCCGGCCGCGGCGCTGGAAAAGGGCGCCTGGCTGCGCGGGCAGATCGGCCGGCGGCCGGTTTTCCTGTGCGCCAGCACGCGCGAGGGCGAGGAAACCCTGATCCTGGACGCCTGGACGCGCCATGCCGGCAAGCCCCGGGACGCCCTCCTGCTGATCGTGCCGCGCCATCCCCAGCGTTTCGACGAGGTGGCGAAGCTGGTGGAAGCGCAGGGACTGCGTCTGGTGCGCCGTTCCCGGCTCGAGCAGGGCGTGGGTGATGCCGACGTGCTGCTGGGCGACTCGATGGGCGAGATGTTCGCCTATTACGCGGCCTGCGACTGCGCCTACATCGGCGGCAGCCTGCTGCCGCTGGGCGGCCAGAACCTGATCGAGGCCTGTGCGCTGGGCAAGCCGGTGCTGGTGGGCGAGCACACCTTCAACTTCGCCGACGCCACGGAAGACGCGGTGGCCAGCGGCGGCGCCTTGCGCGTGCCGGGCGCCGCGGCCCTGGCGGCGGGGGCGGCGCGCCTGCTGTGCGACGAGGACGCGCGCCGGGAGATGGGGGCGGCCGCATTGGCGTTCGCCGGCAGGCACCGCGGGGCGACCCTGCGCACTGTTGAACTCCTGCGACAGATTATCGGATAGGTTTTGTTACCATTCCGAACTGAGCTCGGTTAAAACAAAAGGGGATGGCCATGTTGTCAATTAAACACCCGAGACCGGTCAGCAGTGGCAAGCCCGTCGCCGCGTTCGTGCAGGAGCAGATGCAACAGCAGGCGGACGAGCCGAAGGAGACGAATGTGACTGCTGGGCCGGACAAGCACTCGGTTCCGCCGCTGGTGGCGGGGGCGTTCCCGCTGGGCGAGCTGCATTTCTTCGTGCGCTACACGCTGGGCGAGTACACCAGCTTCATGTGGCAGCACGGCGGCTTCCTGATCCGCCGCCGGCGCATCCGCTGGCCGGCCAGCCTGTTCCTGCGCCTGAAAAGCACCCTGAGCGCGGCGCTCAACTTCGTCATGCTCGGGCGCGGGCGGCGCACCTATGAATTCACCATCGACGAACACGGCATCGTGCGCGCCAGCGGGGGCGTGACCCTGATCGAATGGGACGACGTCAGCGCGGTGCGGACCTATTCGCGCGGGTTCATGATGGTGCTGAAGCGGGGAACCTTGCCGATTCCGTATCGTTGCCTGTCGGAGGCGCAGGAGGCGGTGATGCGCAAGCTGGCGGCGGCGCGGCATGAGCTCAGTGTGCGGTGAACGCTAGCTGATCGGCTGCGCTGGCAAACTTGGGTCCCCGCGAAGGCGGGGACCCAAGTTTCGTCGAGCAGCCAAAACCGCATCAATCGGCAAACAACACCGGCATCTCATGCGACTGCTTCCTTAACGCCAGCCGCGCCCCGTCGTAATCCGGATAAATCTCCCCCACCGCCGCCCAGAACGCCGGGCTGTGGTTCATCTCGCGCAAATGGGCCAGCTCGTGCGCCACGACATAGTCGACCAGCGCCAGCGGATAGTGAACCAGCCGCCAGTTCAGCCGGATCGCCCCCTGCACCGTGCACGAACCCCAGCGCGAACCCGCCGACGACAGCGCAAACGCACTATAAGCCACCCCCAGCAGCGGCGCGTAATGATCGAGCCGCTCCTTGAACAGGCGCTTGGCCTCCGCCTGGAACCACAGCTTGATGCGCTCCTTCAGCTGCCACTCCGACAGCCCCGGCACCACCCCGATCCACAGCTCGCGGCTGGCCGCATCGTACTGGCAGTGGCTGCGCGGCGCCTCCTCCAGCCGCAGGGTGATCTCGCCGCCGAGGTAAGGCAGGCGCGCGCCGTCCTTCCATTCGATGGGCGGGCGCTGCTGGCGCTGTTCGCGGCGCTCGCCCCGTTCCAGCAGCTTGGTGACGATCCAGCGCTGCTTGGCGCGGATCGCGTTGTCGATGTCGGTCTGGGTCACCCGGCGCGGCGCGGTCACGCGCAGGCCGTCGTCGTCGATCATGAAGCCGATCGAACGCCGCGACGAACGGCGCAGCGCATAGTCCACCGTATGGTGGCCAAGCACGATGCGCTTGAGGGGAGGATCGGAGGGGCCTACGGGAGGCGAGGGAAGGATGACGCGGGGCGGCGCGGGCGGCGCCCTGAACAGAGGCTGGCTAGGCGGCGCCGGCTTGTCGGCCGGCTTGAGCGCCGCGAAGAATTCCTGTGCAAAGAGTTCCAGCTGGTGCCCGTCGATCTTGGAAGAGGTCATGGTGTGCTGCGGTTTCGAATTCCTGATCTGGGCGCTGATATCGCTTAGCCACCTTTGTAGACGTGGGGCGAAATGACGCGCATTTCTGATTCTATCCAATTTTCGACCTCTTGCATCAGGCTGTCTGGAGTGTGGTTTTCCGGCGATATCGGCTTGCCAATCGAGACCGTGATCAGGCCGGGGCGCTTGATGAAGGAGTTCTTGGGCCAGCATTCGCCCGAATTATGCGCGATCGGCACAACCACGGTTTGGGCTTCCACAGCCAGGCGCGTACCACCGCTCTTGTACTTGCCTTTCTGTCCCACCGGGATGCGCGTCCCTTCCGGGAACATGATAATCCATTGGCCGTCCGCCAGGCGGCGGCGGCCGTGTCTCACCACCTGCGCGAAGGCGTTCTTGCCCTGCGAGCGGTCGATCGGAATCATGCGCAGCAGCGCCATGCCCCAGCCGAAGAAGGGGATGTAGAGGATCTCCTTCTTGAAGACGTAGACCAGGGGCCGCGTCAGGTTCGGCAGCAGGAAGATGGTCTCCCAGGCCGACTGGTGCTTCGACAGGATGATCGCCGGACTGTCCGGCAGGTTCTCGTAGCCCTTGAATTGGTAGCGGATGCCGCAAATGACCTTCGCGCACCAGATGATGAAGACGTTCCAGCGCGAGGTGACCCAGAAGCGCTTGTTGTAGGGCAGGGGCGCGGCCAGGAAGCACACGCAGGCCCAGACGACGGTGGCCACGATCATCACGATCGTGAAGAGCAGGGAACGCAGGAACGGGATGAAGTTACGCAAGGGGTCTCCGGACGATATTCTTGTTATGGTGTCGCTGTTATTGTGGCGGCGACTTGAGCAGGGCGTCGACCATGGCCGCCAGGTCGGGGAAGACCTGGGTGCCCGGCGGCAGGCCGCCGGTGACGTTGGTCTTCTCGCCCTTGCCGGTCAGGACCAGGTAGGGCGTGCAGCCCAGGATGAAGCCGGCCTGCAGGTCGCGCAGCGAGTCGCCGACCGTCGGCACGCCCTTCAGACTGAGCTTGTAGCGCTTGGCGATCTCCTCGAACATGCCGGCCTTGGGCTTGCGGCAGTCGCAGTTGTCGACCGCCGCATGCGGGCAGAAGAAAATGGCGTCGATGTCGGCGCCCACCAGCTGGGCGCTGGCGTGCAGCTTCTGGTGGATCGCGTTCAGGGTCGTGATGTCGAACAGTTCGCGCGCGATGCCGGACTGGTTCGAGGCGATCACGACCCGGTAGCCCGCCTGGTTCAGGCGGGCGATCGCTTCCAGCGAACCGGGGATCGGAATCCACTCCGCCGGCGACTTGATGAAGTCGGGCGAATCGTGGTTGATGACCCCGTCCCGGTCGAGGATGATGAGCTTCATAACACTACCTTTTTACTGACTTACGCCGCGAGCTTGGAGATGTCGGCCACGCGGTTCATCATGCCGTGCAGCTGCGACAGCAGCGCCAGGCGGTTGTTGCGCAATGCAAGGTCTTCGGCCATCACCATCACGTCGTTGAAGAAGGCGTCCACGTCGTCGCGCAGCTGGGCCAGGGTCTTCAGGGTGCCGGTGAAGTCGCCGCTCGCGAACGCCGCGTCCACGGCCGGGCGCACGCGCTGGATCGCGGCAGCCAGGTTCTTCTCGGCCTGCTCCTGCAGCAGTCCTTCCTGGACCTCGCCGATAGCAGCGTCGGTCTTCTTGAGGATGTTGGTGATGCGCTTGTTGGCGGCGGCCAGCGATTCGGCTTCCGGCAGGGCGGCAAAGGCCTGCACGGCTTCGAGGCGCTGCACCACGTCGTCGACGCGGTCCGGGTTCTGGGCCAGCACGGCTTCCACTTCGTTCGGCGAGAAGCCGCGCTCGCGCAGCATGCCGCGCAGGCGGTCCAGCA
>CAMPHU010000101.1 GCA_946886065.1 uncultured Massilia sp. | reverse complement strand
ACACCCCGACCACCGGCCGCATCCCGAACGGCGCCATGATCGAGCGCGAGATCGCGACCGACTTCGCCACCCGTCCGCAGATCATGCTGCGCCTGCGCCAGCCGCATTTCGAGACCGCCACCAACGTGGTCGACGCGATCAACAAGAAATACGGCCCCATCGCCACCACCGCCGACGGCACCAGCGTGGAAGTCATCGCGCCGGAGAACCCGACCGAGCGCGTGGCCTTCATGGCCAGGCTGAACAACCTGCCCATCGAAGCCGGCGTCGAGGTGCCGAAAGTCGTGTTCAACTCGCGCACCGGCACGGTGGTCATCGCCGACGGCCTGCGCGTGAAGGCCGCCGCCGTCACCCATGGCTCGCTCAAGGTGATCATTTCGGAAAGCGCGCGGGTGTCCCAGCCGGGCCCCTTCTCGCGCGGCCAGACCGCCGTGACCCCGGAATCCAAACTCTCCGTCGACCAGGGCTCGGGCCAGATGTTCCGCTGGCCGGCGGGCGCCAAGCTGCAGACCATCATCGACGTGGTCAACAGCCTGGGCGCCTCGCCCGACGACATCATGGCGATCCTGCAAGCCCTGGACCAGGCAGGCGCGATCGAAGGCGAACTGGTGGTGATCTGATGCGCATCGACGGACAACAGCCCATTCCCCTGAACGCGAAGGACGAGCCTGCGGTCGCTCCGGCAGCCGACCAGCCCGCCGGAGCGCCGGCCGATCCGGCCTACGTTGCCAAGGCAACCAAGGCCTCGGTCGAGTTCGAGCGCTTCTTCGTCTCCAACATGCTCAAGCAGATGCGCTCCTCGACCCGCGAAATGGCGGGAGAGGACAGCGTGTTCAAGGACCGCGTCAACCAGGACATGCAGGACATGGCCGACGACCTGCTGGCCGGCCACCTGGCGGGACAGCGCGCCTTCGGCATCGCCGACGCCATCCTGCGCCAGCTGGTGCCCAACAAGAAAGCCTGAGCGAGGTGGCCGGAAAACTTCGGCTCCGCTCCACTTAATATCCGGCAGGAAACGGTCGCCTTACATGGTTAACTGCCTCCAGGACGAAAAGCACCATGACGATCATCAATAACGCACTCTCTGGCGCGCTCGCCGCCCAGGTTGCCATTTCCGCCAGCAGCCAGAACATCGCCAACCTGCAGACCAAGGGTTATACGCGCCAGGGCGCGCTCCTGGCCGCCGTCGGTCCGGACGCGAGCGGCCGGTCGGCGGGCGGCGGGGTGCAGGTGAGCTCCCTGCTGCGCTTCTCGGACAACTACAAGAGCCAGGCGATGTGGCGCGCGGCCTCGGAACAGGGCCTGTACTCGCAGAGCCAGCCCTACCTGACGCAGCTGGAGAGCGTCATGAGCGACGATGACGCCAGCATCTCGGCCGGTATCGACAAATTCTTCCAGGCGCTGAACGCGGTCGCCGGCGACCCGGGCTCGACCCCGCTGCGCCAGCAGGTGCTGACCTCGGCCGGCCTGATGGCCGAGCGCTTCAACGGCCTGAACAACGTCTTCAACGCCCAGCTCAACTCGGTGCGCCAGCAGCGCGGCGCGATCGTCGATTCGGCCAATGCCCAGATCGCCACCATCGCGCGCCTGAACCAGCAGATCACCGAAACGCGCGCGACCGGCGCGTCGGTCTCGGCCCTGATCGATACCCGCGACCAGGCTATCGACGACCTGGCCGGCAAGATGGCGCTGGAAGTGCAGGACAACCCCGACGGCAGCCGCGACGTGTCGCTCAAGTCCGGCCAGGCGCTGGTGCTGGGCAGCATGCACGGCCGCCTGAGCGCGGCCGCCACCGCCACTTCGCCCCAGGAGTTCCGCCTCGAGTTCGCCGGCACCAGCTATGGGCTGGACGCCACCAAGATGGGCGGCCAGCTGGGCGGCCTGGCGCAGTACGAAACCAATACCCTGCTCAAGCTGCAGGCCGACACCGCGGAACTGGCGCAGCAGGTCGCCAGCCGCGTCAACGCCCAGCTGGCGTCCGGCTTCAAGCCGGACGGCGCGGTCGGCAGCGCGCTGCTGGTCTACACGCCGGGCAGCGGTTCGGACATGCTGAAGGTGGTCTCCGGATTCAAGGCCGAAGAGCTGGCCTTTTCCGCCGATGGCCAGCCGGGCGATACCCGTAACCTGCAGAAGCTGGTGGCGATCAGGAACCAGTCGGTCACCCTGCCCACCCTGGGCACGATGCTGCTGAGCGACGCCGACACCCAGATCGTGGCCAAGCTGGCCGTGGACAGCCAGCTCAACAAGGCGGCGCTGAAGACCTCCTCGACCGTGCGCACCCAGGCGGTCGACGACTGGCAATCGACCAGCGGCGTGAACCAGGATGAGGAAGCGGTCAACCTCGTGGAGTACCAGAACATGTATCAGGCGAACATGAAAGTGATTTCTGTCGCCAATGCGCTCTTCGACGCCACCCTGGCGATGATGGGTTAAAGGAAAAGCCATGCGTATCGCGACCACCCAGTACCAATCGACGATGAACCAGTCGCTCCAGACGAACCAGGAGCGCATCTCGACCCTGACCCAGCAGATGGCCACCGGCAAGCGCATCCTCGTGCCCTCGGACGACCCGGTCGCGAGCGTGCGCGTGTCGCGCCTGAACCGCGAGGAAGCGACCGTCCAGCAATACCGCGACAACATCAACACGCTCAAGCTGCGCCTGACCAAGGCCGAAGGCTACCTGAGCAACATGAACGACGAGATGATCAGCGGCCGCGACCTGCTGGTCTGGGCCTTGGACGGCGGCAACGCCCCGGACGACCTGAAGGCCATGATCAGCCCGCTGACCAGCCTGCGCGACAGCCTGTTCTTCAACGCCAACACCATCGACCAGGAAGGCAACTACCTGTTCTCCGGCACCGCCACCAAGACCGCGGCGATGCGCTTCGACGCCCTCCAGCCGGCCGGTTCGCGCTACGTATTCCAGGGCAACACCAATGAGCAGAGCGTGGTGGTCGGCAACGGCATTACCCAGAGTTCGAACGAGAACCTGCAGGGCCTGGAGCAGCTGCTGAACCAGCTCGACAAGACCATCGAGGCCTTGGGCATGCCTGGCGCCTCGGCCAACGATCCCGCCACCCGCGGCATCCTCACCGCCAACCTGAACGGCTTCGATACCACGCTCAGGCTGGTCTCGGGCAAGGTTGCCACCATGGGCGGCGTACAAAACGTGATCGCCAACCTGGACGCCAACCACGCCAACATCAGCCTGTCGAACAAGATGGCGATGACCGATATCGGCCAGCTCGACATGGGCGAGGCCGCGACCGAACTGAACGGTTATTCGACCGCCCTCCAGGCCACCTACAAAGCGTATAGCCGCATCGGTACGATGTCCCTGTTCGCCGTCCTCTGATCATGGAAGCTACCCTGCGTCCGGCCAGCAACCTGGCCCCAGCCAACAATGCCAGCGCCGCCACCGGCAGCACCGGCGCCCAGAGCACCGCCGCGACCGGCCGCGCCACCGCGGTGCGTCCGGCGGACCCCGACAGCCGCCCGGTCACCCGCACCCCGGCCAGCTCGGCGCCGCTCAAGCGCGGCATCGACTGGAACCAGAACCTGCAAAGCGAAGTGGCACGCGCACAACAGGCACTCGACTACCTTGAGCGCGTGGCCAGCCAGCTGGAAGCGCTCAAGTCCGAGCTGTCGGCCAAGCTTTCCGGCCGCAGCAATCCGGCCCGCCAGATCGAAGCGCGCGCCCGCCAGCTCGGCAACACCCTGGACGCGCGCCGCAGCGCCGGCGGCGGCGGCATCGATGCCGACCTCGACTTCAACGACGGCCAGCCGGCCGTGAAGCGTTTCCGCATCAAGGGCATGGATGTCGCCTCCTTGAAGGCCGGCGGCCCGCAAACCCTGGGCTTCTCGGTCGGCAGCGCCGGCGGTCCGCAGCTGGCCGCCAGCATCGAGCCGGGCATGACGCCGGAAGAGATCGCCCGGCGCCTGGACCGCGCCCTGTCGCCGGTCAAGGTCCGCGCCGGCCTCGACGACAAGGGCGAACTGGTGTTCGCCACCGCCGAATCCGAGTGGAACGGGGTCAGGGACGCCATCGCCGTGACCGGCCGCGGCCGCGTCGAGACGGCCGAGGAAGCACCCTTGCTGGCGCCCCAGGGCTGGGAACTCGGCAATCCGGACGCCCTGCGCCAGAGCCTGCGCGAAGTGGTGCTGGCGCTGGCGCGCGTGCGCCGCTCGCAAGAGGCGGCCTCGGCCGCCCTGTCGGTGGCCATGTCGCGCACCGCCCAGCCGGAGGTCCCGGACGACGCCCTGGCCATGGTCGCCGGCGACTTCGCCGCCAGCGCCGCCGGCCACGACTACGCTTCGCTGCTGGCCATCACCTCGGCCCTCACCGGCGTCAACCGCGAACGCGTGCAAGCCCTGCTCGGCCTGCGCTGATCCGCATCCCCGACAAAAAAGCTCCCCCGCTCTGACGAGCGGCGGGAGCTTTTTCATTGCTGCTGTGCTGAAGCGCGGCGCTTAGAAGCCGTAGTTCACGCCCACGGACCAGACGTCGGCCTTGGCGCCCACATCCTTGTCCTTGCCGTAGCGCTCGTACTCGGCGACCAGGGCGGTGCTCTGGTTCAGCTTGTACTGCAGGCCCAGGCCGGCGTAGGCGCCGCTGTCCTTGTCCTTGAAGTTGCCCACGGTGGTGTTCAGCTTGCGCTCGCTGTGCTGGACGCCCAGCTTGCCGTAGGCCGACAGCTGCTCGTTCACCGGCATGGTGTACTTGGCGGCGACGTAGGTGCCGTAGCCTTCGGTGCTGCCGTTGACGCCGGCGCGCTGGAAGTCGGTCTTGTGGAAGTTGGTCACGCCGGCTTCCACGCCCAGTTTCTCGTCGAAGTTATAGCCGGCGAACAGCTTGGCGTCGGCCTTGTGCGCATCGACGGTCTGGTTCTTGGCGGTCACGGCCGAGGCGCCGACGTAGGCGCTGCCCGGGGTGTTCTGGGCTTGGGCGGCGCTCATGGCGGTGGCACCGGCGATCAGGGCGATAATCAGCTTGTTCATGGTATTTCCTTCCAAAAGTATTGCAACTGTTGCGCAATTCACAGTAAATCGCGTTATGGTCAAGATATCAGCTAGTTGCTTTTGGAACAGTCGCAAACTGGTAAGAACTGTAACAAAATGAAAGTAAGTGACTATTTAGTCAGATATGTACGTGAACTTACAGACCGTTCGCATACAGATGTGAGAAGTAGAGGCTGAAAATGAAAAAGCCCGCTGCATGCAGCGGGCCTTTTGCTTCGCGAGCCGGGGAGGCTTATGCGCCTTCGCGGCTGGCCTTCTTGCGCTCGTGCTCTTTCAGGAAGCGCTTGCGCAGGCGGATCGATTTCGGGGTGATCTCGACCAGTTCGTCGTCCTCGATGAACTCGACGGCGTATTCGAGCGACATCTGGATCGGCGGCACCAGGCGCACGGCCTCGTCGGTACCCGAGGAACGGACGTTGGTCAGCTGCTTGCCCTTGATCGGGTTGACGACCAGGTCGTTGTCGCGCGAGTGGATGCCGATGATCATGCCTTCGTACACCGGAGTGTTGTGCTCGACGAACATGCGGCCGCGGTCCTGCAGCTTCCAGATCGCGTAGGCCACGGCGGCGCCGTCATCCTGCGAGATCAGCACGCCGTTGCGGCGGCCGGCGAGATCGCCCTTGGTATTGTCGACCGGTGCGTACTCGTGGAACACGTGGCTCATCAGGCCGGTACCGCGGGTCAGGGTCATGAACTCGCCCTGGAAGCCGATCAGGCCACGCGCCGGGATCAGGTACTCGAGGCGGACGCGGCCCTTGCCGTCCGATTCCATGTTCTGCAGGTCGCCACGACGGCGGCCCAGTTCTTCCATCACGCCGCCCTGGTTCACTTCTTCCACGTCGACCGTCAGGTTCTCGTACGGCTCGCACTTGACGCCGTCGATTTCCTTGAAGACGACGCGCGGACGCGACACCGCCAGCTCGAAACCTTCGCGGCGCATGTTTTCCAGCAGAATGGTCAGGTGCAGTTCGCCACGGCCCGAGACTTCGAAGATGGTGTCGTCGTCGGTCGGCAGCACGCGCAGCGCCACGTTGGCCTTGAGCTCGCGCTCGAGACGCTCACGCAGTTGGCGGCTGGTGACGAACTTGCCTTCGCGGCCGGCCAGCGGCGACGTGTTGACCATGAAGTTCATGGTCAGGGTCGGCTCGTCGACGGTCAGCATCGGCAGCGCTTCCGGGGTATCCACGGCGGTCACGGTCACGCCGATGCCGATGTCTTCGATACCGTTGATCAGGACGATGTCGCCGGCGACGGCTTCTTCGACCTGCACGCGCTCCAGGCCCTTGAAGTTCAGCACCTGGTTGATGCGGCCCTTGATCGGGTTCTTGTCGTCCTGGCCATTCACCACCAGCACGTCCATGCCTGGCTTGACGCGGCCGCGGTTGATGCGGCCGATGCCGATCTTGCCCACGTAGGACGAGTAGTCCAGCGAGGTGATCTGCATCTGCAGGGGACCGTCCGGGTTGTCGTCACGCACCGGCACGTATTTCAGGATGGCGTCGAACAGCGGCTTCATGTCGCCGCCACGCACGCTCTCGTCCATGCCGGCGTAGCCGTTCAGGCCCGAGGCGTAGACGATCGGGAAGTCCAGCTGCTCGTCGGTGGCGCCCAGCTTGTCGAACAGTTCGAAGGTCTGGTTGATCGCCCAGTCGGCGCGTGCGCCCGGACGGTCGATCTTGTTGACGACCACGATCGGCTTCAGGCCCAGGGCCAGCGCCTTGCGGGTCACGAAGCGGGTCTGCGGCATCGGGCCTTCCTGGGCGTCGACCAGCAGCAGCACCGAGTCCACCATCGACAGCACGCGCTCGACCTCGCCGCCGAAGTCGGCGTGGCCCGGGGTGTCGACGATGTTGATGTGGGTGCCTTCGTACTCGACCGCGCAGTTCTTCGACAGAATCGTAATGCCGCGTTCCTTCTCGAGGTCGTTCGAGTCCATCACGCGGGTGTCGACCGCCTGGTTTTCACGGAAGGTGCCCGACTGACGCAGCAGCTGGTCCACGAGCGTGGTCTTGCCGTGGTCAACGTGGGCGATGATTGCGATATTACGAATCGCGCGTTTGGTGTTTGACATGTGTTCTCGAGAAGTTGCGTGTTGTACGGAAGTGTACGAGTGCTGCCGATTACTGAAACCGACTAGTATAGCACGGATCCAGCCTCTTCTAAATGGAGCGCCGGAAAAACCGTGGAATTTCAAGAGCTTGCCGGGCTGTCTATCCGCGCGTTTCGTTCAAGTTCGCAGACTGCGCCCGGCCAGCATGGCCGCCATGTGTGACGGCCTGATGACCTCTGCCTTATGCGGCCTGGGCAGTGGAAATCAAGCGTTCCGGGGCCAGGATGGCGTATTCGCCCAGCTGGCCGGTGCCCAGCAGGCGGCCGTCGTGGTAGACCCGCACCCTGCCCTCCTCGGGCGGCACCGTCACCGCTTCCTTGCCCAGCGCCAAACGCTGGCCTTGCAGGAAACGCTTGGCCAGCTCGGGCGTGAGCTCGAGCGCCGGGAAGGTCGACAGCAGCGCGTCGACCGGCTTCAGGAGCGAGAGCGGGTCCGGATGGGCCAGCAGGTCCTCGAGCGTGATCATGTCCTGGCCGGCCAGGTTGCCGACTTCCACGCGGCGCAGCGCGTTCAGGTGGGCGCCGCAGCCGAGCGCGGCGCCGATGTCCTCGCCCAGCACGCGCACATAGGTGCCCTTGCTGCAGGTCACCAGGATCTTGAGGAAAGGCGCGGTGTACTCGACCAGGGCCAGGCCATGGATGGTCACCGGGCGCGCTTCGCGCTCCAGAGTGATGCCTTCGCGCGCATATTCGTACAAGGCCTTGCCGTCGCGCTTGAGCGCGGAATACATGGGCGGCACTTGCAGGATGGGACCGCGGAAGCGCGCCAGCACGGTCTCGATCTGCTCGACCGTGGCGTCGACCGGCAGCTGCTCGACGACCTCGCCTTCGGTGTCGCCGGTCGTGGTCATGATGCCCAGATGCACCGTCGCTTCATAGGTCTTGTCCGCTTCCAGCAAGTCTTGCGAGAACTTGGTGGCTTCGCCGAAGCACAGCGGCAGCAGGCCGGTGGCGAAGGGGTCGAGCGTGCCGGTGTGGCCGGCCTTCTTGGCGTTGAGGACGCGCTTGGCCTTGATCAGGGCGTCGTTGGACGACAGGCCGACCGGCTTGTCGAGCAGGAGGACGCCGTCGACCAGGTCGCGCGGCTTCTTGACGGGGCGGGCTGTCACTCTGCGTCCGCGTCTTCGTCGTAGTCCGCCGCGCGGGTGGCGTTGGCTTTCTCGATCAGCGCCGACATGGCCAGGCCGCGCGAGGTCGAGGTATCGTGCACGAAGTGCAGCTGCGGCAGGGTGTGGATGTGCAGGCGCTTGCCGAGCTGGTTGCGCAGGTAGCCGGCGGCCTTGCTCAGGCCTTCCAGGGTCTGCTTGACCTCTTCCGGGCTGTCCTTGAGCAGGGTGAAGTAGACCTTCGCGTGGGCGTAGTCGGGGGTGAGCTGGACTTCGCTCAGGGTGACCATGCCGACGCGCGGGTCCTTCAGTTCGAAGGCGATCAGTTCCGACAGGTCCTTCTGGATCTGGTCGGCGACGCGCAGGCCGCGCGAGGGGATGCTTTTGCTGTGTTTTGCCATGATGTTGCTGTGTGTTTGTTCTTGTGGTCTTGCAAGTTATGCTGGGACGCGAGTTCTCACCCGTCATCCCCGCGAAGGCGGGAATGACGTTGAGAAATATCGGCGGTATCCGTGCGGTGCGACTCCGATTGCTCCGCGGGCCACCTAAAAACAAGGGCCAGGCCCCCGCGGCATTCGCCGCGAAGCGTCCTGGCCCCCATGGTACGCCAAGTGCGTGAATTACAGCGTACGCGCCACTTCCTGGACTTCGAACACTTCCAGGACGTCGCCGACCTGGATGTCGTTGTAGTTCTTCAGCGACAGGCCGCACTCGAGACCGGCGCGGACTTCCTTCGCGTCGTCCTTGAAGCGCTTGAGCGAGTCGATCTCGCCGGTCCACACGACGATGTTGTTGCGCAGCAGGCGGACCGAGGAGGTACGCTTGACCACGCCATCGGTGACCAGGCAGCCCGCGATCGCGCCGACCTTCGACACCAGGATGACCTGGCGGATCTCGACCTGGCCGGTGATGGTCTCGCGCTTCTCCGGCGCCAGCATGCCCGACAGTGCCGTCTTGATCTCGTCGATCGCATCGTAAATGATGCTGTAGTAACGGATGTCGACGCCGTTGGCTTCGGCCAGCTTGCGCGCCTGTGCATCGGCACGGGCGTTGAAGCCGATGATGACCGCCTTCGAGGCCACCGCCAGGTTGACGTCCGACTCGCTGATGCCGCCGACCGCCGCGTGGACGATCTGGACCCGCACTTCCGAGGTCGACAGCTTCTGCAGCGAACCGACCAGCGCTTCCTGCGAACCCTGCACGTCGGTCTTGACGATCAGCGGCAGGTTCTTGACTTCGCCTTCGGCCATCTGGTCGAACATGTTCTCCAGCTTGGCGGCCTGCTGCTTCGCCAGTTTCACGTCGCGGAACTTACCTTGACGGAACAGGGCGATCTCGCGCGCCTTGCGCTCGTCGGCCATGACCATGACTTCCTCGCCGGCGCTCGGCACTTCGGTCAGGCCCTGGATCTCGACCGGGATGGACGGACCGGCTTCGGTGATCGCCTTGCCGTTTTCGTCCAGCATCGCACGGACGCGGCCGAAGGACGAACCCGCCAGCACGACGTCGCCGCGCTTCAGGGTGCCCGACTGCACCAGGATCGTTGCCACAGGACCGCGGCCCTTGTCGAGGCGCGCCTCGACCACCAGGCCGCGTGCCGGCGCTTCGCTCGGCGCCTTCAGTTCCAGCACCTCGGCCTGCAGCAGCACTTGCTCCAGCAGGTCGTCGATACCCGTACCGATCTTCGCCGACACCGGGACGAAGGGCGAATCGCCGCCGTATTCTTCCGGCACCACGCCCTCGGCCACCAGTTCCTGGGTGACGCGGTCGGTGTTGGCGCCCTGTTTGTCGATCTTGTTGATCGCGACGACCAGCGGCACGCCGGCGGCCTTCGCGTGGGCGATCGCTTCCTTGGTCTGCGGCATCACGCCGTCGTCCGCCGCCACCACCAGGATGACGATGTCGGTCGCTTTCGCGCCACGGGCACGCATGGCGGTGAACGCCTCGTGACCCGGGGTATCCAGGAAGGTGACCATGCCGCGCGGGGTGTCCACGTGGTAGGCGCCGATGTGCTGGGTAATGCCGCCGGCTTCGCCCGCCGCCACTTTGGCGCGGCGGATATAGTCCAGCAGCGAGGTCTTGCCGTGGTCGACGTGGCCCATGACGGTCACGACCGGCGCACGCGGCTTGGCCTCGAACTCGGTGTGCTCGCCCTGGTCGGCCAGGATCGCTTCCGGATCGTCCTCGGCCGCGGCGAAGGCCTTGTGGCCCATTTCCTCGACCACGATCATCGCGGTTTCCTGGTCCAGCACCTGGTTGATGGTGCACATCTGGCCCAGCTTCATCAGCTGCTTGATGACTTCCGACGCCTTCACCGACATCTTGTGCGCCAGTTCGGCCACGGTGATGGTTTCAGGCACGTGCACGTCCTTCACGATCGCCTCGGTCGGCGCCTGGAAGTTCGATTCGCGCTCGTCGCCATGGCCACGGCGGCCGCCGCGGCCGCCGCTGCGCCAGCCGTCGCGTCCACCGGCGCCCGCGCCGGCGCCGCCGCGCGTCTTCACGCTCGGGCCGCCGCGCTTCTTGGCGTCGTCCGACCAGGTCGACGACACATTGGCCGACTTGATCGATTTCTTGTCGCCCGGCTTCTTGTCGCCCGGCTTGGCGTCGGCCGGCTTCTTGTCCGCCGGCTTGTGCAGGGTGCCGGTCGCTGCCGCGGGCGTACCTGCCGCAGGAGCGGCCGGCTTGGCGACAGGCTCCGGCGCCTTGATCACGCGGCGCGGCTGGCTCATCATGAGCTTGATCTGGGCCACTTCGTCGGCCACGGCCTTGCGTGCGCGCTCGGTGGCGGCAGCGCGCTCGGCGGCTTCCTTGACGGCTTCGTCGGAACGCTTCTTGGCTTCCTCGGCGTCGCGCTTGGCTTTTTCCTCGGCCGCGCCCGAATCCGCCTTGGCGGCGCCGGCGCTGGCCTGGGCCGCGGCTGCGGCGGCCTGGGCGGCGGCTTCGCGCTTGGCCTGCTCGGCCGCTTCGCGCTTGGCCTGCTCTTCGGCGGCCTTGGCCTGGGCGGCCTCTTCGGCTTCCAGCTTGGCGAGGCGATCCTGCTTTTCGCGCAGGTCGGCTTCCTGGCGCGCGATCAGCTCCTGCTGGCGGCGCGCCTCTTCCTCGCGGCGCGCCTGCTCGGCGGCGTCGATCACCGGTGCGGCTGGCGCCGCCGGCTTGGTGGTGACCAGGTCGTCACGCTGCACGAAGGTACGCTTCTTGCGAACTTCGACCTGGATGGTGCGCGATTTGCCTGAAGAGTCAGCCTGCTTGATCTCGGTGGTTTCCTTGCGGGTGACCGTGATCTTCTTCTTTTCACCGGTTTCGCCCGCGCCGTGGGTGCGGCGCAGGTGGTTCAGCAGCTTGTCCTTATCATCTTTCGACAATGGATCTGACGTCGAACTTTTCTCGACGCCGGCCGAGCGCAGCTGCGTCAGCAGCAGGTCTGCAGGCATCTTCAGTTCGGTGGCAAATTGGGCTACGTTGTTACTCGCCATTCAGTCCTCTTTTCTTTGTGTCGCTGAGATGATAAAGATTTGCAAATTATGCCTTGGCCGTTTCTGCCAGGCTCCAGGCCTTCGCCTGCAGCGCCTTGGCGCGGTCATCATATTTGCTGTCGACCAGCTTCATCTCGTCGTCGGTCACATCATTGAATTCGTTGTTGATCAGGTCACGGGCACGGTCCGACGAGAGCGCCAGGATGGCGCCGAATTCGTCGTAGGCGAGTGCCGCGAAGGCGTCGACCGTCTTGATGCCAGCCAGGCCGAGCTTGCCGGCGGTGGTGCGGTCCATGCCTTCCAGGTTGACCAGGGCTTCTTCCATGCCCTCGAGGCCTTCCTCGGAAGCGATCGCCTCGGTCACCAGCGCATCGCGGGCGCGAGTACGCAGTTCGTTGACGGTATCTTCGTCGAACGATTCGATTTCCAGCATTTCGGAGATCGGGACGTAGGCGATTTCTTCAAGGCTCGAGAAGCCCTCTTCCACCAGGATGTCGGCCACTTCCTGGTCGACGTCCAGCTTTTCCATGAACAGCACGCGGATCGCGGCGGTTTCCTGGGCAACCTTGTTAGCCGATTCTTCGGCCGTCATGATATTGATCTTCCAGCCGGTCAGCTCGGACGCCAGGCGCACGTTCTGGCCCGAACGGCCGATCGCGATCGCCAGGTTCTCTTCGTCGACCACCACGTCCATGGCGTGCTTTTCTTCGTCGACCATGATCGACGACACGTTCGCCGGCGCCAGCGCGCCGATGACGAACTGGGCCGGATCGTCCGACCACAGCACGATGTCCACGCGCTCGCCGCCCAGCTCGCCGGTCACGGCCTGCACGCGCGAACCGCGCATGCCGACGCAGGTGCCGATCGGGTCGATGCGCTTGTCGGCAGTGTAGACCGCGATCTTGGCGCGGACACCCGCGTCACGTGCGGCCGATTTGATCTGCAGCAGGCCTTGTTCGATTTCCGGCACTTCCAGCTCGAACAGCTTCATGATGAATTCCGGCGCGGTGCGCGACAGGATCACCTGCGGGCCGCGCATATTGCGGTCCACGCGCAGGATGTAGGCGCGGACGCGGTCGCCGATGCGCAGGTTTTCCTTCGGGATCATCTGGTCGCGCGGCAGGCGCGCTTCGATCTTGCCCGATTCCACGATGGCATCGCCGCGCTCCATGCGCTTGATGGTGCCGGTCACGAGCGAGTCGCCACGCTCCAGGAAGTCTTGCAGGATCTGCTCGCGCTCGGCGTCACGCACGCGCTGCAGGACGACCTGCTTGGTGTCCTGGGCGAAGCGGCGGCCGAACTCGACCGACTCGATCGGTTCTTCGATGTATTCGTCGACTTCGATGTCCGGAATCTGTTCCTTGGCTTCGAAGTGCAGGATTTCCTGGTCGGGCAGCTGCAGGCCGGCCTCGTCGGGAACGACGTGCCAGCGGCGGAAAGTCTCGAATTCGCCGGTGTCGCGGTCGATCGACACGCGAATGTCGACATCGCCTTCGTAGCGTTTTTTCGTGGCTTGCGCCAGCGCGAACTCAAGCGCTCCGAAAACGACTTCCTTGTCGACGTTCTTTTCGCGCGCGAGCGCATCCACCAGTAACAAAATTTCGCGACTCATGCTTTGCGACTCCTAAAATCCACCTGCGGCACCAAGCGTGCCTTGTCCAATTCGGCCAGCGTAAATTCCAACAACGCCGAACCATCTTTATTTTCAATTTCCAAACCGACCTTGTCGCCTTCGACGCCGCGCAGGATGCCCGTGAAGGTCTTGCGATTGGCGGTACCGGGCATCGGAACGCGCAGTTTCACCGTGCATTCGTGTCCCGCGAAGCGCGCAAAGTCGGCCAGCGTACGCACCGGGCGATCGAGGCCCGGCGACGAAATTTCCAAACGTTCGTAATCGACGTTCTCGACAGTGAGCACGTGCGACAACTGGTGGCTGACCGTGGCGCAGTCCTCGACCGTGATCGGGCCCTTCTCTTCCACGGTGTCAGCCGGAAAATCGATATACACGCGCAGGATCCCGCGCTCGCCCCGTTCCACGTCAACGAGTTCGTAGCCGAGGCCACTGACTGTCTTGGCGATTAAATCAAACTGCTGCACGGCACTTCTCCAGGGCTTTAAAACGATTTACCAAAAAAAAAATGGGCATCTGCCCATCTTTTTGTATTCACAACCCAACCAGATGAAAGCACTTGCACCAAGAACATAAATGGGAAGAACTTTGATTAGGGAGCAAATTATAACGCTTTCCAGCTTCTCTCGCAATCGCCCCTGCCAAAATGATCAGCTATACAACAGTTGGCAGGGTGACCACAGTGGGCAGATCGCATTCTACGGCGTTTGCGCGCCGAATGCTCGGCGCGCGCATTTTATTTGCGCGCGCCAAGATAGCAAAGCGTCAGCCCCGACGGCCGCGGCGCGGCAGGCCGTGCTCGGAGCCGCGCGGCCCCTGGCCGCCGCGGCGGCCACCGCCACCACCGGCGAAGCCGAAGGTGGTCTGCAGGGGATCCGGCTGGCGCGGGCGGTTGCTGGCGCCGCGTTCGCCCTGCGCCTTGCCGAAGGCCTTGCCGCCCTTGCCTCCACCCATGCCGCCTGCGCCGCCCGGACGGCCGCCGGCCGGCTTGCCGCCGGTCGGACCGCCGAGCATGCCCTGGCCGCGCTGCGCGCCCGCGCGCACCACCGGCGGCCCGAACGGGTCGACGTTGCGGTTGGCGTCAGCGCGGTCGATGCGGTTGCCGTCGGAACGGCGGGCATCGTCGCGCTGGTCTCGGTCGCGGTTGCCGCTTTTCGCCTTGCCCTTGGCATCGCCGGCGCCGGCGCCGGCGCCGGCGCCACCCTTCTTCTCGATGCCGAAGGCCGCCATCAGGGCGCGCACGTCGTTGTCTTCCAGCTCTTCCCAGCGGCCGCGCTTGAGGCCGGTCGGCAGGGTCATGGCGCCGTAGCGGGTACGGATCAGGCGCGAGACGGTCAAGCCGACCGCCTCGAACATGCGGCGCACCTCGCGGTTGCGGCCTTCGCCGATGACCACGCGGTACCAGTGGTTGACGCCTTCGCCGCCGCCGTCCTGGATCTTGGAGAAGTTGGCCTTGCCGTCCTCGAGCTCGACGCCCGACAGCAGCTTCTGGCGCATGCCTTCTTCCAGCACGCCCAGTGTGCGCACCGCGTATTCGCGGTCGATGTTGTAGCGCGGGTGCATCAGCCGGTTGGCCAGGTCGCCCGAGGTCGTGAACAGCAGCAGGCCCTCGGTGTTGAAGTCGAGGCGGCCCACGGCCAGCCACTTGCCGGTCTTCATGGTCGGCAGGCGGTCGAACACCGACGGACGGCCTTCCGGATCGTCATGGCTGACGATTTCGCCGGCCGGCTTGTGGTACACCAGCACGCGCGGCGGCTTGGTGTTGTTCACGCGGCGCTGCAGCAGCTTGCCGTTGATGCGCACGGCATCGGTCGGCAGAATGCGCTGGCCGATGTGGGCCGGCTCGCCATTGACCGACACGCGGCCCGCGACGATCAGTTCTTCCATGTCGCGGCGCGAGCCCAGGCCGGCCTCGGCCAGCACCTTGTGCAGCTTGGGCGCGTCGTCGTCGGCGGTCAGGTCGCGGCGCACCTTGGACGGCTGCGCGTTGCCGCGGCCGCCCTCGTTGGCGTCGAAGGCGTCCGAGGTGACGAAGGAGAACACGGCGTCGGCGTCGTTGGCCTTGCCCTGCTGCTGCTTACCCTGCTGCTTGCCTTGCTGCTGCTTGCCCTGCTGCTTGCCCTGGACCGGCTTGCCCTGCTGCGGCCGGTTGCTTTGCTGCTGGCCGAACTTGCCCTGCTTCTGCTGGCCCCTTGCGCGTCCTTCGTGGCGGCGGCCTTCAGCCGGCTGGGGCGCGGCAGCGTCCTGCTCCACGGGAGCCTGCTCGCCGGCTGCCGGCGCGGCGTCGGCAGCCGGTGCGCGCTCCTGCTGGAGCGCTTCACGCTCCATGCGCTTTTCACGCATCTGGCGCGGGCCGCGCGGCTTGCGCGCTTCGCCGGCCGACGCTGCTGCGGCTGCCGGAGCAACGGTCGGAACAACTTCGGTCACGGCAGCAGAGGCGGGGGCAGGCGCTGCGTCCTGG
>CAMPHU010000100.1 GCA_946886065.1 uncultured Massilia sp. | reverse complement strand
CCGACATCAGGTCGTTCATGACGTCGTACTTGGAGGCGACCGAATGGAAGACCTTGGCGACTTCCTGGACCTTCTGGTCCTCGGCGACGGTCTTGTAGCCGAAATGGGTGGTATTGGTCATAGCTGCATGCGGGTTGGTCTTTCCACATTATACAAGCAGCAATTCAAGTTGGACCGCGCCGCCCGCTCGGCTGCGACGCCGAAACATTGTCCCCCGTATAATCCGCCTCTGCGACGGCATCCCCCAACCTTCCCGCCTCCGCCGATTTGTATGCGTATCCGCAACCGCCTTTTGCTGCTCGTGCTCGCCGTCCTGGTCCCCGCCTTCGCGGCGGCGGCGCTGGCGATCGCCTATGTCTACCACGAAGAGCAGGAAGCCCAGAACCGCAGCGTGAGCGAGACCGCGCGCGCCTTCGCCCTGCTGGTGGACAACGAGATCCGGACCCACGCCGGCATGCTGCGCACCCTGGCGGCGGCGCCCTCGCTGGCGCGCGGCGACCTGCGCGAATTCTACGAGCACGCGCGCGGCACCGCGCCGACCCCGGCCAGCACCGTGATCCTGCTCGCCCCCGACGGCCGCCAGCTGCTCAACACCCGCCGTCCCTTCGGCGCCGAGCTGCCGCTGCGGCGCATCTCCAACCTGCCGGAACTCATGCGGCGCTACGGCCAGGACCGGATCCTGGTGTCCGACCTGTACACGTCCCAGGTCGGCGGCCACCACGATTTCACGATCCAGGTGCCGGTCAGGATCGGCGGCAGCCTGCGCTACTTCCTGGTGATGGGCGTCAACGCGGCCACGCTGCAGCGCCTGATGCGCCAGCAGCGCTTCTCCAGCACCTGGATCGCCTCGGTCGTCGACCGCAAGGGCATCATCCTGGCCCGTTCGCGCGAGCACGACGGCTTCCTGGGCCGGCCGGTCCGCTCGGCCAGCCAGATGCGCCTGGCGGGCGCGCGCGAAGGCATGTTCGCCGGCCGCAACCTGGCCGGCGTCAGGGTGCGCGCTTTCTTCAGCACGGTCCCGCTCTCCGACTGGAAAATCCTGATCAGCATCCCGGACAGCGAGCTGCGCCGCTCCGCGCTGCAGGCTTCGGCGCTGCTGGCCGGGCTGATGGTGCTGATGCTGGCGGGCGGGCTGCTGGCGGCGGGCTGGCTGGCCAGGCGCGTCATCCAGCCGATCGAACAGCTGGGCCGCAGCGCCGAGGAACTGGGCCAGGGCAAGGCCCCGGCCTACCGCGCGCACGGCATCGAGGAAATCGACGCGGTGGCCGGGCGCATGCACGAAGCCGGCCGCGAAATCGGCCGCTCGCGCGACGAGCTGGAAGAGCGCGTGACCGAGGCCGTGGCCGCCACCGAAAGGGTGCAAGGCGCCTTGCTCAAGGCGCAGAAGCTGGAAGCGCTCGGACGCCTGACGGGCGGCATCGCGCACGAATTCAACAACCTGCTGCAAACCCTGACCACGGCGCTGCAGCTGGCCGAGATGACGGCGACCCAGCCCAAGATCCAGAGCCTGGTCCAGACCTGCAAGAAGACCGTGCAGCGCGCCACCGCCCTCACCGGCCAGCTCGGTTCCTTCGGACGCATCCAGGAAGCCCGCCAGGAAACCGTCGACTCCGGCGAGCAGTTGCGCAGCGCCTTGCAGCTGATGAAGGGCGCGCTGCGCGAGGACATCGCGCTCGAGGTCGAGCAGGACCCGGGGGAGGATGCGGCGCCCTGGCCGGTGACGATCGAACCGCTGCAGTTCGACCTGGCCTTGCTGAACCTGGCCATCAATGCGCGCGACGCCATGCCCGCCGGCGGCCGCCTGCGCATCGGCTTGCGCAAGCTGGCGCAGGCCCAGCCGCCCGGCGGCCTGCCGCGCGGCGACTACGTGTGCGTAAGCGTGAGCGACAACGGCACCGGCATGGCGCCCGAGGTGCTGGCGCGCGCACTCGATCCTTTCTTCACCACCCGCGCCCAGGGCCAGGGCACGGGCCTCGGGCTGGCGCAGGCCTATGCCTTCGCGACGCAGTCGCAGGGTACCCTGGTGATCGACAGCAAGGAAGGCGAAGGCACGCGGGTCGAGATCTGGCTGCCGCGCGCCGCCGCGCCCGCGCAGGCGGGTCCGGTGCAACACCAGGGGCAAGCGCCCACCCGGGCGCCGGCCGCGCCGCTGCGGCGCGCGCGCGCCAGGGTCCTGTTCGTCGAAGACGACGCGCTGGTGCGCGAAGCGGTCCTGCATGCCCTGGAAGAATCCGGCTTCGACGTGTTGGTCGCCCACAACGGAGAAGACGCTGTCCAGTTGCTCGACAAAGGAGAAGTTCCGCAAGTGGTCTTCTCCGACATCGTCATGCCCGGTAAGATCAGTGGCATCGACCTGGCCGGCATCGTGCGCCGCCGCTACCCCCATATTCCTGTCGTGCTGGCGACGGGCTACACCGAGCAGCAGGCCGGCATTCCGGGCGTGCAGGTGCTCGCCAAGCCCTATCCGATCGAACGCCTGGTGAGCCTGCTCGCCGCCGCCCAGGGAAAAGCCGACAGCATTGCCTGATGCCGGCCGCGGCGACGACAAAACGACTGCAGTTCTTAAAACAATGTTAATGGTCGTGCGCCGCGAAAACGGCAAATACGTTCTAATAAACGAAACGCTTTTCGTATCGTCGGCGCCGCCGCGCGCCCGCTACCCAAGGTGGGGCGGGCCTTTGCGCACCGGGGCTCACACCACATCGAACCGGCCGTCGCCGGGGGATAAACGAGGTCAACGGTGTCTGTAAAACGTCTGTTATGCGTTACCAACGATGATGGCGCGGGCGCCCGCAGCTGCTACGGCGAACTGCGCGGATGGGATGTGTGCATGGTGGGCAGCCTGGCCGAAGCGCGCAAGGTCCTGCTGCAGCAGCATTACGCAGTGGGCTTGCTGCTCGACCGCAGCGACGGCCTGCAAGACGAAGACACCGAGCGCTTCCTGCGCCGCCACCACAGCATGCGCTGGATCGGCGTGTTCGACGCGCACCGGCTGGAACAGCCGGCCCTGCGCCACCTGATCTCCACCCACCTCTTCGATTTCCATACGCGCCCGGTGGACATGCTGCGCCTCCAGCATTCGCTCGGGCATGCGCATGGCATGGCCATCCTCGGCAAGAGCGCGGCCCAGCACCGGCGCAACCACCTCGGTGGCAACAACCCCGGCCGCATCGACGGCAACTCCACCGCCATCACGCGCCTGCGCGCCCACATCGCCAAGATCGCCGCGGTCGACGCGCCGGTGCTGATCTCCGGCGAAAGCGGCAGCGGCAAGGAGCTGGCGGCCCAGGAAGTGCACGCACGCTCGCCGCGCGCCTCCGGTCCCTTTGTTGCAATCAATTGCGCGGCGGTGGCGCCGGCCCTGATCCATTCCGAATTGTTCGGCCACGAACGCGGCGCCTTCACCGGCGCCACGAAGGACAAGCACGGCCTGCTCGAAGCCGCCTCCGGCGGCAGTATTTTCCTCGACGAAATCGGCGACCTGCCGCTGGACTTGCAGGCCAGCCTGCTGCGCTTCCTCCAGGAACGCGTGATCTACCGCGTCGGCGGCACGCGCACGATCTCGGTCGATGCGCGCGTAATCGCCGCCTCCCACGTCAACCTGCCCGAGGCCGTGGCCGATGGACGCTTCCGCGAGGATCTCTATTACCGACTCTCGGTGTTTCCGATCCGGGTACCGCCCTTGCGCGAGCGCAAGGAAGACCTGGCGATGCTGACCGACCTGATCTTCCACAAGTACGCGGAAGAACGCAGCCCGCAGCTCAAGGGCGTGAGCAGGGAAGCCCTGCACGCGATGGCCCAGTACGACTGGCCGGGCAATGTGCGCGAACTGATCAACCGGGTGCGGCGCGCCATGGTGCTGGCCGAACACCGCCTCATCATGCCCGAAGACCTCGAGCTGCCGGGCGCCGGCCCCATCGGCCCCATCAACGACGGCCTCGGCACCTCGCGCCTGTCGGCCGAGCGCATCGCGATCTCGAACAGCCTGGCGCGCAGCGGCAACAACATCAGCCAGGCGGCACGCGACCTCGGCGTGTCGCGCATGACCCTGTATCGTTTGATGGCCAAGCATTCGATCTCGTCGTAGCCTGCTTCACCCCTCCCCGTTCCACGCTTCCCCTCCTTGCTTCCTGCGCGCGCGTGCTCCCGCGCGCATGCGCGCGTATGTACAGTTGAGACAACTTTGCAAATTTGGCAGCACCACTGTCACACCGCTGAGACAGTTTTTTACGTAGGCATTGAACCCACACATCACTTCGCTGCAGTCCTACGGAACCTCATCAAAATGGTCCTACAAATCAGGGACTTGCAAAAGCGTCTTCAGCTGGCACGGCAAGTGCTAATAGGAGGAGTGGACCGGTGACGATTTGCACCGGGTTATCTCAACTCAGTGACACAAGGGGAGTCAAATGAAGCGCACTATCCTGGCAACGGCAATTGCTCTGGCATTCGGCATGGCCCACGCCCAACAAGGCAATATGGAAGTAGGTAACAACGTCCGCGGCGGCAACACGATGACCTCGACCGTGACCAACACCACGGACGACAACAGCACGACGACGGATACGCGCGACAACTCCGGCCAGAACAACAGCTCCGGCGCAGCCCGCGCCGCCGCTGACGGCGCCGCTGCCGCCAACAACGGCGGCACCGCGACTTCCACCATGACCAGCTCCTTCAACACCTCGAGCGCCACCGCCACCAGCAACCTGACCGGCACCGTCAACGGCAATAACATCAGCAACATCGGCAACATTGCCACGAACACCGGTAACGCCAACGGCGCCTCGGGCAGCGGCGCCATGGGCGGCGACGCCACCGGCGGCGCGGCCAGCGGCGCGGGCGCCGCAGGCGGCAACGCACGCGGCGGTGCAGGCGGCGCAGGCGGCGCTGGCGGCGGCGCTGGCAGCGGCGCCGCATCGCTCGGCAACGCATCCGCCGGCCGTGTCGCGGCGGGTAACGGCGGCGACAGCGGCGACGCCATGGCTACCGGCGGCCGCGGCGCAGCCGGCGGCGCGAGCGGCGACGCGATGGCCACCGGCGGCCGCGGCGCGGCTGGCGGCGCAGGCGGCGAAGCCAACGGCGGCTCGGGCGCAGCCGGCGGCGGCGCCACCGCAGGCATGGGCGGCACTGCCGGCCCGCTGAATGGCGGCAACGGCGGTAACCACGGCGCCATCACCGCGGGCGCAGGCGGTGCAGGCGGCCGCACCGGCGCTTCCACCGGCGGCATGGGCGGCGAAGGCGGCATGGGCGGCGCAGGCGGCGCAGGCGGCGCTTCGGCGGGTTCGGGCTTGACCGCCTCGGGCAGCACCACTGCCGGCGGCAACTCCAATGGCAACTCCAACGCCACCTCGGGCTCGGTGATGCCGGGCATGGATGGCGGCGGCACCGGCGGCACCAGCGGCAGCGCCACCGCAGGCACCAACACCCAGACCGGCGGCACCGGCACCGGCGGCACCAACACCGCCACCGCGGGCGACTCGATGGCAGGCGCAGGCGGCGCGGCAGGTTCGGGTGCGGCTGGCGGCGCCGGCGCGAGCGCCAGCAACACCGGCGGTAGCGGCGCGGCAGGCGGCGCGGCCACCGGCGGCGCAGGCGGCGCAGGCGCCGCACTGACCGGCACCGGCGGCGAAGGCGGCGCAGCCACCGGCGGCGCAGGCGGCTCGGGTGCAGCCGGCACGGCCGGCGCAGGCGGCGCGGGCGGCGCGGGCGCCTCGGGCACCGCGACTGCCGGCACCGGCGGCGCAGGCGGCGCAGCCACCGGCGGCACTGCCACCAACGGCGACGCGTCGAGCGGCGCAGCCACCGCAGGCACCGGCGGCGCAGGCGGCTCGGGCGGCACCAACACCGGCGGCGCAGGCGGCGACGGCGGCTCGCAAGTGGCTGGCGCAGCCACCGGCGGCGCAGGCGGCGCAGGCACCGGCGGCGCGGGCGGCTCCAACTCCGTGACCACCGGCGCGTTCGACATGTCGAACTCGATGAGCAACATCGCTCAATCGGCTGCCGGCGTCTCGGTGATCAGCCAGAACAACGGCTTCTCGTCGCTGATCCAGCAAAGCGTCAACGTGCAGTCGAACCTGAACGTGGGCGGACAGTAAGGCGCTTGCCGCCTCATGGCCGCGCAAGCGGCCATGAGGCGGCTTTTTCGAGAGAACACCATGAAACGGACTACATCCTTCCTGCTGGCCGCGTTCACCGTCTCCATGGCGGCGCTGTCGGCAACGGCCCAGGCCGCCGATCCGGAGAAACTGCCCGTGAAGGTGAGCTTCCTGTCGGAGGTGCGGGTGCAAGAGGACACCGCGCCGGCCGGCTGGGGCAAGAAAGCCGACCTCGCCTCGCTGGGCGATGCCGAATCGCGCGGCGCTTCCGACCAGATCCGCAACGAAGCCAATGCCACGCTCGGCGGCACGGTCGCCGGCAACAGCGCGACCAATGTCTCGACCGGCATGAACATCATCGACAACGGCTCGTTCGCGAATTCCTCGGGCTTGCCGGTGGTGATCCAGAACAGCGGGGCGAACGTGCTGATCCAGAACGCCACCGTCATCAACCTGCATATGCAATAGCATGAATCGACGCGTGTTCCTTGCCGCCCTGGGCGGCACCCTGCTGGCGCCGGCGGCGCCGGCTTCCGCTATCGAACTGGCGATCGGGCAGCGCGTGAACGTGCCCGTCACCAGCATGAAAGACATCAAGTTCCAGCGCACCCTGCGCCAGCAGTACGACTTCAGCTGCGGCTCCGCCGCGCTGGCGACCCTGCTGACGCACCACTACGGCACCGCGACCAGCGAGAAGACCGCCTTCGAATGGATGTGGGCCAACGGCGACAAGGCCAAGATCCGGCAACAGGGCTTTTCGCTGCTCGACATGCAGCGCTTCCTGGCCACGCGGGGTTTCCGCGGCGACGGCTTCCAGCTGCCGGTCGAGAAGCTGATCGCGGAAAAGCTGCCGGCGATCGTCCTGATCTCCGACCGCGGCTTCAACCACTTCGTCGTCATCAAGGGGGCCGAGGACGGCCGCATCCTGATGGGCGACCCGTCCACCGGCACGCGCATCGTGAGCCAGGAGCGCTTCCAGGAAATCTGGCGCAACAAGCTGCTGTTCGTGATCCACGGCTACAAGGGCCAGGTGGCCTTCAACAACCCCGACGACTGGCGCGCGGCGCCTCGCGCACGCCTCGGCGAGGGCATCGGTCAAGACCAGCTCAGCGCCACGCTGCCGAAATTCGGCCCCGGCGATTTTTGAAAGGACTGTGTATGCGCTGGTTTCGCAACATCCTGCGGGCGGCCCTGGCGGCCGCCTCGATCGGCGGCGCCATCATGGCGCCTGCCGTGCATGCCTCCGATCCCGAAGCGTCCAGCTTCGGCACCCCGGTGGCCGCCGAGACGCTCGAGGAAGCGCGCGGCGGCTTCGACGTGCCCGGCGGCCTCACCCTGTCGCTCGGGATCGAACGCGTGGTCTCGGTCAACGGCGAAGTGCTGTCGCGCTCGAGCATCGCCATTCCCGACCTCGCCAGCATCACCGCCGACCAGGCCCGCCAGGCGCAGGAAGCCCTGGGCGCCGCGCGGATGATCCAGCTCGGCAACAACAACTTCGCCGGCGCGGACACCGGCCTGGGCAACGGAGCGACCCTGCTCCAGAACAGCCTCAACGGCCAGACCATCCGCACCGACACCATCATCAACTCCTCCGTGAACAGCATGTCCCTGCTGAAAGACATGAATTTCCAGGCCACGATTCGTGACGCGCTGGTGCGTTCTGCAGGAAACTTGTAATATTGTTAATCATTCACTCTGGAGAACCCGGATGGTCCCACATGTCGCGCGGCTGCGTGCCGCCGGACTTGCGGCGGCGCTCCTTGCGCCCGCCGCGCTCGCCCAGCAGGCTGCTTCCGCTTCTGCCGCCGCCCCCGCTGTCCCCGTCACCACCGACCAGGAACAAAGTAATGAGCTCGCCGAGCTGAAAGCCGAGCTGGCCGAGCAGCGCGCCCTGGTCAACAGGCTGATGCAGGAGCTGCAGGCACAGCGCCAGCAGATCAAGCAGGTGCAGGACGCCCAGCAGCCGGCCCTGGCGGCAACACCGGCCCCTCCGGGCAGCGCGGCGGCCGGCAGCGTGCTGCTGTCCGAGCAGCGCGGCGCCGGCGCCATCGCCATGAGCGGCGACGAACCGGGCGGACAGGCGCCGGTGGCCCAGCCGCCGGTGCTGCCGGCGCAGGTGCAGGCCCAGGTACCGTCGCAGGCCCCGCCACCCTTGGCGCCAAGCCCGGGCCAGACGCAGGCCCAGGCGCAGGGGCCGCAGCAGGCCAACCGCAACCGCCCCAGCCGCCCGCCGGAAGTCGCTCCCCTGTTCGAGCAGCCGGGCGTGCTGACCCCGCGCGGCAAGTACATCCTGGAACCGTCGGCCCAGTTCGGCTATTCGTCGAGCAACCGGGTGGCGCTGGTGGGCTACACCGTGATCCCCGCGCTGCTGATCGGCCTGGTCGACGTGCGTGAGCTCAAGCGCAACACCTTCACCGCCGCCCTCACCGGACGCACCGGCCTGAGCAACCGCATGGAAGTCGAGGTCAAGCTGCCCTACGTCTACCGCTCGGACGCCACGGTCAGCCGGGAGCTGTTCACCGGCACCGCGGTCGAGCGCGTGTTCGACACCAGCGGCAAGGGACTGGGCGACGTCGAGATCGCCGGCCGCTACCAGATCAACGACGGCGGACCGGACAAGGGTTATTACATCGGCGGCATGCGCTACAAGAGCCGCACCGGCCGCGATCCTTTCGAGGTGGTGACCGACTGCGTACGGCGCTGCATCGGCGAGAACGTCACCGGCACCGGCCTGCCCCTGACCCTGCCGACCGGCTCGGGCTTCCACTCCCTGCAGTGGAGCCTGACCTGGCTCTACCCGTCCGATCCGGCCGTCTTCTTCGGCAACCTGAGTTATGTGTACAACTTCAAGCGCGACAACGTCTCGCGCCTGGTGCGCGACGGCGTGCGCGAGCCGCTGGGCGAACTGGCGCCGGGCGACGTAATCGGCTTTAACTTCGGCATGGGCCTGGCGCTGAACGACAAGGCCTCGCTCAGCCTGGGCTACGACCACAGCACCATCGCCCGCATGAAGCAGAACGGCATGCCGGTGCCCGGCTCGGTGCGGACCCAGCTCGGCACCCTGTTGGTAGGCTATTCCTACCGCTTTAACGAGAAGCGCAGCCTGAACATTGCCGTGGGCGCCGGCGTCACCCGCGACACCCCGGACGTCACGCTGACGGTACGCATGCCGTTCACGTTCTGAGGCGCAAAATACCGCACGGGCGTGCGTACAAAACGCCAATCGGAAAGGGGGAACACGATTGAAAAAAACTTGCCTAAAAAATAAAATTTGCTTCTATAATCAGAATTGCAATGTTGAGCACGCCGCTGGTTCCAGTCCTCCGACGCGCGCACAGGGCGACAATACCAATACTTTTCTTTTGAGGGAATAACATGGCGACTGGCACTGTAAAGTGGTTCAACGATGCGAAGGGTTTCGGCTTCATTACGCCTGATGGCGGTGGCGAAGACGTTTTTGCACACTTCTCGGCCATCAACGTTAACGGCTTCAAGTCGCTGCAGGAAAACCAGCGCGTGAGCTTCGACATCACTGCCGGCCCAAAAGGCAAGCAGGCTGCGAACATCCAGCCGCAATAAGCTATCCAGCCGCAATAAGCTAGCGCGCAGCCCGCACCGCGGGCATGCCCAAGACTGAGAGCACGTTATCGACGTGCTCTTTGTCGTTTACGGTATTCCCACGCCGCTAAGCCCCGCGCCAGCCCTGGAGCAAGGTCAGCACGCCCGCCCCGATCAGCATGGCGCCGACCATGCGCGTGGCGAACAGGCCGCCGCGCGGGTTGGCGTCGATGCGGCGCTGGGCGCCCAGCGCCCCCACCGTCACCGCGCCATACACCAGGGTCTGGGTGAAGGCGATGATCAGGCCGAGCAAAGCGGCCTGCGACCACAAGCCGCCCTGCCCGGGCCGCAGGAACTGCGGGAAGATCGCGAGCATGAACACATAGGCCTTGGGGTTGAGCAGGCAAGTCAACATGCCCTGCAGGAAGATCGACCTGCCGCGCGGCAGCCGGGCCTGGGGCGCGATCGCCAGCGTGGGCGCCGAGCGCGCGCGCAGGAGCGTCCAGCCGATCCAGCCGATATACACCGCTCCGGCCAGCAGCATGGCGTTGAACAGCGGCGGCCACACGGCCAGGATCGCGGCCACGCCGAGCACGCCCATCAGGGTGTGGGCGACGCCGCCCGCGACGATGCCGCCCACGGCGGCGAAGCCCGCGCCGCTGCCGCCGCGCACCGAGCTGGCCAGCACGAAGGCCATGTCCAGCCCCGGCAGCGCGATCACGCCGAATACGACCACAAAAAACAATCCCAGTTGTGCCGCGTCCATCATTTCTCCTTGTCTGGCTGGTGCGAGCGTGCAGCGTAAGGGAAAATCAGGACATAATCAGCCCTAATTCAGACAAGGATTGTTCGACATGGCGAAACCGGCGACACGGGTGCTGGCGGTGCTGGAACTGCTGCAGGCGCATGGCCGCATCAGCGGCGCAGAGATGGCGGCGCGCCTGGGGGTGGACGGCCGCACCCTGAGGCGCTACATCGCGGTGCTGGAAGAGATGGGCATTCCGGTCACTGCCGAGCGGGGACGGGCCGGCGGCTATGCGCTGGTGGCGGGCTTCAAGCTGCCGCCGATGATGTTCAGCGAAGACGAGGCGGTGGCGCTGTCGGTGGGCTTGCTGGCCGCGCGCAGTTTCGGCCTGGACCGGACGGCGCCGGCGGTGGCCAGCGCCCAGGCCAAGCTGGAGCGCGTGATGGCCGCCAACCTGCGCCAGCGCGTGCGCGCGCTCGACGAGACCGTGCAGCTCGACGTCACCGGCGCCTCCGCCGCGGCCAGCCACGCTGCGCTGGCGACGCTGTCGGTAGCGGCCCAGGCACGGCGGCGGGTGCGCCTGCGCTATGGCGACGCCGCCGGGAAGCAGTCCGAGCGCGAATTCGACGCCTACGGCCTGGCCTACCACGGCGGCTGCTGGTATGCGGTGGGCTGGTGCCACTTGCGGCGCGCGCTCCGCTCGTTCCGGCTGGACCGCATCCTTTCGGTGGAAACGCTGGAGCGGCCTTTCGAGCGGCCCGGGGAGTTCGATGCCCTGGCTTACCTGCTGCGCTCGGTCGCCACGCTGCCGCGCGCGCACGCGGCCGAGGTGCGGCTCAAGACCAGCCTGGAACGCGCGCAGGCCCAGTTTTCACGGACGGTCGCCGTGTTCGAACAGACGGAGGACGGCGTGGCGATGCATTGCCAGGCGGACGAGATCGCATGGATGGCGCGGCAGTTGGCAAGCCTGCCCTTCGATTTCGAGATCAGGCAGCCGCCTGCACTGAGGGAGGCCGTGCGCGAGTGCGCAAGAAAGCTGTTGCGCCTGAGCGCCTAGGAATCAGTGCTTGTGGCCGCAACCCGACATCACCGGCGCGCCCGGCAGCTCGGCGCCCGGCGCGCGGCCGCTCGCTTCGTCGAAGCCGGCCGCCTTCAGGCGGTCCAGGTATTGCTGCCACAATACCTGCTGCTCGCTCCCGAGCCTGTACAGGTAGTCCCAGCTGAAGATGCCGGTCGCGTGGCCGTCCGAGAACAGCGGCTTGATCGCGTAGTTCCCGACCGGTTCCACGCCGGTGATGCCGACCTCGCGCTTGCCCACCTGGAGCACTTCCTGCCCCGGACCGTGGCCCTTGACCTCGGCCGAGGGCGAATACACGCGCAGCAGTTCGAAGGGAATCGAAAACGCGGCGCCGTCGTCGAAGGCGATGTCGAGCAGGCGAGATTTCTGGTGGACGGTCAGTTCAGTCGGATTGGGCATGGCGATTTCCTGGATTAGGTGAACCGGCGCAGGATAGCAGCTTCCAGCTGCGGCAACAGCGCGCGGCGCGCCGCCAGCACCCCGGGAGGCGTCTCGCGCACAGCCTGGGCCCACACCGGGGCCGGGAAATGCGCGTCGTCCGCATAGCGCGGAATCACGTGCCAGTGCAGGTGCGGCACCACATTGCCCAGGCTCGCCACATTGACCTTCAGCGGCTGCATGACTTCGCGCACCGCTTCTTCCAGCTGGAACACGGCTTCGTTCAGCAGCAGGCGGTCGTCCTTCGCCAGGTCGCTCATCTCGCGCACGTGCCCGTTCCAGATCACGCGGCAGAAGCCCGGGTAGTTGGCGTCGTCGACGACGATCACGCTGAACTTCGGCCCGCGCCAGGCCACAGGCACGGACAGTTCGCACAATTCACACGTCATACCAGCACCCTTTCGATGCCGCCGTTGTTGGCGCGCGCCACATACTCCGGCAGCCAGTTCTCGCCCAGCAGGTGCTTGGCGATCTCCACCACGATGTAGTCGGCGGTGGTGCCGGCGTCGTCGTTGTAGCGCGACAGGCCCTGCAGGCAGGACGGACAGGAAGTCAGGATCTTGACGTCGCCCTTGAAGCCGTCGGCGCGCAGCTTGTCGGCGCCCTTCTCCATCTCGGCTTCCTTGCGGAAGCGCACCTGGGTCGCGATGTCCGGACGGCTCACCGCGAAGGTGCCCGACTCGCCGCAGCAGCGGTCGTTCTTCTCGATCTTGACGTTGTCGGCGGTCGACACGAGCGCGTTCACGGTCTTGAGCGAATCCTGCATCTTCATCGGCGTGTGGCAGGGGTCGTGGTACATGTAGCGGGTGCCGTTCACGCCTTCGAGCTTGACGCCCTTCTCCAGCAGGTACTCGTGGATGTCCATGATGCGGCAGCCCGGGAAGATCTTCTCGAACTCGTAGGTCGACAGCTGGTCGTAGCAGGTGCCGCAGGAGACCAGCACGGTCTTGATGTCGAGGTAGTTCAGCGTGTTGGCCATGCGGTGGAACAGCACGCGGTTGTCCGTCATCATCTTGTCGGCCTTGTCGTACTGGCCGGCTCCCCTTTGGGGGTAACCGCAGCACAGGTAGCCCGGCGGCAGCACGGTCTGCACGCCCACTTCCCACAGCATCGCCTGGGTCGCCAGGCCCACCTGCGAGAACAGGCGCTCGGAACCGCAGCCCGGGAAGTAGAACACGGCTTCGGTGTCGGCCGTGGTCTTCTGCGGGTTGCGGATGATCGGGATGATCTTGTCGTCCTCGATGTCGAGCAGGCCCCGCGCCGTCTTCTTCGGCAGGTTGCCCGGCAGCTTCTTGTTGACGAAGTGGATCACCTGCTCGCGGATCGGCGGCTTGCCGGTGGTCGGCGCCGGCGCCCTGGTCTGTTCCTTGGCCAGGCCTTTTAACAAGCCTGCGCCCATGCGCTGGGCCTTGTAGCCCCAATCCACCATCGCCTTGCGGGTCGCGTTGATCGTGGTCGGGTCGGTCGCGTTCAGGAAGAACATGGCCGCGCGGTTGGCCGGCTTGAAGCTGCGCTTGTCCATCTTGCGCAGCAGGTTACGCATGTTCATCGAGACGTCGCCGAAGTCGATGTCGACCGGGCACGGCGTCACGCACTTGTGGCACACGGTGCAGTGGTCGGAGACGTCCTCGAATTCTTCCCAGTGGCGGATCGAGACGCCGCGGCGGGTCTGCTCTTCGTACAGGAAAGCTTCGATCAGCGCCGAGGTAGCGAGGATCTTGTCGCGCGGCGAGTACAGCAGGTTCGATTGCGGCACATGGGTGGTGCAGACCGGCTTGCACTTGCCGCAGCGCAGGCAGTCCTTGATGCTGTTGGCGATCTCGCCGATGTCGCTCTGCTGCATGATGAGCGATTCGTGGCCCATCAGGCCGAAGGACGGCGTGTAGGCGTTGCGCAGGTCGGCGTGGGCGCCTTCCAGGTTGAGCAGCTTGCCCTTGTTGAAGCGGCCTTCCGGGTCGATCCGCAGCTTGTAGTCGCGGAAATCGCCGATCTCTTCGTCGGTGAGGAATTCGAGCTTGGTGATGCCGATGCCGTGCTCGCCCGAGATCACGCCGTCCAGCGAACGGGCCAGTTTCATGATGCGCTCGACGGCCTTGTGCGCGTCCTGCAGCATCGCGTAGTCGTCCGAGTTCACCGGCAGGTTGGTGTGCACGTTGCCGTCGCCCGCGTGCATGTGCAGGGCCACGAACACGCGCGAGCGCAGCACCCGCTTGTGGATCGCGGTGCACTCGTCGAGGATGCACTTGTAGGCGGCGCCGTTGAAGATCTGGCGCAGCGGCGCGCGCAGCTCCTGCTTCCAGGACACCCGCACGCCGTGGTCCTGGACCACGTCGAACAGGGTGGCGTCCGGCTGGTTGCCGATGCGCAGGTCGAGGGCGCCGGCCAGGTGGCCCAGGCCCAGCTCGGCCAGCTCGCCGGTCACGTTGCGCAGGGGCGCGTCGAGATTGGCCAGGATGAAGGCCCAGCGCTTGCCGACCAGCTGCACCAGGGCTTGCGCCTGCTGCGGGCGGTCGCCCAGGATCTCGGCGCGGTCGACGGTGTCGCCGGTGGCGTCGTCGCTCTTCTCGATCGGCAGGTGTTCGTTGCTCAGGTAGGCGTGCAGCTGCTCCACCAGCTGCAGCTTGTTCTTGATCGACAGCTCGACGTTGATGCGCTCGATGCCGTCGGTGTACTCGCCCATGCGGTTCAGCGGAATGACCACGTCTTCGTTGATCTTGAAGGCGTTGGTGTGGCGCGCGATGGCCGCGGTGCGGGCGCGGTCGAGCCAGAACTTCTTGCGCGCTTCCGCGCTGACGGCCACGAAGCCTTCGCCCACGCGGGTGTTCGCGATGCGCACCACTTCCGAGGCAGCCAGCGCCACAGCGTTCTCGTCGTCGCCGACGATGTCGCCGAACAGCGCCATCTTGGGCAGGGTGCCGCGCTTGGACTTGGTGGCGTAGCCCACCGCGCGCAGGTAGCGCTCGTCCAGGTGTTCCAGGCCGGCCAGGCGCAGGGTGGCGAAGGCCGGGTCGCCGTTCTTCGGCAGGCTGTCCAGGTAATCCTTGATCTCGACGATCGACGGGATCGCGTCGCGCGCCTGGCCGAAGAATTCCAGCGCCACGGTGCGGGTGAACTTCGGCATCTTGTGCAGGATCCAGCGGCTCGACGTGATCAGGCCGTCGGTGCCTTCCTTCTGGATGCCCGGCAGGCCGGCCAGGAATTTATCCGTCACGTCCTTGCCCAGGCCTTCCTTGCGGAAGCGGCGGCCTTCGATGGTGAGCGTCTCGGTGCGGAAGGGCTCGCCTTTCGCCGCCCCTTTGGTGGACGGGTGGGTCCATTCGAGCTTGAAGGTGGCCACCGGCGCGTCGTGGATCTTGGACAGGTTGTGGTCCATGCGGGTGACTTCGAGCCAGTCGCCGTTGGGGTCGACCATGCGCCAGGACGCCAGGTTGTCGAGCGCCGTGCCCCACAGGACGGCCTTCTTGCCGCCCGCGTTCATGGCGATGTTGCCGCCGATGCAGGAGGCGTGGGCCGAGGTCGGGTCGACCGCGAACACGAAGCCGGCCTTTTCGGCGGCCTGCGAGACGCGCTGGGTGACCACGCCGGCGCCGGTGTGGATGGTCGCGTAGTCGCGGTCCACGCCCGGCAGGCGGGTCATCTCGACTTCGCCCATGGCCAGCAGTTTTTCGGTGTTGATCACGGCCGACATCGGCGTGAGCGGAATCGCGCCGCCGGTGTAGCCGGTGCCGCCGCCGCGCGGGATGATGGTCAGGCCCAGCTCGATGCAGCCCTTGACCAGGCCGGCCATTTCTTCCTCGCTGTCCGGCAGCAGGACCAGGAAGGGATATTCGACGCGCCAGTCGGTGGCGTCGGTGACGTGCGAGGTGCGGTGCATGCCGTCGAAGCGGATGTTGCGCTTGTCGGTGTAGGCGCCGAGCAC
>CAMPHU010000099.1 GCA_946886065.1 uncultured Massilia sp. | reverse complement strand
ACCCTCTACATCGGCCTGATGTCCGGCACCAGCCTCGACGGCGTCGACGGCGTGCTGGCCGACTTCGCGGACGGCGCCATCCACACCGTGGCCGCCGCCTTCGCCCCCTTCCCCGCCGCACTGCGCACCGAACTGATGGCCCTGCAGGCCGCCAGCCCCAACGAACTGGAACGCGAAGCCCTGGCCGCCAACGGCCTGGCCCTGGCCTACGCCGACTGCGTGCGCGCCCTGCTGCCCTCGGCCACCGGCCCGGTGGCCGCCGTCGCCGTCCACGGCCAGACCATCCGCCACCGCCCGGAACTGGGCTTCACCCGCCAGACCAACAACCCTTCGCTGCTGGCCGAACTGAGCGGCATCGACGTGATCGCCGACTTCCGCAGCCGCGACATCGCCGCGGGCGGCCAGGGCGCGCCCCTGGTGCCGGCCTTCCACGAGGCCGCCTTCGGCAAGCCGGGCACGCCGCGCGTGGTGGTCAACATCGGCGGCATCGGCAACATCAGCGTCCTGCACGGCGACGGCCGGGTGACCGGCTTCGACACCGGCCCGGGCAATGTCCTGATCGACCTGTGGATCGCCCGCCACCAGGGACGCGCCTACGACGAGGACGGCGCCTGGGCCGCCAGCGGCAGCGTCAACGGCCCGCTGCTGGACGCCCTGCTCGACGAGCCCTACTTCCGCCAGCCGGCGCCCAAGAGCACCGGCCGCGACTTGTTCCACGAACAATGGCTGGACGCGAAATTAGTGGAGTTCCCGGACGTGGCGCCGGCCGATGTGCAGGCCACGCTGACCCTCCTGACGGCAGTGACGATCGCGCGCGCGATCCAGGGCGAAGGGGTGAAGCCCGAAGCGGTCTACGTTTGCGGCGGCGGCGCCTACAACGGCACCCTGCTGCGCGGCATCGGCGCGGCGCTGGACGGGGTGAAGGTGGAATCGACGGCGGCGCTGGGCGTGGCGCCGAACCGGGTGGAGGCGCTGGCCTTCGCCTGGCTGGGCTGGCGCTTCGCCCAGCGCGAACCGGGCAACCTGCCCGCCGTCACCGGCGCGCGCGGTCCGCGCATCCTGGGCGCGCTCTACCCGGCCTGAGAACCGGGCCCGGAAATGGAAACGGCCCGCAGGATGCGGGCCGTCGGACTACCCGGCAGTGCGCCGGGGCCTGGGGGAACTTAAGCCGAGAACGACGAGCCGCAACCGCAGGTCGAGGTGGCGTTCGGGTTCTTGATGACGAACTGGGCGCCTTCGAGGTCGTCCTTGTAGTCGATCTCTGCGCCGACCAGGTACTGGTAGCTCATCGAGTCGATCAGCAGCTGGACGCCGTTCTTTTCCATCGTGGTGTCGTCTTCGTTGACGATTTCGTCAAAGGTGAAGCCATACTGGAAGCCGGAGCAGCCGCCACCCTGCACGAAAACGCGCAGCTTCAGGTCGGGATTGCCCTCTTCCTCGATCAGCTGTGCAACTTTCTGTGCGGCGCTGTCGGTGAAGTTGATCGGCGTGGGGATCGTGTCGTGCTCTTGCACTTCGGCGACTGCGGTCATGGATAAACTCCTGAATAAATTCAACTAGCGCCATTATAGACCGTTGGCGCAAGTCATGCTGCCAACCCCGCTATAGACTTTCCGCGGCGTCGGCCAGATGAAACACCGGCTCGCCGGCTGGTTCGTGGGTCAGTTTCCCTGTTACCAAGGCCCCGCCATGCATCTCGAGCAGCCGGTAGTGTACATCTCCATGTATGCGGCCTTTCGGCTGTAATTCAAGCAGTTCCGACGAATACACCGAGCCGGCGATGTAGCCGTTGACCACCAGGCTGGCGCAGCGCACCTCACCCTCGATGCGGGCATGCTCGGAGACGATCAGCATGCTGTCGGCCCCGTCTGCGGCCACCACGTTGCCGTGCACCTCGCCGTCGATCCGCAAGCCGCCCGTGAAGCACAGGTCGCCCTCGATCCGGGCCGAAATGCCGACCAGGCTGTCAATTTCGCTTTTCGCTTGTCGACCGAACATAGCGCCACCCCTGTAGAAAGTTGATCTGTGCATCGGTCAATTTACCGTGCTCAACAGGGTGCGCCTTGATCCAGGTCGTGTCGGGGGAGTTGCGGTTGCGCAACGTGCGGCCAGGGTCGTGCGGAGGGGCGGCGGCGCCCCTCCGACACAAGGATGGGTTGTCGAAACGCTTAGGGCAGCAGCGCGACCTGCTTCAGGCCCTTCGACTCTTCCAGCCCGAACATCAGGTTCATGCACTGCACGGCCTGGCCCGCCGCGCCCTTGACCAGGTTGTCCTGCACCACCAGGATCACCACGGTATTGCCCCCTTCCGGACGGTGCAGCGCCAGGCGCAGCATGTTCGAGCCGCGGGTCGAGCGGGTTTCCGGATGCGAGCCGAAGGGCATCACGTCGACGAATTCGCTGTCCTTGTATTCGTCTTCGAACAGCGCCTGCAGGGCGGCGTTGTCGATGTCCCTGGTCAATCGTGCGTACAGGGTCGAGTGCATGCCGCGGATCATCGGCACCAGGTGCGGGGTGAAGATCAGGCCGACCTGCTGGTCGGTGTAGCGCTGCAGCTGGGCCGAGGTTTCCGGAGTGTGGCGGTGGCCGTGCACGCCGTAGGCCTTGAAGTTGTCGCTGGCTTCCGAGAACAAGGTGCCGATCTCGGCCTTGCGGCCCGCGCCCGACACGCCCGACTTGGCGTCGGCGATCAGGTTGCCCGCATCGATGATGCCGGCCTTGAGCAGCGGGTAGAAGCCCAGCTGTATGGTGGTCGGGTAGCAGCCCGGGTTGGCGATCAGGCGCGCCTTCCTGATGTCTTCGCGGTTCAGTTCCGGCAGGCCGTAGACCGCTTCTTCCAGCAGTTCCGGCGCGGTGTGCTCGATCTTGTACCACTTTTCGAAGGTAGTGCGGTCCTTCAGGCGGAAGTCCGCCGCCAGGTCGATCACCTTCACGCCCGCCGCCAGCAGGGCCGGGGCCTGGGCCATGGCCACGCCGTGCGGGGTGGCGAAGAACACCACGTCGCACTGGGTCAGGTCGGCCTTGTCCGGGCTCGAGAAGGCCAGGTCGACCACGCCGCGCAGCGAGGGGAACATGTCGGCGACCGGCAGGCCGTCTTCCTTGCGCGAGGTGATCGCGGTCAGCTGGACATCCGGGTGGACGGCCAACAGCCGCAGCAATTCCACGCCCGTATATCCGGTTCCGCCAACGATGCCAACTTTGATCATGTTCTTTCCTTCGGTAATGGTTAAGGCCCCTGCCGGGACAAGGCTGAAGGCTGCAATTTTAACAGTCTTGTTCGCAAGGCGCGCCGCGGCGCCCCGCTTGCCGCCGGGGCCGCCGCCGCTATAATTTCCTTATGAAAATGATCTCCATCGGTGAGCTGGCAAAGCAGACCGGCGCAAGCGTGCGCTCGCTGCGCCATTACGAACAATCCGGCCTGCTGGCGTCCAGCCGGCAGGCGAACGGCTACCGCCTGTTCGAGCCGTCGGCGGTCCAGTTCGTCGAGCGTATCCGCGTACTGCTGCGCAATGGTTTCACCCTGGAAGAGATCCGGCCGGTGGTCTCCATGCTGAGCCCGCAGCCGCCTGACCTGCGCGGCATTTGCGGGGACGTCATTGCGCTCTATCACGGCAAGCTGGGCGAACTGGACCGGCGCATCGACGCCCTCCAGCAAATCCGCGACAGCGCGGCCGCGCGCCTGGCTTTCCTGGAAGCGCAGCGCCGCGGCGGCGGGCCCTGAATCAGGAGGCCGGGCGGTCGAGCGCCGCCGGGATCGGATGGGCGGGCGTTTCGGCGTCCCACGTGATGGAGAGCACGCACCAGCGTGCGCCGTCATGCATCAACTGCAGGCTGTTGACGCCGCGGCGCTGCACCGGGCCGTCGGGACGCTCGCGCGTCTCGTAGCTGCTGTACATATGCGCGATGTGGCCGAACTGGCTCACCTGGTGCGCCACTTCGCGCTCGAAGAAGCCGCGCTGGCCCAGCAGGCGGTCGTTCAGGGCCGCGAACTGGCGCGGCGTCTGCGGCGCCGCCTGGAAACCGGGTGCGCGGTGCGAGGTGGGCGTCACCACGGCGCCGGGCGCGAACAGCCTGTCCATGCGCTCCCAGTCCTTCCTGGCGCCGGCCGGGCCGGAGACGATCTCGTACAGGGCCTGTACGACGGCGTGCGGGCTGCGGCTGTCCGGATTGCCATCCTGGGCGGGGCCGCAGGCGGGCGAGGTGCCCAGCGGGTTGTCCTGGGCATGGGCAGCCAGGGAGAAGGCGAGCAGCGAGGCGGCGATCAGGGTCTTGCGGGACATGGGAGCGTTCCTTTCGTTGAAGCGCGAACTGCGCGGAACACCCATGGTGAAGGCTGACGCCAGTGGCAGAGTCAAGGGCTGGCCGTGCAAAGCATATTTGCACTGCAGGCGCCCCATGCAAATATTGTTTGCCCGTCGTACGCGGACGGCCAGAGATATAAAACCACCGGCAAACGCCCAAAACAAAAAGCCGCCCACCTTGCGGAGGACGGCTTTTGCGACAGCGCACAAGGCGCTGTGTAAGCGATTAACGCTTCGAGAATTGCTTTGCGCGACGTGCTTTGCGCAGACCAACTTTCTTACGCTCGACTTCACGGGCGTCACGGGTGACGAAACCGGCACGTGCCAGGTCGCCCTTGAGGCCTGCGTCGTAGTCGATCAGAGCGCGGGTGATGCCGTGGCGGACGGCGCCTGCCTGGCCCGACTCACCACCGCCGTGCACGTTGACCTTGATGTCGAAACGCTCGACGTTGCCGGTCAGTTCCAGCGGCTGGCGGATGACCATCAGGCCGGTTTCGCGCGAGAAGTATTCCGACGCCGGCTTGCCGTTCACGATGATCTGGCCGGTGCCGGCCTTGATGAACACGCGAGCGACTGCACTCTTGCGACGGCCGGTGCCGTAGTTGTAGTTACCGATCATGTCAGTTCCTTAGAGGGTCAGTGCTTGAGGTTGCTGTGCTGCGTGCGGGTGGGTGCCTTCCGCGTACACTTTCAGCTTCTTGATCATGGCGTAGCCCAGCGGGCCCTTCGGCAGCATGCCTTTGACAGCCTTTTCCAGGGCACGGCCCGGGAAGCGCTGTTGCATTTTCAGGAAGTTGGTTTCGTAGATACCGCCCGGGTAGCCCGAGTGACGGTAGTAGGTCTTGGCGGTGGCCTTGGTGCCGGTCACGCGCAGCTTGCCTGCATTGACGACGATGATGAAATCGCCGGTATCGACGTGCGGAGTGAATTCCGGCTTGTGTTTGCCGCGCAGTCGGAGTGCCACTTCGCTGGCAACACGTCCGAGGACCAAGTCCGTCGCGTCAATCACAAACCAGTCGCGCTGGACTTCATGGCCCTTAGCGGAAAAAGTTTTCATGTTGACTTCCTAATAAAAAAATTGCTCAAATGGTGGTTCCGCCCCCAACATCAGCGGACTCTGCCTTATTGTCTTTTCCTGAGCAAACGGAAAGCCCACGATGATAGCCCAACAGGGGTGGCCACGTCAATCCGCACTCCGGATGCTGTCGTTTTTTCCTTTTCTCTCACGCGTTAGCGCAAGATTGTTTCCACCGAGCTACCCCACACTCATATTTTCATGCAGCAGCGAAACAATAGATTGACCCCGTGAAGAGGGCCAACTTACCATCGTGGCAACATCAAGGAGACTCAGTGAAGAAGCAACTCGTCTTATACGCCGCCCTGCTGCCCCTGCTGGCGGCCGGCCCCGCGGGCGCCGCCGCGCCCAAGGCGGCGGCCCAGCCAGCGCCGGCGGCCACGGTGCGCAGCTGCCACCTGCCCGGCGCTTCCGAAGCCCTGCGCTGCGCCGCCGTGCCGGTGCCGCTCGACTATGCCGACCCGCGCGCCGGCACGCTCACCCTGCATGTCACGGTCGCCCCCGCGCTGCGCGAAGGCACGCGCACCGACCCGCTGTTCGTGCTGGCCGGCGGCCCCGGCCAGGCCGGCAGCGACGTCCTGGGCCTGCTGCCGGCGCTGCAGCGCGTGCGCGCCACCCGCGACCTGGTCTTCATCGACCAGCGCGGCACCGGCCGGTCGGGCAAGCTCGACTGCAAGAGCAGGCCCGAGCACGAACGCATGAGCGAAGAACAGCTCGAAGCCGAGCTGCGCGCCTGCATCAGCGGCACCAAGGCGCGCTACAGCGCCTACACCACCGCCGCCAGCGCGCGCGACCTCGAGCAGGTGCGCCGCGCGCTGCGCTACGGCCCGGTCAACCTCTGGGGCGGCTCCTATGGCACGCGCCTGGCCCAGGCCTACGCCCGCGCCTTCCCGGCCAGCGTGCGCAGCATGGTGCTGGACGGCGTGGCCGCGCCCGACCAGGTGATCCCCGCCGGCGCCAGGGATGCCCAGGCCGCGCTGGATGGCCTGTTCGCCCAGTGCGCCAAGGATGCCGCCTGCCACAAGGCCTTCCCTGCCCTGCGCGCCGAATTCGATGCGCTGGTGGCCAGGCTGGAACGCGGCGGCATTCCCCTGACCCTGCCCGACCCGCGTACCGCCGAACCGGTCAGCTTCACCATGACCGCGGGACGCTTCCTCGGCACCGTGCACAACATCCTGTATGCGCCGGCCGACGCGCGCCGCCTGCCCTTCCTGATCCACAGCGCCAGCCAGGGCCGCTGGGGGCCCTTCGTCGCGCGCCAGAACCTGAGCACCGACTTCGGCATGGACGCCAGCATGTCGATGCTGCTGCACCTGGCCGTGGTGTGCGCCGAGGACGTGCCGCGCATGACGCCCGCGCTGCTGGCGCAGGACGTGGGCCAGCTGACCAAGACGCTGGCGGCCCAGATCCCCGGCATGTGCAAGACGATGAACGTGCCGGCCGCGCCGCTGGCGGCGCCGACGCCGATCGAGGCCCCGGCCCTGCTGCTGTCCGGCGCGCTCGACCCGGTCACGCCGCCGCACCGCGCCGCCAGCGCGGCCAGGTACATGCCGCGCGCCCAGCAGGCCGTGGTGGCCAACGCCGGCCACGGCGTCTCGCAGCTCGGCTGCGCGCCGCGCCTGCTGCGCGAATTCCTCGACAAGCCGCAGGCCAAACTCGACACGTCCTGCCTGGACGAGATCCCGGCCCCGACCTTCCAGCTCGGCAGCGCCGGGCCGCAACCCTGAATAGCGACCCACCATGATCGAAGTCCACGATGTCCGCAAGTCCTTCGGCGCCGTCCAGGCGCTGGGCGGCGTTTCCTTCACCGCCCGCGACGGCCAGATCACCGCGCTGCTCGGCCCCAACGGCGCCGGCAAGACCACCCTGCTGCGCACCCTGGTCGGCCTGCTCAGGCGCGACCACGGCAGCATCTCGGTCGGTGGGGTCGACCCGGAAAAAGACCCGATGGCGGTGCGCCGCGACATCGGTTTCCTGACCGACCAGTTCGGCCTGTACGAGCGCCTGACCACGCACGAATACCTGAGCTACTTCGGTGAGCTCAACGGCATGGGCGGCGCGCCGCTCTCGCGCCGCATCGAGGAAGTGTCCGAGCTGCTCGGCATGGACGACATCCTCGCGCGCCGCACCAAGGGCTTTTCGCAGGGCCAGCGCATCAAGGTGGCGCTGGCGCGCACCCTGCTGCACCGCCCGCGCCACCTGCTGCTGGACGAGCCGAGCCGCGGCCTGGACGTGATGAGCACGCGCGCCCTGCGCACCGCGCTGGCCGCCCTGCGCGCCGACGGCTGCTGCGTGATCATGGCCACCCACGTGATGCAGGAAGTGATCCATCTCTGCGAAGACGTGATCGTCATCGCCAAGGGCCATACCGTGGCCCAGGGCTCGCCCGATGAACTGTGCCGGCGCACCGGCATCGCCAACCTCGAAGACGCGTTCGTGAGCCTGGTCGGCACCGAAGAAGGAATCGCATGAACTCCAAACTCCTGATCGTATTCCGCAAGGAGCTGCGCGAGACGCTGCGCGAGAAGCGCACCCTGGCCACCCTGGTCCTGATGACCCTGATCTACCCCTTCATCATCGGCCTGACCCTGAACCAGATCATCAGCAAGAACACCACGACCGAACGCGAAGGCATCGACATCGCGGTGATCGGCGGCGCCAGGGCGCCGACCCTGATGGCCCAGCTGGGCCAGAAGAACATCAGCGTCAAGGACCAGGCGCCGATGAGCGACGAAGCCATCGCCGAACTGCTCCGCGCCAAGCAGGCGGTGGCCGTGCTGCGCCTGTCCGAGGACTTCGCCGACAACTACCAGGCGATGCGCCCGGCGCGGGTCGAGGTCTGGTACGACTCGGCGGCCGAACGCGGCGCGCAGCGGCGCGAGGTCGAAGAGGTGCTGGAAGCCTACGGCAACAACATCGCCAGCGCGCGCCTGCTCGCCCATGGCGTCTCGCCCGCGGCCCTGACCCCGATCCAGGTGCAGCGCTACGACACCGGCACCAATGCCTCGCGCTCGGCGGCCCTGATCGGCGGCATGATCGGCGTGCTGTTCTTCCCGGCCTTCATGCTGACCATGTCGTCGGCGATCGACAGCACCGCGGGCGAACGCGAGCGCCGCTCCTTCGAAGTGCTGATGGCGCAGCCGGCGCACGCCTGGGAACTCATCGGCGGCAAGTGGCTGGCGGCCAGCGTGCTCGGGGTGCTCGGGGTGACCGCCTCGCTGGTGCTCGGGCACGTGATCTTCAAGTGGCTGCGCCTCGAGGAGATCGGCATGTCCTGGAGCATGGACTGGGGCACGGTGCTGGGGATGTGCCTGATCGCCGTGCCGCTGTCGCTGCTGGCGGGGGCGCTGTACGTGGCGCTGGCGATGAACGCCCGCACATTCAAGGAAGCCCAGACCCTGCTGAGCATCGTGCTGATCGTGCCGCTGATTCCGGGCATGGTGGTGTCCTTCCTCGACCTCAAGACCGCGCAGTGGATGTACCTGGTGCCGATGCTCTCGCACCAGACCCTGGCCAAGGAAGCCGCGAAGGGCGGCGACGTCGGCACCCTGCCCTGGGCGCTGACCTTCCTGTGCTCGCTGGTTCCCGCGCTCGCCGTGATCGCCTTCGCCGCCTGGCGCATGAAGAGCGAGAAGTACGTGCTGTCGGTGTGAGCGGGGCGGTCCCCGGCGCGATTCCGGGGGCTGCCTTACAATAGCCCGGGCATCTGTACCAACCGCGGAGAATCTACATGGAAGTGAAAGTCAGCTGGAATGGCCCGTCGGGCATGAGTTTCCGGGCCGAGACCGGCAGCGGCCACATGGTGGCCATGGATGGCGCGCCCGAGGGCGGCGGCCATAACCTGGCCCCGCGCCCGATGGAGATGGTGTTACTGGGCACCGGCGGCTGCACCGCCTACGACGTGGTCCTGATCCTCAAGCGCAGCCGCGAGGACGTGCAGGGCTGCGAGGTCACGCTGCAGGCGGAGCGTGCGGAGACCGATCCGAAGGTGTTCACCAGGATTAACTTCCACTTCGTGGTCAGCGGCCGCAACCTGAAGCCGGCGACGGTGGAGCGGGCGATCAACCTGTCGCACGACAAGTACTGCTCGGCGTCGATCATGATGGCGAAGACGGCGGAGATCACGCACTCGTACGAGATCGTGGAAGTCTGAGTTAGCCTAAAAACCGTCATCCCCGCGCAGGCGGGGACCCAAGTTTGCATGCGTTTTGTCTGCGCTAGAGACTTGGGTCCCCGCCTGTGCGGGAAGTCATTGCCGCCAGTGGCGGGGATGACGTATTTGAAGCTGGTATCCGAGTTACACGTAATACGCCGTCGTCGTCATCACCTTCGACATCGCCGTCATCGCCATGCGCACCGGCAGCGGCGTCTCCGCCGCCCCCAGCGCCTCGGCCTTGGCGCCATGCGCCACTTCATCCGCCCGCATCTGCTCGACGATCGCGCGCGACTTGGCGTCCTGCGGCGGCAGCAGGCTCAGATGGCTGTTCAGGTGCGCCTCCACCTGGCGCTCGGTCTCCACCACGAAGCCCAGGCTGTGCCTGTCGCCGATCTTCGCAGCGATGCTGCCCAGCACATAGGCGCCGGCATACCACAAGGGATTGAGCACGCTCGGCTGCGAGCCGAGTTCCGACAAGCGCTGCGCGGTCCAGGCAAGGTGGTCTTCTTCCTCGCGGCCGGCCTGCTCGAACTGGGCGCGCATTTCCGGCGTCTGGGCGAAGCGCGCCTGCGAGTCGTACAGCGCCTGGGCGCAGACTTCGCCGACGTGGTTCACACGCATCAGGCCCGCGCTGTGGCGGCGCTCCTCGTCGCTCAGTTCGCAGTCGACGGCGTGCACGCCCGGGTTCGGGCGCGACATCGAGGCCACGCCGCCCACCACGCGCAGGGCTTTGTCGAAGCCGACGATCAGATGGTCCAGGGGAGTAGTGAAACGATTCGATGACATAGGATTCACGGTACAAGTCGCCAAAGCGCCATTATATTCCCTGCGCCGCATCGGGGCCGCCGCCCTGGGCCCCGCCCTGCTCCGCCGGCGGCTTCATGCGCGCGATCCAGTCCGCCAGCGGCCCCGCAGGCTCCAGCCCCGAGATATTCTTCGCCACCCCCAGGTTGAGCTCCAGCAGGAAGGGAATCGATTCCAGCGGCACTTCCGGGCAGTGGCGCCGGAAGGCGTCCATGAAGCGCCCGGACTCGACCACCGGCATCACCTTCTCCCCGCTCATGTACTGCAGCACGCTGGCGATGCTGTGCCCCTTGCCGAGGGTGTGGTAGATGAAGCGGTTGTAGTCGCGGTCGACCTTGCCGAAGTCGATCGTTTCCTTGGTCATCAGCCCGGCCAGGTACACCAGGCCCAGCGCAACGCGGAACCAGTCGGTCGATTCGACCCGGCCGCGCCCTTCGCGCATCAGGATCAGGAGCCTGTCTTGGATGGCAGTATTCATATGTCCATTATCCATATTTCCCGGCTGAGCGCGAGGAGCGTTTACGTAGAGAAACTAAATGTGCCGCGAAACATCGATTTTTTGCAGTCCAGTCGCCTTATTCGTCCGTGCGTCGCATTAACGCCACGCTCTGAGTGACAATTTAATACAATGCAAGTGTCAAAAAAGTGCTTGCAATAAATACATACGTCTTTGCGCACAGGGTTCAGGAGTTTTCATGGAATTACGCATCCGCAATTTGTCCAAGACCTACGCCAATGGCGTGGTAGCCCTGGACCGCGTCACGCTGAACATCCCGGCCGGGATGTTCGGCCTGCTCGGGCCCAACGGCGCCGGCAAGTCGACCCTGATGCGTATCCTGGCCACGCTGCAGGAATGCGACTCCGGCTCGGTCTTCCTCGACGATATCGACGTCCTCGACGACAAGGACGAGGTGCGCCGCCTGCTCGGCTACCTGCCCCAGGATTTCGGCGTCTACCCGAAAGTGACCGCTTACGAACTGCTCGACCATTTCGCCCAGCTCAAGGGCGTGTCGAACAAGGCGCGGCGGCGCGAGGTGGTCGACGGCCTGCTCCAGCAGACCAACCTGTGGGAAGTGCGCGGCCAGCGCCTGGGCACCTTCTCCGGCGGCATGCGCCAGCGCTTCGGCATCGCCCAGGCCCTGCTGGGCGACCCGCGCCTGATCATCGTCGACGAGCCGACCGCCGGCCTCGACCCGCAGGAGCGGGTGCGCTTCCACAACCTGCTGTCCGACATCGGCGAGGACCGCACCGTGCTGCTGTCGACCCACATCGTGTCCGACGTGGCCGACCTGTGCGCCAACATGGCCATCATCAACAAGGGCCAGGTGCTGCTGTGCGGCGAGCCCCAGGACCTGATCTACGGGATCGAGGACTATATCTGGGCGCGCGTGGTCACCAAGCAGGAGCTGCCCGAGTTCCAGAAGCGCTACGCCGTGATCTCGACCCGCCTGCTGAGCGGGCGCACCCTGATCCACGTGTATTCCGAGGACGATCCGGGCGAGGGCTTCGAGCCTGCCCGCGCCAGCCTGGAGGACGTCTACTTCGCCACCATCGCCGGCCGCTACAACCCGGCCGCGAGGACCTGCTGAGGTGAAAGCCGATCCCTTGACGCCACTGCTTGCCATCGCCCGTTTCGAGGCGGGACAGCGCCTGCGCCTGCTGTCCACCTGGGTGTATTTCGGGGTCTTCCTGGCCCTGGCCATGCTGTGGATGGCCGCCGCCGGGGGCGTGTTCCGCGATGCCGTGGTTTCCTTCGGCGGCCGGGTCCTGATCAACGCCCCGCGCCAGATCGCCCTGACCGCGGCCTTCCTCGGCTGCTTCGGGGTGGTGGTGACGGCGGCCGTGATGGGCCGCTCGGTGCAGCAGGACTTCGAATACCAGATGCACCACTTCTTCTACAGCGCGCCGATCCGCAAGTACCACTACGTGTTCGGCCGCTTCCTCGGCGCCTTCATCGTGCTGGCGGTGATCTTCTCCAGCATCCTGCTGGGCGCCTGGCTGGGCAGCTTCATCCCGGGCATCGCGCCCGACCGCCTGGGGCCGGCCAGCCTGGCCAGCTTCGTGCAGCCCTACCTGTTCACGCTGCTGCCCAATATCTTCATCTTCGGCGCGATCTTCTTCGTGCTGGCGGCCCTGACCCGGCGCATGCTGCCGGTCTACGTGGCCAGCGTGGTCATGATGATCGGCTACGTCATCGCCCCCTCGCTGGCGCGCGACCTCGACTACAAGACCCTGGCGGCGCTGATCGATCCCTTCGGCACCACCGCCCTGATCCGCCTGACCGAGTACTGGCCGATCGCCGAGCGCAACACGCGCGCGATCGGGCTCGAAGACGTCTACCTGGTCAACCGCCTGATCTGGACCGCCCTGGGCGCCGTCGTGCTGCTGCTCGGCTACTGGCGCCTGCACCTGATCGGCGACCTGGACGTGCGCGGCCGCGGCCGCGGCCTGGCCGAGACGCCTGTCGAACTGGCCCATAGCGCGGTCGACACCCGCGAGCCGCCCGACTTCGCCGGCCGCAGCCTGGCGGTCCTGCTGCTCACGACCGCCTGGACCAACCTGCGCGAATCGGTCAAGAACATCTATTTCGCCGTGCTGACCCTGGCCGGCGTGCTGGCCCTGGTCGCCAGCTCGCTCGACCTGGGCTCGATCTACGGCACGCCGACCTATCCGGTGACCTACATGGTGCTGGACATGATCCGAGAAGTGTTCGAGCTGTTCCTGCTGGTGGTCACCATCTTCTATGCCGGCGAACTGGTGTGGCGCGACCGCGACCAGCGCATCGCCCAGATGCTCGACGCGCTGCCGGTCCCGACCTGGCTGCCGCTGGCCGCCAAGACCCTGGCGCTGGTGGGCCTGCAAGCCTTCCTGCTCCTGATCGCGATGGTCGCCGGGATGCTGATCCAGCTGTTCAAGGGTTACTTCGGCCTCGAGCCGGGCCTGTACCTGCGCACCCTGTTCACCGTGATGCTGCCGGAGTACGCGCTGATCGCCGTGCTGGCGATCGCGGTGCAGGTGATCGTCAACCACAAGTACCTGGCCTACTTCCTGCTGATCTCCTGGTACGTGCTGGTGGTGACCCTGGGCGCCCTCGGCGTGGACCATCCGCTGGTCCTGTACGGCATCAGCCCGGAAGCCAGCTACTCGGCGATGAACGGCTTCGGCCACTACCTGCTGCGCGAGCACCTGTTCCAGCTGTACTGGGCCGGCGCCGCCATCATGCTGCTGGTGGCGGCGCGCGTGCTGTGGCCGCGCGGCGTCGACACCGGCCTGCGCGAGCGCCTGCGCCTGGCGCGCCGCAACCTGTCGCCGCAGGTGCTGGCCGGCTTCGGCGCCGGCTTCGCGCTGTTCGCCGGCATGGGCATCCTGCTGTGCTACGAGATGGCGGCCTCGGACTGGCAGACCCCGTGGCAGAAGGAAGCCACGCGCGCGCGCTACGAACAGCGCTACCACCGCTACGCCGCCCTGCCGCAGCCGCGCATCGCCGACGTCAACGTGGAAGTCGCGATCCGCCCGGAACAGCGCGCGCTTGGCATCAAGGGCTACTACCAGCTGGAGAACCGTAGCGGCAAGCCGCTGGCCGACATCATCCTCTACCAGCAGCGCGGCGCCACCCTGTCGGCCAAATTCTCGCAGCCGGCCACGCTGGCGCGCGCCGACCTTGAGCACGGCTTCTACCACTACCGCCTGGCCACGCCGCTGGCGCCGGGCGCGCGCCTGGCGCTGGAATTCCGGGTCGACTACGCGCCCGGCGGGCTGCTGGGCGTGATGCAGGACACCCCGGTGGTCGGCAACGGCACGTTCTTCACCAATGCCGTCATGCCGCGCATCGGCTACCAGCCTTCGGTGGAGCTGGACGACGAGCGCGAGCGCAGCCGCCACGGCCTGGCCCCGCGCGAGCGCATGGCGGCGCGCGACGACGCGGCCGCGCGCGCCAACAACATGGTCGGCAACGACGCCGGCTGGGTCAACTTCGACGCCGTGGTCAGCACCAGCCCGGACCAGATCGCGATCGCGCCGGGCACCCTGGAGCAGGAGTGGATCGATCGAGGCCGCCGCTATTTCCACTACCGGATGGACAAGCCGATCCTGAACATGGTCGCCTTCCAGTCGGCGCGCTACGAAGTGCGCCACGACCGCTGGCGCGACGTGACCATCGACGTCTACTACCACCCGGGCCACGAGTACAACGTCGACCGCATGATCAAGGGCGCCCAGGCCGGCCTGGACTACGCGTCGCGGCGCTTCAGCCCCTACCAGTTCCGAGAGCTGCGCATCGTCGAATTCCCGCGCTACGAGCGCTACGCCCAGGCCTTCCCGGGCACCATCCCGTTCTCGGAGAGCGCGGGCTTCATCGCCAAGGTGGATTCCGGCTCGCCGAAGGACATCGACTACCCGTTCTACGTCAGCGCCCACGAGACCGCGCACCAGTGGTGGGGCCACCAGCTGGTGGGCGCCGAGACCCGCGGCGCCACCGTGCTGTCGGAGAGCCTGTCCGAGTACACCGCGCTGATGGTGATGAAGCGCGCGCTCGGCCCGGACAAGATGCGCCGCTTCCTGCGCTACAACCTGGACGCCTACCTGATGGGCCGCGCCACCGAGCCGCGCAAGGAGCTGCCGCTGGGGCACAACGAGAACCAGGACTATGTCCATTACCGCAAGGGCAGCCTGGCGCTCTACCTGCTGCAGGACTTGCTGGGCGAGGAGGTGGTGAGCGGCGTGCTGCGCCAGCTGCTGGCGCAGCACGCCTACCAGGGCGCCCCCTACCCGACCGCCAGCAACCTGATCGGCGCCCTGCGGGCGGCGACGCCGGCGGACAAGGCCTACCTGATCGACGACCTGTTCGAGCACATCGTCCTGTACGAGAACCGCGCCGAGAGCGCCACCATGCGCCAGCGCCGCGACGGCAAGTTCGAGGTGACGATCCGCGCCCACGCCGCCAAGGTGCGCGCGGGCGAGCTGGGCGACGAAAAGCCTGCCGCCTTGCGGGACTACATCGAATTCGGGGTCGACGACCGCAACGGCAACCCCCTGGTGCGCGAACGGCGCCTGGTCGACAAGGCGGAACAGACGGTGGTGCTGGTGGTGGACGTGCGTCCGGGACGAGCCGGTATCGACCCGGACAACAAGCTGATTGACAAGAAACCAACAGACAACATGCTTACAGTCGACAACCCCTGATTCTCGCGCTATGATCGGCTCATAACACTCCGGAAGGAAGATCATGTCGAACGTGGTTGCCGAGATCGCAGAAAAGATCCAGACGCTGAGCGCTTCCGAGAAGCACGAGCTGCTGCGTTTGCTGCTGCAGGATATCGATGGTACCGACGAGGACGCGGACGAAGCCTGGCGCAACGAAGTGGTGCGCCGCGTGAAGGCGATCCGCAACGGCGAGGCCGCCATCCGGGCGCTGCAAGAGTGGCAGGAATAAGCGTCCCGGCTTACAGGGAATAAAAAAACCGCGGCTTGACCGCGGTTTTTTGCGTGGGGCTCGCGGGTGCGGGCCGTCACCCCGACGGAAGTGGAGATCGTGTCCCGG
>CAMPHU010000098.1 GCA_946886065.1 uncultured Massilia sp. | reverse complement strand
CCGACACCACCAAGAAGACCGACGGCCAGTTCTCCGGCCAGTACGCCTGGCACGACGAAAGCAAGCGCTTCGGCGTGCTGGTCGGCCTGACCCAGCAGAAGCGCACCACGCGCACCATGGGCGCCAGCACCGAAAACTGGCAGTGGTACGGCGACAACTACCGCACCAACCCGGCGACCGACGTCAACGGCAAGGAATCGGACCTGACGTCCTACTGGTGGGGCCAGTCCGGCTTCTACGACCAGAACGGCAAGTACTACACCAATTTCATGATGCCGACCTCGGTCAACCTGGATGTCAAGGAAGAGCAGCGCGAGCGCAAGGGCGGCCAGCTGACCCTGCAGTTCAAGCCGATGCGCAACCTGAACCTGACCGCCAACTACTTCCGCTTCGACCTGAAACAGGACTCGCAGACCAATACGCTCAAGATCCCCGAATGGAACATGGCGCGTTATGACGGCGACGGCAACTGGCCGGGCGGCCGCCTGCTGGACGGCCTGAGCTTCGACCCGAGCGGCACCATCGTCACCGGCGCGCAGTACAGCCTCCACCCGGGCAAGACCTACTATTGCAGCGGCGAGCAGGCGGCAGCCGGCGGACTGACCAACACCGGCGGCTTCGGTCCGGACGACTGCACCATCCCGACCCCGCAGATCACCGGCAGCTACAACCGCGAGAAGTCGCGCTCGCAAGTCTTCGATTTCACCGCCGAATGGAAGGGCGAGTCGCTGGACGCCAGCGTCACCGCAGGCCGCACCTGGGCCAGCGGCGGTCCCGAAATGCAGTTCGGTATGCCGATCAAGCCGCGCCGCCAGAACGCGGACGGCAGCTGGGCACTGGGCAACACCGCCAGCGCCTGGACCACCAACGGCACGCCGACCATGACCTTCGCGCCGCAGCTGATGACCAACCTCATGAACGGCATCGGCGAAATCGACCTGGGTTCGACCTCCTCGTCGTGGACCAAGAACAGCACCCAGCAGAAGTACGCCCAGGCCGACTTCACCTGGCATAACGACGGCAAGTGGATCGACTCGCTGCAGTTCGGCGCCAAGTACCGCGACGGCGGCACCAGCCGCAGCACCGGCAACAACTACTGGGTCTGCAACGGCGCCGATCCGAGCGACTACGACCAGCGCTACCAGGCCGGCTGCGACCCGACCGCCAACCGCTTCCAGCCGTCCTTCCTGTACGGCGAGTCGCTGGGCAACCTCACCGGCGGTATCGCGGCCAGCGCCTTCCCGGCGATTAACTACCCGGCCTATATCGCGCACCTGAATGCGACCTACGGCGACATGCAGACCCGCGACGAAGAGAACTTCGTCTACCACGTGGACGAGAAGATTTCGGCGCTCTACTTCCAGGCCAACATCAAGACCGACCGCCTGCGCGGCAACCTGGGCATGCGTTACGTGCGTACCAAGCAGCATGCGGATTCGACCGACCAGGTCGAGAGCTACAACGACTACTTCTACAACGTGAACGGCGCACCGGCGCCTTGCCAGGCAGGGGGGCTGCCGGCTGCCGGCGCACCGGCCGGTTCGGGTTGCACCAGCGGCTTCACCAGGCTGCCGGACAGCACCGCACGTGTTCGGTCGTTCGAAGTCAGCTCGCTGGACCGAACCTACAACGACCTCCTGCCCAGCCTGAACCTCGCGTTCGACCTGACCGACACGCTGCTGCTGCGCGCCGCGGCGTCGAAAGTGGTGGCGCGTCCGAGCTACGGCGACATCGCCTCCCCGGGCGGCCTGAACTACTACAGCCAGGAATACGTCAACGACCGCCGCCTGATCGGTGGCGGCGACCAGCAGGGCTGGTTCGGTTCGGGCAGCAACAAGAACCTGGAAGCGTACAAGGCCACCCAGTACGACCTGGGCCTGGAATGGTACTTCGACCGCGGCTCGGTGCTCGGTGCCGGTGTGTTCCGCAAGAACGTGAGCAACTTCGCGGTGCCGGTCGTGATGGACATAAACATGACCATCGGCGGCCAGGAAGTGACGGTGCAGAACTACTCGACCAGCGCCGGCGGCCGCGACGCGGTGTCGGAAGGCGTCGAACTGTACGCGCAGCACACCCTGGATTCCGGCCTCGGCTTCCAGTTCAACTACACGTACAACAAGACCAACCAGGCAGCCATCATCCTGGAAGACGGCACCGAGATCGGCAAGTCGCCGCTGGTCGGCAGCGCCAAGAACCAGCTCAACCTGACTGTGTTCTACGAGACCGACAAGTTCCTGGCCCGTGCCTCTTACAACCGCCGCGGCGAAGTGGTCAACGGCCTGGTCAACGGCTTGAACGTGTATCAAGAGCCGTTCAGCCAGGTCGACGTGAACTTCGCGTACAACTTCACCAAGCAGCTCAGCCTGACCGCGTCGGTGCTGAACCTGACCGAAGAAGAGTCGCGTTCGCACCTGGGCAACGACACCAAGGCGCGCTTCTACTCCAACGGCTACGCCGGCCGTGTCGTGTACGCGGGCCTGAACTACAAGTTCTAAGCCACGTCCTTCCCCGGTCCCAAGGGACCGGGGAACTCTCTTCAAAAGGCTTTGTCCGTTCCTCGGGCAAAGCCATCTTTCGTTGGGCGGCGCAATGGATACGCAAAACCGGATCCGCAATATCACGGTCGTCGGTGGAGGCAGCGCGGGCTGGATGGCCGCGGCAGCCCTGGCCACCTACCTGGGCAAGGGCGCCTCGATCCGCCTGGTCGAGTCCGAGGAAATCGGCATCGTCGGTGTCGGCGAGGCCAGTGTCCCGCACATCAAGATGTTCAATGGGCAGTGGCTGGGCATCGACGAGGCGGAATTCGTCAAGCGCACCCAGGGCACCATCAAGCTCGGCATCGAATTCAACAACTGGAGCCGCATCGGCGACAGCTACATCCACGGTTTCGGGGCCATCGGCCGCTCGCTGGGACCGCTGCCTTTCCACCAGTTCTGGCTCAAGCTGCACCAGCAGGGGCGCGCCGGCCCGATCGGCGAGTATTCGCCGCAGACCGTAATGGCGCCGCAGGGCAAGTTCGCGCCCGGCGACAGGAATGCCGCGCCGGGCTCCCCGCTGGCCGACCTTGCCTACGCCTACCACTTCGACGCCACCCTGTACGCGCGCTACCTGCGCGAGCTGGCGGAACAGCGCGGCGTGCGCCGCATCGAAGGCAGGATCGTCGGCGTGCAGCAGCGCGCCGCGGACGGCTTCATCGAATCGGTGACCCTGGAAAACGGCGAACGCATCGGCGGCGACCTGTTCATCGACTGCTCCGGCTTCCGCGGGCTGCTGATCGAGCAGACCCTCGAGACCGGCTACGAGGACTGGTCGCACTGGCTGCCTTGCGACCGCGCGATGGCCGTGCCCAGCGAAGGCGTCGATCCGATCACGCCCTACACGCGTTCGACCGCGCTCGCCGCCGGCTGGCAGTGGCGCATTCCGCTGCAGCACCGGGTCGGCAACGGCTATGTGTATTCGAGCCGCCATCTGAGCGACGACGAAGCCGCCGCGACCCTGCTGGCCAAGCTGGACGGCAAGGCGCTGGCCGAACCGCGCAGGCTGGCCTTCACCACCGGCATGCGCAAGAAGTTCTGGAACAAGAATGTCGTGGCGCTTGGCCTGGCCAGCGGCTTCCTGGAGCCGCTCGAGTCGACCAGCATCTACCTGGCCCAGTCGGGCATCACGCGCCTGCTGGCGCTGTTCCCGCAGCGCGACTTCAATCCGCTGCTGGCCGAGCGCTTCAACCGCGAATCCGCCTTCGAATACGAACGGATCCGCGATTTCCTGATCCTCCACTACAACGCGACCGAACGCGACGACACGCCGTTCTGGGACTACTGCCGCACGATGCCGATTCCGGACAGCCTGCGCGAGACGGTCGAGCTGTTCCGCGCCGACGGGCGCTACTTCCGCAACGGCGAGGATTTCTTCGCGCTGCCGAGCTGGGTGCAGGTGATGCTGGGCCAGCGCATCGTCCCGCGGGGCTACCACCCGATCGTGGACGAGATGCCGGAAGACAGGCTGGTCGAGGTCGTCGAAGGCCTGCGCGCGAACCTGAGGCAGGCGGTCGCCACCATGCCCACCCACCAGGAATGGATCAACCGATACTGGAAGGCTCCCGCGCCATGAGCAAGCATTCCCTGTTGCGCCTGTTCGTGATGCTCTGCTTCGTCATGGCGGCCAGTGCGGTCATGGCGGCAGCGCCGGACCGCTTCGTCATCGACAAGGGCTGGAGCTTCCGCCTCGCGCCAGGCAATGCCCAGCTGGCCGCGCATCCCGAAGCCGCCGCATGGCAGGCGGCGGCGGTGCCGGGCACCGTGCATTCCGACCTGTTCGCGAACAGGCTGATTCCCGATCCCTACGTCGGCGCGCCGGAAGCGGGCCTGCAATGGATCGGCCTGGCCGACTGGGAATACCGCACGCGCTTCGATGCGCCGCGCAATGCCTCGGGCGCGGCGCGCAGCGACCTGGTGTTCGAAGGGCTCGATACTTTTGCCGAGGTGTGGCTCAATGGCGAGAAGCTGCTCGACGCGAACAACGCCTTCCGCACCTGGCGCGTGCCGGTACAGGGCAAGCTGCGCGCCAGGGACAACGAATTGCGCATCGTGCTGCGCTCGCCCATCGCCAGGCTGCTGCCGCAGGTGCAGGCGATGCCGCACAAGATCGCCGGCAACTATCCCTCGCCCTATGGCGACGAACCGAAGGATGCCATGACCGGCAACTTCGCGCGCAAGCCCGGCTACCACTACGGCTGGGACTGGGGGCCGCGCTACGTGACCGCCGGCATCTGGAAGCCGGTGGTGCTGGAGAGCTGGGACGCGCTGCGCATCGACGACCTGCAGCTGCGCCAGGACCGCGTCGAGGAAGCGCGCGCCGACATCGCCGCGATCGTGACGGTCGACGCGGTGCGCGACGGCGCCCACGAAGTGCGCCTGTGGCAGACCGCGCCCGGCGGCCAGCGCTCGCTGGCGGCACGGCGCCGCGTCGCGCTGCGCGCCGGCGCCAACCGCATCGAACTGCCGGTGCAGGTCGAGCGCCCGCAACGCTGGTTCCCGGCCGGCTACGGCGCCCAGCCGCTGTACCGCTACGAGGTCGAAGCCGGCGATGCGAAGCGCAGCGCGCGCACCGGCCTGCGCAAGGTCGAACTGCGCCGCGATCCCGATGACAAGGGCAGGAGCTTCTATTTCGCCGTCAACGGCATCCCCGTGTTCGCCAAGGGCGCCAACTCCATCCCCTTCGACATGTTCCAGCCGCGCGTGACCAGGGCGAAGCTGCGCCGCGTGCTCGAATCGGCGCGCGACGCCAACATGAACATGGTGCGCAGCTGGGGCGGCGGCTATTACGAGAGCGACGATTTCTTCGACCTGGCCGACGAGCTGGGCCTGCTGGTGTGGCAGGACTTCATGTTCGGCGGCGGCATGCAGCCCGCGTACGACGACGCCTTCCGCGCCAATGTCGTGGCGGAAGCGCGCGACCAGGTGCGGCGCCTGCGCAACCACCCGAGCATCGTCCTCTGGTGCGGCAACAACGAGGAAGAGATCGCCTGGAAGTACTGGGGGCATGGCAAGACGCTGAAGGAAGCCGACCCGGCCTTCGCCGACAAGGTGTGGAAGGGCTATGTGCAGCTGTTCGGCACGGACCTGCGCGAGGTGGTGGCGGAAGAGGGCGGCGGCATCGGCTACTGGTCCAGCTCGCCGGGCGACGACCTGGCCGAGGTGGCGAATACCCCGGCCAGCGGCGACATGCATTACTGGGAAGTGTGGGGCAACCCGGCCCATCCGGTCACCAAATACCTGGAGATCACGCCGCGCTTCATGTCCGAATACGGCCTGCAGGCCTGGCCGGTGCAGCGCACCATCGATGCCTTCGCCAGGCGCAGCGAGCAGGGGATCGCCTCGCCGGTGATCGAGGCGCACCAGAAGTTTCTCGCTGGTAAAGGCAACGAGCGGCTGATGAAGTATGTGAAGGACGAATTCAATGAGCCGCGGGAGTTCGCGCAGTTCGCCTACCTGAGCCAGGTCGCGCAGGCCGAAGGCATCGAGCTGGCGGCGCTGCACCACCGCGCCAGCCGTCCGTTCACGATGGGGTCGCTGTACTGGCAGCTCAACGACGTGTGGCCGGGCGCGTCCTGGTCGAGCGTGGACTGGTTCGGGCGCTGGAAGGCGCTGCAGTTCCATGCGCGCCGCTTCTATGCGCCGGTGGCGGTCGCCGCGCTGCGCAATGCGCAGGGCGTCACGGCGGTCAGCCTGCTCAACGACCGCACCCGGCCAGTTCGGGGCGAGTTGCGCCTGCGGGTGATGTCCCTGGATGGCAAGCTGCTGCGCGACGAGCGCAAGCCGGTGGAACTCGCGCCGCTGTCGGCGGCCAAGGTGGCCGACTACCCGGATGCCGACTTGCTGGGCCAGGCCGATCCGGCGTCCACGGTCGCCGTGTTCGAGCTGAAGCCTGAAGGCGAGCCGTCTTCGCGCCGCGTGGTGTATTTCAAGGCCGCCAAGGACCTGCGCTGGCCTGAGGCCGGCCTGCGTGCCGCCCTGCGCGCCGACGGCAAAGGCTACGTGCTCGAGCTGCGTGCGGCGGCGCTCGCGCGCGGCGTCTGGGTCGATTTCGGCGACCTCGACGCCGAGGTGTCCGACAACGCCCTGACCCTGCTGCCGGGGGAGAGGCTGACCCTGCGCGTGCGCTCCAGGGCCGGCCTGGCGGCCCTGCGCAAGGCCTTGCAGCTGCGCTCGGTGTCCGCGGTATCACGCTCGGCGCCCTCGGCGGCGGACGCCAGAGGCCAGGAGTGACGCCGCCCTGAGGAATGCCGTATTTGTTTAGTAAAACAAGCGAAAAAGCCCCCTGTTTGCGCAACTTTGATTGACTCCCCCGAAACGCCGCTGATATAAAACTCAGCTATCGCCATCTATCAAAACGGCGCGCATCGAACAGTACCGAAGGGCGCCGCAGACGCCTCCGGATGCGTTTATTAAAACAGAACATTGGAGACTCCTCATGCACTTGATTTCGCGAGGCCAGCCGTGAGCCAGGTTACCCTGCGCGACATCGCGGAAACCACCGGCCTGTCGATTGGCACGGTATCGCGCGCGCTGAAGAACCAGGCCGGCATGACCGAGGTCACCCGCGACAAGGTGCGCGAGGCCGCCATTCGCCTGGGCTACGATTTCGGCCAGCTGAAAAAAGGCCGCATCCGCCGCATCGCCTTCCTGCTGCACAGCCAGCACAATACCCTGTCGTCCAGCCCCTTCTTTTCGCCGGTGCTGCACGGCGCCGAGGAAGCCTGCCGCCGCGAGGGCATCGCCCTGTCCTTCATCGCGGTCGGCCCGGCCGAACCGGTGCTGGGCCAGATCCGCCTGCACCAGCCGGATGCGATCCTGTGCGCCGGCTTCTTCGAGCCGGAGGTCTTGACCGCCCTGCAGCAGGTCGGCAAGCCGATGGTGCTGGTCGACATGCACCGCCGCGGTTTCACTTCCGTCAATCCAGACAACATGCGCGGCGGCTACCTGGCCACCCAGCACCTGCTGCGCTGCGGCCGCAAGCGCATCGCCATGCTGTCCGGCTCGCTGGCCCACTACAGTATCCAGCAGCGCAACCGCGGGTTCCGCCAGGCGCTGTTCGATGCCAAGGTCCATGCCGACCCGGACCTGGAAGTCATCGTGCCCACCATGGGCGATGGCGACGAAGCCGTGGCGGAAGCCATGCGCACCCTGCTCAGCCTGCCGAAGCGGGCCGACGCCGTGTTCTGCTACAACGACAGCACCGCGTTGGCGGCCATGAAGTACTGCCTGAACGAAGGCATGAAAATTCCGTACGACATCGCCATCGTCGGCTTCGACGACATCGCCGCCGCCTCCGCCGCCATTCCTCCGCTTAGCACCATCCGGGTGGACAAGGAAGCGCTGGGCCGCGCCGGGGTCGAGCTGCTGCTCCAGAAGCCCGAAGACAACTCCTCCCAAATCACCCTGCCAGTCGAGATGATCGTGCGCGAAAGCAGCTGCGACGACTAGCGCACTTCACCCTGCCAACATGACCAATTTTCCGAACTTCCGCAGCCCGGCCGTCCTGCTCGACCATGCGCGCCATACCATGCGCTTCTACCACCCGCGCGCGATCGACCCGGCCGGCGGCCTGTACCACTTCTTCAAGGACGACGGCGCGGTTTACGACGCCCAGCACCGCCACCTGGTGAGCAGCACGCGTTTCGTGTTCACCTATGCGATGGCCTACCGCCATTTCCAGGACCCGGCTTACCTGGAAGGCCTGAAGCATGCCCTGCGCTTCGTGCGCGAGGCGCACCGCGCCCCGGACGGCAGCGGCTATGCCTGGATGCTGAACGGGACCGAGGTCGAGGACGGCACCAACCACGCCTACGGCCAGGCCTTCGTGCTGCTTGCCTATGCGCACGCCACCATGGCGGGCCTGGAGGAGGCGCGTCCCTGGATCGAAGAAACCTTCAAGCTGATGGAGCGCCGCTTCTGGAGCGCCGAGGCCGGCCTGTATGCCGACGAGGCCAGCCAGGACTGGAGCGTGCTCTCCACCTACCGCGGACAGAACGCCAACATGCACGCCTGCGAAGCGCTGCAGGCGGCTTACCAGGCCACCGGCGAGCTGCGCTACCTGGAGCGCGCCTATACCATCGCCTACAACATCACCCAGCGCCAGGCCGGTCGCTGCGGCGGCCTGATCTGGGAGCACTACGACGAACAGTGGCGTCCCGACTGGAAGTTCAACTTCGACGATCCGGAAAACCTGTTCCGCCCCTGGGGCTACCAGCCCGGCCACTTCACCGAGTGGGCCAAGCTGCTGGTGCAGCTGGAGGAACGCGGCGACGCATTGACCAAAGACTTGGGCAAGGACCTGGGCTGGCTGCTGCCGACCGCGGAAAGGCTGTTCAAGGTCGCGGTGGAGAAGGGCTGGGACCAGGAGAACGGCGGCCTGTGCTACTCGCTGGCGCCCGACCTGGCGATCTGCGACTGGCACAAGTATTTCTGGGTCCAGGCCGAAAGCGCGGCCGCCGCCGCCATGCTGGCCGAGCGCACCGGCAAGGCCGAATACTGGGACTGGTACCAGCGCCTGTGGGAATACAGCTGGACCCATTTCATCGATCACCACCATGGCGCCTGGTACCGCATCCTCGACCGCCGGAACCGCAAGCTGAGCGACGAGAAGAGCCCCGCCGGCAAGGTCGATTACCACACCATGGGCGCCTGCTACGATATCGTGCGCGTACTGAGGGAGGCCGGCCATGCATGACGCACCCCTGATGCTGTGCGCCGGCGAGGCGCTCACCGACATGATCGACCAGGGCGACGAGCGCTGGGTGAGCCGCGTCGGCGGCTCCGTGTGGAACGTGGCCCGTGCGCTGGCCGTGCTGGGCGAACCGACGGCCTTCGCCGGCGCCGTCAGCCGCGACCGTTTCGGCGACGCCTTGTGGAAGGCCAGCGAAGCCGTGGGCCTGGACACCCGCCTGCTGCAGCGCGTGGAGCGTTCGCCGCTGCTGGCCATCGTGGAAAAGTGCGAGCCGCCCCGTTATTTCTTCATCGGCGACGACAGCGCCGACCTGCACTTCGATGCGGCCGCATTCCCGGCTGGCTGGTCGGACGGGCTGCGCTGGGCGCACTTCGGCGGCATCAGCCTGGCCCGCGAGCCGCTGGCGACGCGCCTGGTGGCGCTGGCCCAGCAGCTCAAGGACCAGGGCGTGGCGATCAGCTACGACCCCAACTACCGCAACCTGATGGAAGAGGGCTACGGACCGACCCTGCGCCGCATGGCCTCGCTCGCCGACGTGATCAAGGTCTCCGACGACGACCTGCGCGGCTTGTTCCCGGGCGTCGAACTCGATGTGGCGCTGGAGCGCGTGCGCGCCTTCAATCCCGTCGCCTACTGCCTGTTCACGCGCGGCGGCCAGGGCGCCAGCCTGTTCCACGGCGCCCAGCGCGCCGATGCGCGCGCGCCGAAAGTGGCCGTGGTCGACACGGTCGGCGCCGGCGACGCCAGCGCGGCCGGCCTGCTGCACAGCCTGGCGCGCCACCCCGGCCGCCCGCTGCAATCTCACCTGCACGCCGCACTGGCGGCCGGTTCCGCCGCCTGCCTGCAGGCCGGCGCCACCCCGCCGCAACCGGCGGCCATGCACCAATTGTTCGAACAGCTCGAAGGAGAGGGAACGTGATGAGTCGTATCCAAGTGGGCGCCCTGCTGGCCGCCCTCCTGCTGCCGGTGGCCCTGCAGGCCGCGCCGGCAGACAACAGCATGCCGGTGAATACCTTCATCGGCACCCAGGACGAAGGCAACACCTTCCCGGGCGCCTCGGCTCCCTTCGGCATGATCCAGGTCGGTCCGATCACCGACCACTACGCCGGCTACCGCTACAGCGACAAGAAGATCCGCGGCTTCGGCCACTCCTTCCTGTCCGGCGCGGGCTGCTGGGAGCAGGGCGGCCAGCTGTCGGTGCTGCCGGTCACCGGCACCATCGGCCCGGGCGGCAATTTCGACACCAGGAAGCCGGACACCTTCAACCACAAGACCTACGCCGCCGAGTACAGCCATGAGGGCGAAGTCGGCCAGGCGGGCTACTACAAGGTCAAGCTCACCAGCTACGGCGGCATCACGGCCGAGGCGACCGCGCTGACCCGCGCCGCCGCCGAGCGCTACACCTTTGCCGCCAACTCCGGCACCGGCCACCTGCTGCTCAACCTGGGCCAGGCCAACGAGCGCCATTCCGTGATCGGCAGCGAAGTGCGCGTGGTGGGCGACCGCGCCGTGGAAGGCAGGATCATCACCAGGAGCTTCTGCGGCGGCGCCAAGTACGCCACCTGGTTCCGCATGGAGTTCGACCGTCCCTTCGCCGCACGCGGCATCTGGGACGACCGCGGCGGCTGGGCCAACGTGGACGGCCCCAGCCAGCAGGGCGAGAGCAAGCCGCACGGCGTCTGGCTGAGCTTCGACCTCAGGAACGGACAGTCCGTCACCGCCGTCAGCGCGATTTCGCACGTGGACGCGGAAGGTGCGCGCATCAACCTGAAGGCCGAAGGCATGGAAGGCGGCAAGCCGATGAGCTTCGACGCCATGAAGGCCAAGGCGCAGGCCAACTGGCAGCGCGAACTGGGCAGCGTGCGTATCGAAGGCGGCAGCAATGACGACCGCACGGTGTTCTATACCGCGCTCTATCACGCGCTGCTGCAGCCGCTGACCGGCAACGACGCCGACGGCCGCTACCGCGGCTACGACGACGTGGTCCACACTGCCAGGGACTGGACCTATTACGAGTTCTTTTCGCTGTGGGACACCTACCGCGCCCAGAACCAGCTGCTGGCCCTGCTGCGCCCGCAGCGTGCGCGCGACATCGCCAACTCGGTGCTGAAGATCCGCGAGCAGAGCGGCTGGCTGCCGCGCTGGGGCTATGCCAACTTCGAGACCAACATCATGACCGGCGACCCGGTCACGCCTTTCCTGGTCGACCTGTGGCGCTTCGGCGCCCTCAAGGGCCGCGAGCGCGAAGCCTATGCCGCGCTGCGCGAGAACGCCTTCGGCGTGCCGGCCTTCGGCATCCGCCCGCAGGGCCGTTCGGGCAACCCGAGCTACCTGCGCCAGGGCTTCGTCCAGTATGACCGCGGCTTCATCTCCAAGGGCATGGACACCGACCCGCACCACGGCGCCTCGGCGACCCTGGAATACGCGCTGGCCGACAGCTCGCTGGCGACCATGGCCAAGGCGCTCGGCCACGCCAAGGACGCGCAGGTGCTGGCGCAGCGCGCCCTCAACTGGAAGAAGGTCTGGGATCCCACGGTGGTCGACGAGCCGACCGGCCAGCGCGGCTTCCCGCGCCCGCGCCTGCAGGACGGCAGCTGGTTCGCCGACGTCGGCAGCGGTTTCGACCCGCGCGGCGACCACGGCTTCCACGAAGGCACGGCCTGGCAATACCAGTGGCTGGTGCCGCAGGACGTGCCCGGCCTGGCCGCGGCGATGGGCGGCACCGCCCAGGCGCTGCGCCGCCTCGACCAGTTCTTCGACTACGAGGCCCTGGTGGCCGACCCGGCCGCCGTGCGCAAGTCCTGGGTGGTGGGACCGTACAGCTACTACAGCCAGTTCCGCTACAACCCGAACAACGAGCCGGACCTGCACGCGCCCTGGATGTACACCCTGATGGGCCAGCCGTGGAAGACCACCACCGTGCTGCGCGCGGCGGAAACCCTGTTCGGCAACGGTCCGGGCGGCGTGACCGGCAACGACGACCTGGGCACCATGTCGGCCTGGTACCTGTTCAGCGCGCTGGGCATGTATCCTGACGTGCCGGGCAGCGGCCGCTTCCTGCTGCATGCGCCGCGCTTCGCCCGCGCCGAGATCGACCTGGCCCCGGGCCGCGTGCTGCGCATCGAAGCGCCCGAGGCCAGGCCGGGCGAGCGCCGCTACGTGCAGTCGGTGAGCTTCGCAGGACGCCCGGTGTCGCGCGTGTGGCTGGACTGGGAGCAGCTGCAGGCCGCCGGTACGCTCAGCTACAAGCTGGCGCCGCAGCCGGACAGTGCGGGCTGGGGCACGCGTGCCGCCGACCTGCCGAAGGCGCCCGCCGGAATGACCCGCTAAGGGTGTAAGTAAAAAATAATCAGGAGACTTCACATGGAACACATTTCGCAGCCGGTCCGGCTGCAGCAAACGCAGGCGCAAGCCGGGAACACCGGCCCGCTGGTCATCGTCACCATCCTGTTCTTCATGTGGGGTCTGCTGACGGCGCTGAACGACGTCCTGATCCCGCACCTGAAGGAGCTCTACACGCTCACCTATGTGCAGGCGATGCTGGTGCAGTTCTGCTTCTTCGGCGCCTACTTCCTGGTGTCGCTGCCGGCGGGGGCGCTGATCAAGAAGATCGGCTACCAGAACGGCGCCGTGGCCGGCCTGGTGATCGCGGCCGCCGGCTGCGCGCTGTTCTACCCGGCGTCCCAAAGCGGTTACGGCCTGTTCCTGTTCGGCTTCTTCGTGCTGGCCGCCGGCATCACGGTGCTGCAGGTGGCGGCCAACCCCTACGTGACGGTGCTGGGCGACCCGCGCAACGCGTCGAGCCGCCTGAACCTGACCCAGGCCTTCAATTCGCTGGGCACGACCATCGCCCCGGCCCTGGGCGGCTTCCTGATCCTGTCGGGCAGCGTGCTGGGCGCGTCCGAGCTGGCGCAGCTGCCGGCCGCCGAGCAGCTGGCCTACCGCGCGGCCCAGGCGGCCAGCGTGCAAGGGCCTTACCTGGCGCTGGCCGGCGCGCTGCTGGTGCTGGCGCTGCTGTTCGCCTTTGCGCGCCTGCCTAAGATCGAGCACACCGACGACGCCACGGCGGCGGCAGGCAGTGCCGCCAAGCGCTCGGTGCTGGCCCATCCGCACCTGGTGCTGGGAACCATCGGCATCTTCCTGTATGTCGGCGCCGAGGTGAGCATCGGCAGCTTCCTGATCAACTTCTTCGGCGAGCCGCAGATCGCGGGATTGAGCCATGCCGCCGCCGCCCACTACGTCAGCTACTACTGGGGCGGCGCCATGATCGGGCGCTTCATCGGCTTCGCGGTCATCCGCTACGTCAGCCCGGGCAAGGCGCTGGCGTTCAACTCCGCCGCCTCGATCGCGCTGGTGATGGTCGCCATCTTCGGCCAGGGCCAGGCCGCCATGTGGGCGATCATCGCCGTCGGCCTGTTCAATTCGATCATGTTCCCGACCATCTTCAGCATGGCCCTGTACCGCCTCGGTAAATTCACCGGCCAGGCCTCGGGCATCCTGTGCATGGCCATCGTCGGCGGCGCCGTGGTGCCGTTCGCGCAAGGCCTGCTGGCCGACACCATCGGCCTGCAATGGTCCTTCGCGGTGCCGGCGGCATGCTATGCCTTCATCCTCTACTTCGGCCTGAAGTACGCGGGCCTGTACCAGCAGGGCGAACACGCCTGATACACCTGGCACTCCGGCGGCCGGCCTTTGCCGGCCGCCGGTTCCAGGATCCTCACATGACACCCAAACGACGCCTGCTGCTGGCGTTCGCCGGCGCCGGCTTGTCGGGCTGCGTGCGTCCGCCGGCGCCCGAGCCTGGCGAGGCCATGTACCGCGCGGCGCTGGCCAGCGCGCGCCGCCATATCCGGCAAGAAGGCGAGTCGGTCTTCGGCAAGCCCTTTCTCGATGCGGCCTTCAGCAAGAACATCTTTCTATGGGATACCTGCTTCCTTGCCTGCTACGCGAAGTACCATCCCGACCTGCTGCCGATCGCGAATGCGCTCGACAATTTCTATACGGTGCAGGAGGCCGACGGCTACATCTGCCGCGAATACGACAGCAAGGGCAAGCCGGTATGGCCCAAGGCGCATCCGGTGTCGCTCAATCCGCCGCTGCTCGCGTTCGCGGAACTGGAGCTGTACGACCAAAGCCATGATCTCGAACGCCTGCGCCGCGTCTATCCCGCACTGAAACGCAATTTCGATTACCTGCGCGGCTACCTGGTCCGCGAGGACGGGCTTTGCTTCAACGATGCGCTGGGCTCGGGCATGGACAACATTCCGCGCCATCCCGACGGTTGGCGGGACGACGGGCAGGGGATTCCGCTGACGCCGCGCGACGCGCTGCCCTTCGATTACACCGGACTGCATCCCGCCTGGAACGTGCAGGGCAGGGCGGTCGACACCTCGGCGCAGCTGGCCCTGTGCGCCGAGCACCTCGCGCGCATCGCGCGCCTTGTCGGGCGTCCGGACGATGCCGTGGTCCTGCTGCGCTTCCACGCGGGCATGGGGCAGGCCCTGAATCGCCTGTGCTGGCACGAGGACGACGGCTTCTATTACGACCTCGGCTACGGCAAGCAGATCCGCCGCAAGCATATCGGCATGTTCTGGATGCTCATGGCGGGCCTGGTTCCGCCGGAGCGGGTGGCGCGGCTGCTGCGCCACCTGACCGATCCGGCCAGCTTCTGGCGCAAGGTTCCGGTGGCGGCTTTCCCCGCCGACCAGGCGGGATTCGACCCCGCGGGCGGCTACTGGCTGGGCGGCGTCTGGGCGCCGACCAACTACATGGTGATCCGCGGGCTGCAACGCACCGGGCAGCATGCGCTGGCCGCGCGGCTGGCGCGCAGCTACTACGCCTGCGTTGCCGAGGTCTATCAACGTACCGGCACGTTCTGGGAGAACTACGCCCCGGACGCGGCCCGGCCCGGCCAGCCTGCCAAACCCGATTTCTGCGGCTGGTCCGCGATCGCGCCCATCACGCTGATGCGCGAATTCATTGCTCCCGACAGGAAGGTCATTCCCGATGCGACTTACTAAACCCGCTTGTTACGCGGCGCTGCTCATGCTGGCGCTGGCCGGCGCGCCCGCTGCCGCGGCCCTGCGCACCGTCGGCGCCGTCGCCCGAAGCCTGCCGCTCGATGGCGGCGTCGAACTGCGCATGGCCAGCGGCGCGCGCGTGCGCGTCGGCTTCGCCACCCCGGACGCGGTGCGCGTGCGCATGCATCCCGCCGGCCGCTTCGGCCCGGATGTCTCCTACGCCATCGATGGCGCACCGCCCAGGGCCCGCGCGACGGTGACGAACAAGGGCGCCCTGACCGAGCTCCGTTCCGACAGCGGAACGCGCGTCGTAATTCGCAGAACGCCCGAACTCGCGATCTCGGTGTACGACAGCGCCGGCCAGCTGGTCGTCGGGGACGATCCGGCGCGCCCAATGGCCTTCAATAGCAGTGACGGCTCGGTCGAGACCTCGATGCGCCGCGACGACTACGAGCTGTACTACGGCTTCGGCGAAAAGACCTTCCCGATGTCGCGGCACCAGCAATCGATGGTGATGTGGAACGCGGATGTGCCGGATTACCCGGCCGGCCACGATCCGTCCTACCAGGCGATTCCCTTCTTCATCGCCCTGCATGAAGGGAGGAGCTACGGCCTGTTCTTCAACAACAGCTGGCGGA
>CAMPHU010000097.1 GCA_946886065.1 uncultured Massilia sp. | reverse complement strand
GTGGTCTCCGGCACCCGCGTGGCGAACCGCACCGCGCTCGACACCGCGGCCCCGGTCGACATCATCTCGGCCGAGACCCTCAAGAATGTCGGCACGACCGAGATGAACCAGGCGCTGTCGATCGCCCTGCCTTCGCTGAACTTCCCCCGCCCAGCCATCACCGCCGGGACCGACACCATCCGTCCGGCCACCCTGCGCGGCATGGCGCCCGACCAGACCCTGGTGCTGGTCAACTCCAAGCGCCGCCACGCGTCCTCGCTGGTGAACGTGAACGGCTCGATCGGCCGCGGTTCGGCGGCGGTCGACATGAACACCATCCCGACCGCGATCGTGAAGAGCGTCGAGGTACTGCGCGACGGCGCCGCCGCCCAGTACGGCTCGGACGCCATTTCCGGCGTGGTCAACATGCGCCTGCGCACCGACCGCAAGGGCGGCGAAGCCACCGTCACCTACGGCGCGCGCAAGACCGAATACGACCTGTGGAACGACGTCGCCCCGGCCGGCGCGCCCTGGGCCGGCACCGCCCCGGCCTCGCGCAAGCGCACCGACGGCCAGACCGCCACCGTCAGCGTCTGGAAGGGCCTCGAACTGGGCGAGAACGGCTACCTGACCATCGCCGCCGAGTACAAGGACCAGCACCGCACCGAGCGCAGCGGCTACGACATGCGCCAGCAGTATCCGCGCCTGGCCGGCAACGCCTTCGACCCGCGCGAGAACACCATCAACCGCTTCAACGCCTGGTACGGCGAGCCGGAGATGGAGCAGGCCACCCTGTTCGCCAACGCCGGCAGCGACCTGGGCGGCGGCGTCAAGCTGTACGGCTGGGCCAGCTATCAGAACCGCGAAGCGCGCTCGGGGGGCTTCTTCCGCACCGCCCAGGACGCGCGCAACGTCCCCTCGATCTACCCGGACGGCTTCCTGCCGATCATCGCGCCGACCGTCGACGACTTCGCCGTGACCGCCGGCGCCACCTATCCCCTGGGCCAGTGGGACATGGATGTGTCGCTCGGCTACGGCAAGAACAAGATGCAGTACGACATCCAGAACACGCTGAACCGTTCGATCGGGCCGGGCAGCAAGACCGAGTTCTATGCCGGCGGCTATTCCTACGACCAGACCGTGCTCAACCTGACCGGGGTGCGCACCTACGATATCGGCGGCCTGTCCTCGCCGCTGAACGTCGCGGCCGGCATGGAGTCGCGCCGCGAAGGCTACAAGCTGTTCGCCGGCGAGCGCGAATCCTGGGACTATTATGGCCAGGTGCTGCCCAACGGCACCCCGGCGGCGCCGGGCGCGCAGGTGTTCCCGGGCTTCCGCCCGTCCAACGAAACCGACACCGCCCGCACCGCGATCGGCGCCTTCGTCGACCTGGAAGCCAACATCACTCCGCAACTGCTGGCTTCGGTGGCGGTGCGCGGCGAGCATTATTCCGACTTCGGCAACAGCCTGGCCGGCAAGCTGTCCGCCCGCTACGACTTCAGCAAGTCCTTCGCGCTGCGCGGCGCGCTGCAGAACGGCTTCCGCGCGCCGTCGCCGCAGCAGCAGAACTTCACCGCCACCTCGACCAATTTCATCAACGGCGTGCCCTTCGAGATCACCACCTTCAAGCCGAACGACCCGGTGGCGGTGGCCCTCGGCGCCAAGCCGCTCGAGGCCGAGGAATCGGTCAACGCCTCGCTGGGCGCGGTGATGCGCTTCGGCCAGGTCAGCGTGACGGTCGACGCCTACCGCATCGACGTCGACGACCGCATCGTTTTGTCGGAAAATTTGACACAGGCAAATGTCAGATCCTACCTGACCGCCCAGGGCTTCATCGGCGTCGGCGGAGGCCGCTTCTTCATCAACGGCGTCGACACCACGACCAAGGGCGTGGACGTGGTGGTGAACTGGCCGCTCAACCTGGCGCAGGCCGGCCGCTTCGACTTCACCCTGGCGGGCAACTTCACCGACACCAAGGTCACCCGCACCCCGGCGACGACCCAGCTGGCGGCCCTGAATCCGGCGCCGGTGCTGTTCGACCGCCTGAACGTGCTGTCGCTGGAAAAAGGCCAGCCGAAGAACAAGCTGAGCGCCAACGTGAACTGGAAGCTGGGGCAGTGGGGCGCCACCCTGCGCGCCACCCGCTACGGCGAAGTGCTGTCGCCGGGCACCACCGCCGCCTTCGACTTCGAGCTGGGCGCCAGGACCACGGTCGACCTCGAGGCGCGCTATGCGGTGACGCCGAAGTTCAACCTGGCGCTGGGCGCGGATAACGTGTTCGACCAGTATCCGGAAACCCTGCCGCCGATCCTCAACACTACCGGCAACACGCCGTTCGCCAACTACGCGCCGTTCGGGCGTTCGGGCCGCTTCATCTACGCCCGCGCCAGCTACGCATTCTAAGACCTTGGCCGCAAGGCCGTGCTCGACCTGCAACGGGCCGCTCATGCGGCCCGTTTGCATTGTGTTGGTCATTGCCGATGTGAATGCTACCTACTATCAAGTTTCACAGTTAACAATCGGGTGTCGGAATTCTTTACGATGTGTCCTAAAAATTAGAACATATTGACATTTCTCCCTCTGGGGCACCTAGCTGGCACGCAGTTTGCATAAAAGAAGGTGTAGTTGACCCAAATCAAAACTAGAGGAAAAAATGAAACAGTTCATGAAATTCGTTACGGCCGCTGCCTTCGCCGCCGTCTCCGCCGCCGCAAGCGCTTCCCCGATCGTCACCGACATCAGCGCCACCTATGATGCGGGCAACCAAACCATCAGCACCGGCGCATCGGCCAGCTGGCTGTTCGATTTCACCCTCGCCCCCTATACCTTTGTCACCGAACGCGACTCCATCAGCTGGGCCGAGCTGACCCTGCGCCTGAAGGATGTCGGCGGCTCGAGCAATGGCGGCGCCGAAACCTTCTCCTTCCTGGTCGGTCCGGACAGCGTACTGATCGGCAGCGACAGCAATGTCGGCAACGGCAACACCACCTATGGCGGCTACGAAGTCACCGGCACCTCGCTGGCCTCGCTGAGCGAGACCGGCAAGCTGTCGGTCACCGTCAAGTCGAACACCGGCACCAGCTTCCAGTGGGTCGACGCCGTCCTCAAGGCCACCTATGTCCGCGGCGACGATCCGGTCGATCCGGGCCAGGTGCCGGAACCGCTGAGCGTCGCGCTGTTCGGCCTGGGCCTGGCCGGCCTGGCCGCCGTGCGCCGCAAGGCCTGAACGGTTCGGTAGCTGAAACGACAACGGCCGCCCTCGGGCGGCCGTTGTCGTTTGCGGAGGCGGGAACCGAAGCGTCAGGCGGCTTTCTTGCGGTGGAAGGCGACTGGCGCTTCGCGCGGCGCCGGTTCCGGCAGCAGGGAAGCCAGGGTATGGCGGTCGAGCTCGTCCAGATAGGCCTTGGTGGCGCTGCCCAGTACGCCCTTCAGGCGGCAGGCCTGGACCAGGCCGCAGGGCGTGCCTGCGGGGTCGAAGCATTCGGCCATGTAGAAGTCGCTTTCGCTCATGCGCACCACGGCCCCGATGTTGATGTCCTCGGGCTCGTGCGCCAGCCGGAAGCCGCCGTTGCGGCCGCGGATGGTCTCCACCACGCCGTTGCGCGCCAGTTCGTTCACCACTTTCATCAGGTGGTTTTTCGAGATGCTGTGCAGGTCGGCGATTTCCTGGATGGTGACCAGGCGGTCGCGGTTGCCCCCCAGGTGCAGCAGGGTGCGCAGCGTGTAGTCGGTGAAGGAGGTCAGGCGCATGATCGTTCAAGTATAGCGCATTCGCCGCAGCGCCGATCAACACCCCCCGGCTGCATTTTTTACATGTCTTAACTTGCCGGATCGCCCACGGTCGTTCCAAGATGGAGGACGGGCACCTGCCTGCCTCCGTCCAACCAGGAGCACGACCATGCATACGATTTCTTCCGCCGTCCATATCATGCACGCCGATCCGGTGATGACTGTCGGCCTGCATGCCATCCTCGCCGAACTGCCGGAGCTGCGCGTCACGACCAGCCTGCGCCAGCCCGAGGGGCAGCGCGTCGCGCGCGTGCTGGTGGCCGATTACGACACGGGCGTCGCGCTGGCGCGCCGCCCCATGCCGGAGGCCCTGCGCCACCCGGCGGTGCTGATCGTCACCCAGCTCGACAAGGAATGGGAAGTGCGCATCGCGATGGACGCCGGCGTGCATGGCTATGTGCTCCAGTCGTGTAACCCGGACGAAGTGCAGAAGGCGGTCGCCGCCCTGGCCCAGGGCCAGCGCTACCTGACCGAATCGGTCACGCGCAGCGTCGCCGACAGCCTGAGCCGCGAAACCCTCACCGGGCGCGAAACCGACGTCCTGCAGCTGCTGGCCCAGGGCTGCTGCAACAAGTCGATCGCGCGCAAGCTGGGCATCGGCGTGGGCACGGTCAAGACCCACGTGAAGGGCGTGATGAGCAAGCTGGATGCTACCGCGCGCACCCACGCCGTCGTGGTGGCCACCCAGCGCGGACTGATCCGCCCGGGCGGCGGCGTGCATCCGGCCGCTTTTTCCTGAGGTATTCCTGATCCTCCGCGCGCCTAGATCAGGCCGCGCGCCAGCGCCCGCAGCGTGGCTGCCGGGCGCGTCGCGCAGCCGAGTTCTTCCAGGATGCGCTCCATGTGCGTCCGTAGCGCGCCGGCGCTGAGGCGCATGGCGCGCGCCGCCGTCCGTTCGCTTTCTCCCCGGCTGATCCGCATCAGCACTTCCCGTTCACGCGCGGACAGCCCGTTCCGTACCGGTTCCCGCTCCCGCCCGGCCGCGCGGCCCACCAGCGCCACCGCTTCGCGGTCGAAGCGTCCGCCCGCCGCCTGGGCGTCGAGCAGTGCGGTGGCGGCGGCTTCGTCGTGGGCCGCGCGCCACGGGCGGGGCGCGCGCAGCGCGGCGTGGGCCGCCGCGGCGGCCAGGATGCGCTGCGGCTGCCCCAGGACGGCGGCGTCCATGCCGCGGTAGTAGCCGCTGCCGTCGAGCCGTTCGTAGGCTTGCGAGGCCAGCGCGCCATCGTCTTCCAGGCCGGGGATGCGCCCGAGCAGGCAAGCGGTCCAGTAGGGCGCGCGCCGTACCGCGTCGCGCGCGTCCCCTTCCAGCTTGTGCGCGTCTTGCCACACCGGGTTCGGCACGCCGGCCCGCCCCAGGCCGTGCAGCAGCGCGGCGCGCACCAGGCCGCGCTGGACGGCGTCCGGCAGGCCGGCCAGGACCGCCGCCTCGCGCGCCAGGAAGGCCACGCGGCGTCCGTAGCCGGCCAGCCAGGGAAGCTTGAGTTCGATGGCGTCGGTCACCGGCGCCAGCGGCGCCGACAGGGGCAGGAAGCCCGGGAGGCAGGCGCCGTCCTCCGGCTGCGCCGCTTCGTCCAGCCAGGCGCCGGCCAGCGGCGCCGCCAGCTGCACCAGCGCGGCGGGATAGCGGCGCGGCGCCAGGCGGGCGCACATGGCCAGCGCGGCGCCCATGCCGTGGGTGCGCGCCAGCAGTTCCAGGTCGCCGGCCAGCGCCGCGATCCGGCCGGATTCCGTTCCCTCGGCGCCGCGCGCGAACAGGCGGCGCAGCGCGTCTTCCACCGGCGCGGGCAGGCCCAGCATGGCGGCCAGCTCGCCCGCGACCTCGGCGTGGGTGGCGGCCAGCAGGGCGCTGCCGCGATAGGCGCGGGGGGCGAAGGGATCGGCGAGCAGGGCGCGGCGGCCGCCGATGTCGCCGCCGGGCAGGGCGGCGAAGCCGGGCGCGGTGGCCAGGCTGCCGGACCAGCGCAGCTGGGCCACCAGGCGCGCATGCAAGGCTTGTGTGCCATCGGCGCCGGCGGCGCGCGCCAGGCGCTGCGCCAGCCGCGCGGCGCGCTCGGAGTGGCCGGGCGGCTGGCCCATGGCCAGGTCGCCGGCGCTCGCCAGGATGCGCAAGGCCTGGACCAGGGTGACGCTGTCGTGGCCGTGCAGGGGCATCCTTGGTGGGTGGTGGCTTACATGCCCGGCGCAGGCTGTTCGGGGATCTGGTTGCGCAGGCTCAGGTTGATCGAATTCCAGCCCCGGATGGCGGCGATAGTATAGCCAAGTTCGGCGATCTCGGCGTCGGTGAAATGCTCGCGCAGGGCCGGCCACGCGGCTTCGGTGTCGTCGCGCTGGGGCAGGGCGTTGACGGCGTCGGCCCAGGCCAGGGCCGCGCGTTCGCGCGCGCTGAACCAGGGCGCTTCGCGCCAGGCGCCGATCGCGTTCAGGTGGCGCGGATCGAGGCCTTGCCTGACCAGGTCGCGCCAGTGCATGTCGATGCACACGCCGCAGCCGTTGACCAGCGAGACGCGCAGCTGCACCAGCTCGACCAGGCGCTCGCCGAGGGCGCCTTTCTTGTTGGTCATCGACAGGTTGATCATGGCCTTCAGGTTGGCGGGGGCGAGGGTGAAGAGGTTGATGCGGGGTGCGTGCGACATGGTGGCGTCCTTTCAGGTTGGTGGGCGCGGTTTGCGTCCCTCATGCCTGTTAAGACGAGCCATGCGTGGATGGTGTGACGTGGATGCTGAAAATTTTTGAGGTGGGCCGAAAAACCTGGGCAGTGCTAGTCCATCCGGCAGTCGATCACCCGTCCATCCGCCATCAGGATGGCCGCCCGGTGCTTGCCCGCCTTCTTGGCCGCATACATGGCCGTATCCGCGCGCGACAGCAGTGCGTCGGCGCTGTCGCCGGGCACGTGGAAGGCGACGCCGATGCTGGCGCCGATGGGGTCGCACCCGCCGGCCGCCGCATAGGGTTGGGCGGCGGCGAGCAGGATCTTGCGCGCCACCTGTTCGATGTCGGCGCGCGCGTCGCCCGCCTGGTCCAGCATCACGACGAATTCGTCGCCCGCCAGGCGCGCCACCAGGTCGGTGCGGCGCACCGCCCCCGCCAGGCGGCGGCCGAACTCGATCAGCACCGCGTCGCCCGCCTCGTGCCCGCACAGGTCGTTCACCGACTTGAAGCCGTCCAGGTCGATGAACAGCAGCGCCAGCGAATGCGGCGAGCGCTGCGCGGTGTCGATGGCGTGCTGCAGGCGCTCCATGAAGGCATAGCGGTTCGGCAGGCCGGTGAGGAAGTCGTGCGTGGCCTGGTAATGCATCTGCTCGGCCAGGCGGCGCTGTTCCGAGACGTCGCGCAGGAAGGCGTAGATGTAGCGCCGGCCCCGGTGCGGCAGCATGCCGACCGAGAACTCGACCAGGATCTCCTGGCTGTCGCGGCGCAGCGCCGGCACCTCGACGCGCTTGGTGTACGCGTGGCCCTCGTTGGCCGCCAGGAAGGCGGCCAGGCCGTCCAGGTGGCGCTGGCGCAGGCGCTCGGGCGCGATCAGCTCGACCATCGGGCGGCCGATGGCTTCCTCCGCCTTCCAGCCGAAGGTCAGCTCGGCCTGCTTGTTCCATTCGGTGATGATGCCTTCCTCGTCCATGCCGATGAAGGCGTCGTTGGCGTGGTCGAGCAACAGGCGGATCTTTTCTTCCTGGCCGCGCAAGGCATCTTCGTTCTCGATCTGGCGGGTGACGTCGCGCACCGAGCAATACAGCCTGCCGTTGGACGCCGCGCGCGCGTTCCACTCGAGCCAGCGGTAGCCGCCTGCGGCGTGGCGGTAGCGGTTGCGAAAGCCCGTGATCAGCACGCCGGCATGCAGCGCCTGGGCCGCGGCCAGGGTGCGCGCCTCGTCGTCGGGATGCACGAAGTCCATGAAGGGATGCGAGGTCAGGTCTTCCGCGGTCCAGCCCAGGGCGTCGGTCCAGGCGGCGTTCACGTGCAGCAGGCGGCCTCCCGTGCCCGCCACCGCCATCAGGTCCGGCGACAGCGCGAAGAAGGCTTCGCGGTCTTCCAGCGCCGCCTTCTGGGCCGAGATGTCGATCACCTCGGCGATGAAGCACTCCGGCCCGCCCTGCGCATCGCGCGTGATGGACACGGTCAGCAGCGCCCACACCATCCCCCCGTCCAGGCGGCAATAGCGCTTTTCCATGTTATAGGTGTCGATCTCGCCGTCCAGCACCCTGTGCATCAGGCTCAGGTCGTCATCGAGGTCGTCGGGATGGGTGATCGCCTGGAAGCTTGTGGTGAGCAATTCTTCGCGCGAATAGCCGAGAATGCGGCAGAGAGTCGGGTTGACCTCCAGCCATCGGCCGCGCAAGTCCACCAGCGCAAGGCCCACCTGGGAGTGGGCGAACGCGGTGGAAAAATAGCGGGTTTCCGGTGAAGAAGGCGTCATCGGCGGGCGTCGGCAGGTGCAGATACCCGCAAGTGTAGCCCAAGAATTAACCGGGCAGAGCACCCATTGGTAAAAAGGAACCGGCGCTCCGCCTCAGGCCAGGCCGGCCAGGCGCGCGTTGCGCTCGCGTTCGAGCTTGGTGATGTAGCGCTGCACGCCGGCCAGCGCGCCGCGCGAGATGTCGACGAACTGGCAGCCCAGGCGCCGATTGGTCTTGTTGTTCAGCAAGGTCAGGTCCAGCGAGTTGCGGATCTGGAGCGAGGCCGTGATCGGCCCGATCTCGGGCAGCTCGATGCGGCAGTTCTCGATCACCCGGCCGATCGTATTGTCCAGCTGGAGCTTGTTGTCGAGGATGGCGATGCCGCCCACGCTGATGTCGTGCAGCGGGAAGACGCCCGAGCCACCGCCGATTTCCAGCGGCAGCGGGATCAGGGCGCGCACCGGGTTGCTCACCGGCGTCTCCATGCGGTAGTACTCGCGCCGCTGCAGGCGGATCAGGGTCGGGGGAATGTCGGCGCGCAGCGCCATGCCGCCGCGGTGGCTGGTCTCGCCCAGGGCTTCGGCGGTGAACAGGATGCGGATCTTGTCGAGCGTGGTTTCGCAGCGCACGCTGCCGGCGGCCACGATGCGCTCGTTCTGCAGCGGGTCGATCGAGCGGTCCAGCACCACGGTGTCGGTATCGTCGTCGACTTCCAGGATCGAGGTGACGGCCACGTCCGACTCGCCCTTGACCAGCATGCGGATCAGCTGGTTCTTTTCGCCGATCTGGCGCAGCAGCGACACGATTTCGCGGCGCGACCCGACTTCATAGTCATGCCAATTTTCCAGTTCTGCGTTATTCATTGCTGCCAGGTGTCCTTGCCACGGGTTCGAGGTGGGCTGCCGGATCAGGTGCGGAAGGGACAAGCCCTCCATTCTTTTGCGCCGACTCGATATGATATAACCAGGCCAACAGTTCCGCAATCGCCCGATACAGGGCCGGCGGGATCTCGCGGTCCAGGTCCACCTGCATCAGCAGCGACACCAGTTCCTTCGACTCGTGCACGAACACGCCGGCTTCCCGGGCGCGCGCCATGATCTTCTCCGCCACCAGCCCCTGGCCCTTGGCCACGACCTTGGGCGCCGCGTCGCCGGCGCCGTAGGCGAGGGCAACGGCGCTCTGGCGCCGCTTGCCTTCCTCACCCATCGGCGGCTCCGGGGCGGGCGTCGAAGCCGCCCAGCGGCGTGCCCACCGCGTCCAGCGCGGCGGCCAGTGCCGGCGCGTGGCGGCGCAGCAGGGCCGCGGTGTCTTCGCTGCCGGTGGCGAAACGCAGCTGCAGGACGCCGCCGGCCAGGCTCAGGCTGGCGTCGAGTTCGCCCAGCTCGGGAAAACGCAGGCGCAGGCGGCTGTGCCAGACGCCTCCTTCGGCCTCCGCCCCCTGGTGCCCGTCGTCGCGCCGCACGTCCCATTCCATCTCCTGGCCCGGCCACAGCTGGCCCTGCCAGCTGAGCCGGGCCTGCTCCTGGGTCGCCAGCTGCAGGTTGATGAACTGGGCGGTGGCGGGATCGCCGGCCTGCGGGCGGTTCCCCGCCTGGGCGGCCTGCTGCTGCGGCTCGCCGGCCAGCTCGGCCAACGCGCGCGCGCCCTGCGCCCATTCGGCGACATGCGATTCGTAGAACAGCCCGCTCTTGCCGACGGCCTGCTGCAGGCCCTGGGCGATGGCGCCGGGATCGGCCGCGGGGCTGGCCACCACCGGCGTGCGCCCGACCAGGCCGGCCATGGGCGTGTCCGCCTTGCCGGCGGCGGCCAGTACCTTGGCGATGGCCTCGCCGGCCGGGCTCAGTGTGGTGTTGAGGGCTTCGGTCCCGGCCGCGAAGGCCTGGGTGGCGTTGGCGCCCGCCTGGGCCAGCAGGGCCGCCGCGCGGCCGGCCGGCGCGCTTTCGCGGTAGGCCAGCGGGGCGGTGGACGGATCGGCGCCCTCCGGCAGCGGCGGACCGGCCTCGGTGAAGGCGCTGGCCGCCTGGGCGCCGACCTGGAAGGTGGCGCGCGGCTGGAGGGAAACGAGGGTAAGGGGGACGTTGGCGCCGACCTGGGCGCCGGGCGGCAGCTGCATGCGGGCCGGGATGTCGGCCACCTTGACCACGAAGCTGCCGTCGGTCAGTTTGGCGAGCACTTCGCCGTGGATGGCCTTGCCCAGCAGGGGGGCGACGGCGCGCTGGAAAGCCTGCTGGCGCGGATCGGCGGCCTGCTCGAGCGGCTGCCCCGGATTGACCCGGGTGACGGCGGAAACCAGCTCGCGCGGCAGCATCCCTCAGTCAGGCCGGGACGGCCTCAGACGCCGTAGGCGCGCGCGACGCGGCGTTCGGTCGTGGTGTTGCTGATCAGGGCCGACAGGCGCGCCATCCACGGGGTGGTGAGGTCGCGGATCTGGCGGTCGGCGTCGAGCATCTTGCGGATCGCGTTGACCTTGCGCACGCGCTCCTGGCCGGCCAGCGGCTGCGCGCCTTCGTTCTCGCGCAGGCGGCGCACGCAGGCGGCGCACTCCTGTTCCAGCTCGGTCAGGCGGTCCCAGTCGCTCGCGGCGGCGGCGTCCAGCATGCGGTCGGTGATGCCGACCATGGTCTCGTAGACGGAAACGACTTCTTGTCCGGTCATCATCATCAACCTCATACGCTTACCAGGGTGGGCTTCTGCTGCATTGCCGGCACGGCAGGGGCGGCAGGCTGCCCGTTGGTCTCGCCGATCGCCACCCAGGCTTCGCGCAGGTCCGACATCAGGCCGTGGACTTCCTCGACCGCGGCGACGTCGTTCTTGATGTTGGCCTGCAGCAGGCGGCGGCTCATGTAGTCGTACAGCGCGTCCAGATTCTGGGCGATCTCGCCGCCGGCCGCCTTGTCGAGCGAGGCGCGCAGGCCGTTGTCGATGATCGTGATCGCCTTCGAGATCGAGGCGCCCTTGGCCGCCACATTGGCCGCGCCGTTGGTCCCCTTCATGTTGTTGATCGCGCTGAGCAGCGCGACCATCGCGCCGTCGTACAGCATGATGATCAGCTTGTGTGGGGAAGCTGCCGCCACGCCGGTCTCGAGACCGACTTTCGCATAGGCGCCGACGCCGCGTTGCATGGTTCCAAACATGGTGTTCTCCAGGTGTTGCGTAAGATTAGCCTGCGTTGGCGCTGAGCGCCGCAAGCTGCTGGGTCAGGTAGGCCGAGGTCGACTGCATCGACATCAGCGCGGTGTCGAGCGCCGTGAACTGGGCCCGGTAACGTTTTTCGATGCCTTCCAGGCGCGAATTGAACTGGTCTTTCTGCGTGTTGACGGCCTTGAGCGTGACGTTCAGCCCGTCCGTCTTGCTGGTCAGCAGGCTGCCCTTGCCGGTGAAGCTGGCGGCCAGGTTGGTCAGCTCGAAGGCGAAGCCTTTCGAGAAGCTGACGGTGCCGCGCTCGCCGGTGGCGCCGCCGGTGATCGAGAGCTGGATGCCTTCGGCCGGCGAACCCGCGGCGGCGGTCAGGGCCTGGCCGTTGCCGCTGGCGGCGACGCCGCCGATCGTGCCTTCGACGTCCTTGCCGACCAGCGGCGCGGCGCCGCCGAACAGGATGGCCGGGTCGGTGCCGCTGACGGTGGCGATGGCAATGTTCGAGGTCGAACCGTACTTGCTCGACGAGATCGACAGCAGGCCGCCGCCGTCGACCTTGGCCTCGACCGTGTCGCCGGCGCCCGCGAAGGTGGAATTGCCGTTGATCGCCGCGCGCAGCATGGAGGCCAGCTGATCGTTGGTATAGGTGCCGGCGGCCAGCGCGATGTCCTGGGTCTTGCTTTCGGTGACAGGGTCGGTCTGGTTGAGCGTGATGCGCCAGGTGGTGCCGGCCGCGATCGTGGTCGAGCCCGACAGTGCGGCGGCGCTGGTCAAGGTGCCCTGGGTCGCCAGGCTGGTGATGTTGACGCCATAGGTGCCCGGCTTGGTGGCGGAACCGGACTTGTCGAACTTGATCATGCCGTCGGTGGCCGCGCCCATCGCTGCGAACAGGCCGCCGATCTCGCTGAAGTTCTCGGTGACGGCCTTGTTCAGCTTGCTCGAATCGACGGCCAGGCTGCCGTCCTTCTGGAAGGTGATGCCGACCTGGCTGAGCGTGGTCAGCTTGCCGCCCAGGCCTTCGACCGAGGCGCCGAGCTGGCGCCGCAGCTGGCTCTGGATCGAGCGCACCGAGGCGTCGCCCTGGAGCACGCCGGCGGTCTTGTTCTCGGCGTTGTAGCCGGTCAGGCCCGAGATCGTCTTGTTGAGTTCGTTGTACGCCTTGACGAAGTTGTTGACCGCGGCCGATACCGAGGCGGTGTCGCGGCTGACGTTCAGGGTCGCGCTGCCGACCGCCGTGACGTCCAGGGACACGCCCTGCACGGCCTCGGTGACGGTGGTGCTGCTGCTGCGGATGTCGATGCCGTTCATGTTCAGCAGGGTGTCCTGGGCCGCGCTGGTCTGCGTCAATCCCTGGACGCCGCCCGGGTCATGGCCGAGCAGGGCGGCGATGTCCGGATTCGGCGGCTGGCCGCTGTCGCCCTCGACGCCGATTTTCATCGAGGACTTGGCGCCGGTCTTGTTCGAGGTCAGCACCAGGTGGTAGGGGTTGTCGCCGCCGTCCGAGACGATGGTCGCGGTCACGCCGATGTTGGCCTTGTTGATGGCGTCGCGGATGCCTTGCAGCGACTGGTCGCCGGCGTCCAGGGTCACGGTGCCGCTGGCCTGCGCGCCGTCCTGCACGAAGGCGGCGCCGCCCAGGTAGCTGCCGGCGCTGCCGGCCGTGAAGCCGGCGGCGGCCGGGTTGGCGCCGCCGATCAGGATCTGTTCGCCGTCGGCCGAGCTCAGGGTGACGCCGGCGGTCGTGGTCACGCTCGAACCGGTGTTCGGCGCGGCGCCGGCGATACCGCCGTCGACGGTGCCGGTCACGGCCTCGGTCACGGTCAGGTTGGAACCGTCGGCCGCGGTGAATTGCAGGTCCTTGCCGGCGGCGCTGCCGCTGACGGTGATGTTGGCGGCGGCCAGCGCCGCGCTGACGCTGCCGCTGGCCAGGGCCGCGTCGATGGCGGCGGCGTCCAGCGGGTTGGCGCTGTCGGTGTGGGAAAGCACCTGCACCCCGCCCACGGTCAGCCCATAGCTTTCGCCGGCGTCGACGCTGACGCTGGCGAAGCCGGCGAACAGGTTGGCGGCACTGGTCGCCGGATTGGCCTTGGCGGTCACGCCGGTGGTGTCGCTCTTGGCGTTGATCGCCTCTGCGAGCTGGGCCGCGCTGCGGGTGGCCGTGCTGGTGGTGATGGCGGTGCCGTTGATCGACAGCGAGCCGTTGCTGATGCCGCCGCTGGCGATGGACGGGGCCAGCGCGCTGCCGGCCACGCCGAAGTTGCCGCCGCTGATGCTGCCGAACTGGAAAGTCAGGGTGGTCTTGGCGCCCGAACCGATGGTCGCGCTCATGCTGGCGCGGCCGGCGGTGGTCAGGCTCTGGGCCGAGGCCAGCTGGCTCACGTTGATCTTGTACTTGCCCGCGACGGCGCCCGCGCCGGCGGTGCCCGACAAGACGTCCTTGTTGCTCGATGTGCTGCTCAGTGCGCTGAAGGTCGAGGAAGAATTGAGAGCGGTCAGGGCGCCCTGGAAGGCGCCCACGGCGGCGCCGACCTTGCCGAGCGCGCCCATGCGCGCCTGCAGAAGGGCTGCCTTCTTGTCGAAGTTGGCGAGCGGCGCCGCTTCGGCCTGCATCAGCTTCGCGATGATGCCGTCGACGTCGAGGCCGGAACCAATGCCGGATGAACTGATGCCCACTTTGTTTCTCCCGTGAAAGCGATAATGTAAGTCATTATCGACAGAAGCAAACCGGACTTAAGAGCGGGAAATGTGTCCCTATTCAAATAGTTGAAGAGGGCGATGACAGGACGACAAGGAAGGATGACAGGCGTGCAACAGCAGCGCTCCCGAGGGAGCGCATATTGAAGGCGCCAACGGCGATCAGGCCGTCTGGCTGATCAGGAGACCGCGCATCTTGTCGATCGACTTGGCGATCTCGAGCGCTTCGACGGAGGGGATCTGGCGCACCACTTCGCGGGTGTGCTGGTCGATGATCTTGACCACGATTTCCTTGCTCTCGTCGTCGATGGCGAATTCCAGGCTCTGCGCCGAGGACTTCATGCCCTCGTTGATCTTGCGCACCGCGTCGGTGAGCTCCTCGCGCGAAGGCTGGGCGGCCTCCGGTGCGCCGGCGGCTTGGACGGCTTTGGCGGGCTGTGCGTTTTGCTGTTCGAGCGCAGGAAGCGAGCGCTCTTCCAGTCGCGACGCCACGGGTGAACCTAGCGATTGGATGTTCATGTGACTTCCCTAGCAAAAAATCCTCGGCTGAATTTCTTCAACCGAGGATCCGTTTTACAACACGGATGGACTAGCTAGTCCGGGGATTAACCACGCAGGAGCGACAGGACGCCGTTCGGCAGCGAGTTCGCCTGGGCCAGCATCGAGGTACCAGCTTGCTGCAGGATCTGGCCGCGGGTCATTTTCGCGGTTTCAGCAGCGAAGTCGGTGTCGACGATGCGGCTGCGCGATGCCGACAGGTTCTCGGTCGACGACTGCAGGTTCGAGATCGCCGATTCGAAGCGCGACTGCAGTGCGCCGTATTGCGCGCGCTGGCTGTTCACCAGGCCCAGGGCCGCGTCGGCGGTCTTGATGGCCTTTTGTGCGCCGTCGAAGGTGCTGATGTCCAGCTTGGCGACCGATTCCAGTTTCGATGCACCTGCGCCGGCACCTGCGTTGGCGAGGTCGAAGCCCGAACCGTCGACCACCGAGAAGCTCTGCTCCGAGTCCATGGTGAGCTTGCCGGCCACGGTGACTTCCTGCGCGCCTGCCGCGGTCAGGGCCTGCGAGGCGGTGGCGGCGGTGCCGGCGGCGTTGTAGCCGGCGGCGGTCAGGCCGGTGCCTGCCGACGTGTTCTTCAGGTTGATGTTTTCGCCGCTGGAGTTGGTCAGCTTCAGGCCGCCGAGGGCCGAGTCGTACGATGCGGTCACGCCGGTCTTGGCGGACTGGGCGTTGAACGCGCTGACTGCGGAGGCCCAGCCGTTGGCGTCGTCGGATTCGAGCTTGAACGAGACCGTCACTTTGTCGGTCTTGTTGTCCGAGATCACGTCCACGGTGTACGACTGGCCGACAGTGCCGTCCACGAAGGCCTGGGTCTTGGCTTCCGCGGTCACGCCGGTGTCGCCGCTCTTGCCGTTGATCAGGGCTGCAACATCTTTCGCCGAGGCGTTGGAAGCGACGTTGACATCCTTCGAGCCGGTCGAGCCGTTGATGGTCAGGGTGCCGGCAGTGACGCCGTTGGTCGCACCGGTTGCAGCCACCGGCGACGCGACGCCGTCCAGACGGTTGTTGCCGTAGGTCGAGGTGGTGAAGTTCGAACCGGTCATCGAGATCAGCTGGCCTGCGTTGGCGCCGACCTGGAAGTTCGCGGTGCCCATGGTGCCGTCCAGCAGCTTCTGGCCGTTGAATTCGGTGGTGCCGGCGATACGGTTCAGTTCCGAGGTCAGCTGGGTCACTTCGGTCTGCAGGGCCTTGCGGTCGCTGGCCGAGTTCGACGAGTTCGACGACTGCACTGCCAGTTCACGGATACGCTGCAGGATGTCGCCCGAGCTCGACAGGGCGCCTTCAGCGGTTTGGGCCATCGACACGCCGTCGTTCGCGTTGCGGGTCGCCTGGTTCATGCCGCGGATCTGCGAGTTCATGCGGTCCGAGATCGCGAGGCCGGCAGCGTCGTCCTTGGCGCTGTTGATGCGCAGGCCCGACGACAGGCGCTGGAT
>CAMPHU010000096.1 GCA_946886065.1 uncultured Massilia sp. | reverse complement strand
CAGCCCGGCGGCGCCCACCCAAGCGAGCGCAAGCATTACGGCCCCGCCGTGCTCGACGACGACACGCCCACGCCCGAGCACGCCCGCTTCAGCCTGCGCCGCCTGTTGATGGCCACCGCGATCGGCTGCCTGCTCGCGCTGGCCTCCTGGCTGCTCCTGGCGCTGCTGTCCGGCCCCGAGGGCACGGCGGCGCGCATGGGCTGGTTCTTCACCAAGGCCGCCCTGATGAGCTTCGGCGGCGCCTACGCCGTCCTGCCCTACGTGGTGCAGGGCGCGGTCGACCAGTACGGCTGGCTCAGCGCGCCCCAGATGATCGACGGTCTGGCGCTGGGCGAAACCACGCCCGGACCGCTGATCATGATTGTCGCCTTCGTCGGCTTCGTGGGCGGCTGGACCCATGCCCTGTTCGGCCAGGGAGAGCTGGTCCTGGTCCTGGGCGGCATCGCCGGCGCGCTGGTGGCCAGCCTGTTCACCTTCCTGCCCTCCTTCGTGTTCATCCTGGCCGGCGGCCCGCTGGTCGAGTCCGGGCGCGGCAACTTGCGCTGGAGCGCGCCGCTCACCGCCATCTCGGCCGCCGTGGTCGGCGTGATCGCCAGCCTGGCCGTGTTCTTCGGCCAGCACGTATTTTTCGCCGGCGGCGCGGTCCAGCCGGCGGCGATCGCCATCGGCGCGGCCGCCAGCGTGGCGCTGCTGCGTTTCCAGCTCGGGCCGATCAAGCTGATTGCCGCCTGTGCATTGGCGGGGCTCGTGCTATCGTATTGGCATGGCTGAAAAAATTGTCCTGATCAACGACCTGCGCTCACAAGCGCTGGCGGTGCCGGCCGCGCCGGAGGAGCCCACCGGGCTGCTCCTGGATGCGCTCGGCCGGCCGCTGCACGACCTGCGCATCTCCGTCACCGACCGCTGCAATTTCCGCTGCGTCTACTGCATGCCGAAGGAGGTGTTCGACAAGGACTACGCCTACCTGCCGCACAGCGCCCTGCTCTCCTTCGAGGAAATCGCGCGCGTGGCCAGTGTGTTCGTGGCGCATGGCGTGGAGAAGCTGCGCCTGACCGGCGGCGAACCGCTGCTGCGCAAGGACCTGGAACGCCTGATCGGCATGCTGCGCGCCATCCCGACACCTTCGGGCCGCCAACTCGACCTGACGCTTACCACCAACGGCTCGCTGCTGGCCCGCAAGGCGCGCGCGCTGAAGGAGGCGGGCCTGGACCGCGTCACGGTGTCGCTCGACGCGCTCGACGACACCATGTTCAAGCGCATGAACGACGTCGACTTCTCGGTGGCCGACGTCCTGCACGGCATCGACGCCGCCCACGCCGCAGGCCTGGGCCCCATCAAGATCAACATGGTGGTCAAGGGCGGCACCAACGACGGCGAGATCCTGCCGATGGCGCGCCACTTCAAGGGCTCGCCCTTCATCCTGCGCTTCATCGAATACATGGACGTGGGCGCCTCGAATGGCTGGAACATGGAGGAAGTCGTGCCCTCCGGCGAAGTGGTGCGCCGCATCGCGCGCGAGCTGCCGCTCGCCCCCATCGACCCGAACTACAGCGGCGAAACCGCCGCGCGCTGGCGCTACCTGGACGGCGGCGGCGAGATCGGCGTGATTTCCAGCGTCACCCAGGCCTTCTGCCGCGACTGCACGCGCCTGCGCCTGTCGACCGAGGGCAAGCTCTACACCTGCCTGTTCGCCACCCGCGGCCACGACCTGCGCGCCCTGCTGCGCGAAGGCCGCTCGGACCTCGAAATCGCGGGCGCCATCGCCCAGCTGTGGAAGGTGCGCGCGGACCGCTATTCCGAAACCCGCACCGTGGACACCAGTGGACTGGCCAGCGGCGCACGCAAAGTCGAAATGTCGTATATCGGTGGATGAGCGGCGGATAAGATAAGAACATAAGCATGGACAAGAATCAGATCAGCGGCCTCATCCTGGCCGGCGGGCGCGGCTCGCGCATGGGCAATGTCGACAAGGGCCTGCAGCCCTTCCGCGGCTCGACCATGGTGGCGCAGGTGCTCGAACGCCTTAGGCCGCAGGTCGGCAGCGTGGGCATCAACGCCAACCGCAATCTCGACACCTATGCCGCGCTCGGCGTGCCCGTGTGGGCCGACGACACGCCCGATTTCGCCGGACCGGTGGCCGGCCTGGAAGCCGGCCTGCGCCATTGCGCCACGCCCTTCCTGCTGGCGGTGCCCTGCGATTCGCCCTTCCTGCCGCACGACCTGGCCGAACGCCTGTTCGCGGCCTTGATTGAAGCCGATGCCGACGTGGCGTTCGCGGCCACGCAAGAGCCGGGCATGCGCGCTCAAGCGCACCCGGTCTTCTGCCTGGTGCGCAGCAGCCGCCTGCCGGTGCTCTCCGCCTACCTGGCGGAAGGCGGACGGCGCGTGGACGGCTGGTACAAGGAACTGAAGTCGGTCGAGGTGCTGTTCGAGGATGCGGACGCCTTCCGCAACATCAACACGCTCGACGAGCTGCACGGGCTGGACGACACCCTGCCTCCGACCCTGGCGAAGGTGGCCAGCTGCATCGACGGCTACGATCCCGACGCCCTGAGCGTGCGCGGCGCGCAGCGCATCATCCGCGACTTCGTGCAGCCGGTGCGCGCGGTGGAAATGGTCGCCCTGCGCGCGGCGCTCGGGCGGGTGCTGGCGCGCGACCTCGTCTCGCCGATCGACGTGCCGGCGCACGACAACTCGGCCATGGATGGCTACGCGCTGCGCGGAAGCGACCTGCCGGCCGGGGGCACGGCCTCCCTGCGCGTGATCGGCGTCGCCTATGCAGGCAAGCCTTCAGGGCTGGTGCCGGGAGCGGGAGAGTGCGTGCGCATCATGACGGGAGGCGTCATGCCGGAAGGCTGCGACAGCGTGCTGCCGCAGGAGTTCGTCGACCAGGAAAGCGCAGACGCGATCACGCTCCGCGCAGGCGTGATCAAGCCCGGCGACAACCGGCGCTTCGCGGGCGAGGACCTCAAGCGGGGCAGCCCGGCGCTCAAGGCGGGCCGCATCATCCGCCCGGCGGACCTGGGACTGATTGCTTCGCTCGGCATCGCCGAGGTGCCGGTGCAGCGCCGTTTGCGGGTGGCCTTCTTCTCGACCGGCGACGAGCTGCGTTCGATCGGCGAAGGGCTGGACGAGGGCTGCGTCTACGACAGCAACCGCTACACGATCTACGGCATGCTGCAGCGCCTCGGCTGCGACATCGTCGACATGGGCATCGTGCGCGACAACCCGGACGCGCTGGAAGAAGCGCTGCGCAGCGCCTGCGAGAGCGCGGACGCGATCGTCACTTCGGGCGGCGTGTCGGTGGGCGCGGCGGACTACACCAGGCAGGTGATGGCGCGCCTGGGCGATGTCACCTTCTGGAAGATCGGCATGCGTCCCGGACGCCCCCTGGCCTTCGGGCGCGTGAGCTCGAACGGGCGCAGCGCCTTCCTGTTCGGACTGCCGGGCAATCCGGTGGCGGTGATGGTGTCCTTCTACTTCTTCGCGCGCGAGGCGCTGCTGCGCATGATGGGCGCGCAAGCGCCGCTGCCGCTGCTGAAAGCGCGCTCGGGCGGCGCGATCCGCAAGAAGCCGGGCCGCACCGAATACCAGCGCGGCATCGTCGTCCCCGGCGCCGACGGCCTGCCGGAAGTGCGCATCACCGGCTCGCAGGGCTCGGGCATCCTGCGCTCGATGTCGGAGGCGAACTGCATGGTGGTGCTGCACGACGAACAGGGGAATGTCGCCGCCGGCGACACGGTCGACATCCTCCCGTTCGAAGGCCTGGTCTAAACAGCCCGGGTCAGCGGCTGCCGCTCGTCACGATCGACAGGTTGTCGACCACGAGATCGTAGTTGGTGAAGCCGTAGAGGAAGCCCGGCACGAAGGTCGTGAAGGCGATCTCGTCGACGCCGGCCAGCACGTCGGCAAAGGTCCGGCCCGGCGGCAGCGACACGTCGCCCGAACCGAGGCCGCCCCAGCCTGCCGGCATGGCGGCGGCGCGGGTGTCCGGAATGGTCACCTGGAAGTGCTTCCAGGTCCCCTTGTTGCTGATGGTCCCGAGCTTGTACCACACAGCGGTGTAGGGCATGCCGTTATACGGGTTGTCGTAGTCGCGCAGCTCGACCACCAGCTCGCGCTCGACTTCGCGTCCGCGGAAGCGGATCGAATTCACATTGATGTCGATCCCGATCGTGACCGACTGCACCGATCCGAAATTGCCCACGAAGGCCGGGTTGTCGCGGTTGATCCACTCCAGGCCGAAGGTCTCGGGATGCACGGTATACAGCGCCGGACCGTACTTGTTGCCGGGCGTCGAGCTGATGTACGAAGCCCCGGCGGTGCCGCTCGGCCCCACCCATCCCTCATAGCCTTTCGAAAATGTCACGGTGCTGCTGGATGGCCCTGCCAGGGCCAGGGTCGACGCGCAAGACAACAGGACTGCCGCACATACCTTGTTCATGGAATTCTCCTTGCTCATGGGTTTATACGAGTACTTACACTTGCCTCAAGGGCAAGCCATACTGCTTTTCCAGCTGAGCAATTGTCAAACGTGTGAACAGAAAATTTTGTAATGATATGTATTTCGCAACATTACAAAATTCAGAAAGAATGTTTGGCTTTTCTGCCGTATGAGAGCACAAAACTCCTGCCACCCTCTCCTTTAAGGAATAGATGAGCAGACCGGGAAATGGGGCGGAGGCGCTGCCGGAGCGCCCCCGATTCAGTCCTCGTGGGAGGCCGGATCGCCCAGCATCAGCTGCGCCGCCTCGCTCGGCAGCGCTTCGACGGATTTCAGCTTGCGCGCCATCTGGCGGCTGCGCACTTCGGCGGTTTCGATGTTGCGGGCCGCTTTCTCCAGGGTCGCCTTGGTGGTGGCCAGCACGTCGCCGAACTTGGTGAACTCGGTCTTCACCGCGCCCAGCACCTGCCACACCTCGGACGAGCGCTTCTCCAGCGCCAGGGTGCGGAAGCCCATCTGCAGGCTGTTGAGCAGCGCGCTCAGGGTCGAGGGTCCCGCGATCGTCACTCGCAGGCTGCGCTGCAGGTCGTCCGCCAGGCCGGGGCGGCGCATCACTTCGGCGTACAGTCCTTCGGTGGGCAGGAACAGGATGGCGAAGTCGGTCGTCTGCGGTGGCGAGACGTACTTTTCGCAAATGGTCCTGGCCTCGCCGCGCACCGCACGCTCCAGCTCCGCGCCGGCGCGCGCCACGCCATCGGCATCCGCGCATTCGGCCGCTTCCAGCAGGCGTTCGTACTGCTCCTTCGGGAACTTGGCGTCGATCGGCAGCCACAGCGGCGGGCCGCCGTCGACCACGCCGGGCAGCTTGATCGCGAACTCGACGCGCGCGTTCGACCCGGCCACCGTCTCCACGTTCTTCGCGTACTGGTCCACCGTGAGCACCTGCTCGAGCAGCATTTCCAGCTGCACTTCGCCCCAGGTGCCGCGCGTCTTGACATTGGTGAGCACGCGCTTGAGGTCGCCCACGCCGATGGCCAGCTGCTGCATCTCGCCCAGGCCCTGGTGCACCTTCTCCAGCCGTTCCGACACCTGGCGGAAGGATTCCGTCAGGCGCGTCTCGAGCGTGGCGTGCAGCTTCTCGTCCACGGTCTGGCGCATCTCTTCCAGGCGCTTGGCGTTGTCGCTCTGCAGGTCGCGGATCCTGGTTTCCAGGGTGCCGCGCACTTCCAGCATGCGCTGGGCGTTCGACTCGGTCAGGCTGGCCAGGGTCTGCTGCATGGTGTCGGCGAAGCGCTTGAGCGCGCGCGCCTGCTCTTCGCGGCCGCTCGACGAATGCAGCTGCATCTGCTGGCGCATGCTGTCGAGCTGCTGGACGGTGGCGGCGTGGTACTGGCCCATGTGAGAGGCCATTTCCTGGCGCGTGCCCTGGGCGCTCGCTTGCAGTTCGAGACGAAGTTCGCGCTCGACCCGCTCGAAATGGCGGCCGTCGTCATTGCCGCCGCGCGCGCGCAGCAGCAGCATCACCTGCAAGCCCGCGACGACGGCGACGCCCAGCAGGATCAGTATGTCGGCAATCGTCATGGCGCTCAGTCGGCCTTGTTCCGCATCCAGTCGGCGGTGTGATAGAAGGATTGCATCAGGCGCAGGCGCAGCTCGTCGTCCCAGCCCAGGTCTTCCATCGCCCAGGCCATGGCGCGCAGCCACTGGTCGCGCTCCTTGGTGCCGATCGCGAACGGCAGGTGGCGCGCGCGCAGGCGCGGGTGGCCGTAGCGTTCGACGAAGAGGTCGGGTCCGCCCATCCAGCCGGACAGGAACATGAACAGCTTTTCGCGCGAGCTGTCGTTGGGTTGGGGGTGCATCGCGTGGATGCCGGCGAATTCCGGCTCCAGCTCCATCAGGTCGTAAAAGCGGTCGACCAGTTCGCGCAGGCGCTCGGCGCCGCCGATGACTTCGTACAGGGTTTGCGGTTCAGACATGCCGCCATGATAGCGCAGCCGCCGCGGCCCGTGGCCGCGGCGAAAGCAGTTTGTTGTGTTCAGGCTTCGCGCAGGGTCTGCAGCGGCGGATGGCGCAGCACGCCGCGCAACCCCAGCCAGCCGCCAACGATCGCGCACAGCGCGCCCACCACCAGCCCCGCCAGCCACACGCCCGGCTCGAACACCCACGGGAACTTGAACTGGTAGGTCGCCAGCCCCCAGCCCAGCGCCGCCGCGCCGCTTGCCGCCAGCAGGCCGGCCAGGCCGCCCACCAGCAGGAACTCGATGCGCTGGGCCTGGGCCAGCTGCTGCCTGGTCGCGCCCAGCGCGCGCAGCAGGCCCGCCTCGCGGGTGCGCTCGGACTGCGATCCCATCAGGGCCGCGTACAGCACCAGCACGCCCGAGGCCAGCGTGAACAGGAACAGGAATTCGACCGCCGTCACCACCTGGTCCAGCACTTCCTGCAGCTGGCGGATGATGCCGGAGACGTCGATCACGGTCAGGTTCGGATACTCGCGGGTGAGCTTGTTGGCGACGCGGCTGCCCCCCCCTGCGCCCTCCTGCTTCAGGTGGAAGGCCGTCATGTAGGTGGTCGGCGCGTTCGCCATCGCGCTTGGGTTGATGATGACGAAGAAGTTGGCGCGCATCGAGCCCCATTCCAGCTTGCGCAGGCTGGTGATCTTCGCGTCCACGACCAGGCCCGCCATGTCGAAGCGCATCACGTCGCCGAGCTTGAGGCCCAGGGTGTTGGCGATGCCCTGCTCCACCGAGGCTTCCGCCACGCCGGGCGCGTCCCTGTACCAGCTGCCCGCCACGATCTCGTTCCCCTGCGGCGCGGCCCGCGTGGTCGAGAGGTTGAATTCGCGGTTGGCCAGGCCGCGCGCACGGTCCTCCTGGTAGGTCTCGCGCGTGACCGGCTTGCCGTTGATGGCGGTGAGGCGGCCGCGGATCATCGGGTACAGCACCGGGTCCTGGACGGCGGCCGCGCGCAGCTGCCGCTCCACGCCTTCCTTCTGCTCCGGCAGGATGTTGATGATGAAGCGGTTCGGCGCATCGGCCGGGGTGGCCAGGCGCCAGGCCTCCATCAGGTCGCCGCGCACCACGGTGAGCAGCAGCAGCGCCATCAGGCCCAGCGCCAGCGACACCACCTGCACCACGGTGGCGCCGGGGCGGCGCTGCAGCGAGGTGACGGCGAAGCGCCAGCCCTGGTGGCGGATGCTGCCGCGCAGGCGGCGCAGCAGCAGCAAGCCGAGCCAGGCCACCAGCGCGAACACGCCGAAGCCGGCCAGGAAGCCGCCCGCCGTCATCATCGCCAGCTTGGGATCGCCCGCCTGCCACAGCAGCAATCCGAGGAACACGCCCACGCCCAGGCCATAGGTGGCCAGCGCGGCCGGCTGCGGCGCCGCCTGCTCGCGCCGGATCACGCGGTTGTGCGGCACATTGCGCAGCTGCAGGACCGGCGGCAGCGCGAAGCCGACAAGCAGCAGCATGCCGGTGGCGATGCCCTGCAGCGCAGGCAGCGGCGACACCGGCGGCAGCTCGGTCGGGATCATGTTGCCGATCAGCTGGAGCAGCACGAAGTGGGCGCCGAAGCCGACCAGCACGCCGATCAGGCTGCCCGCCAGGCCGACCAGGGCGAACTCAAGGAGGTACATGGCGCCCACCTGGTTCTGGGTCATCCCCAGGCAGCGCAGCATGGCGCAGGCGTCCAGGTGGCGCTGCATGAAGCGGCGCGCCGCCATCGCCACCGCGACCGCCGCCAGCATCGCCGACAGCAGGCCCACCAGCGACAGGAAGCGGTCGGCGCGGTCCAGCGTCGCGTTCATCTCGGGGCGGCCGTTCTCGAGCGTCTCGATGCGCACGCCGCGTACATTGCCCTCCTTGATCCTGGCGCGCACCCAGCGCTCGTAGTCGCGGATCGGCGCCACGTCGTTCGCGGAGCTGGCCGCGACCTGCAGGCGGAAGCTCACGCGCGCGAAGTCGTCGACCAGGCCTGTGGCTTTCAGGTCCTCGACCGCCAGCATCACGCGCGGCGCGAAGTTGGCGAAGTTGGCGCCCTTGTCCGGTTCCGCGGCGATCAGCTGGGCGATGCGGAAACGGCTCTCGCCAAGCTGGATGGTGTCGCCGACCTTTGCCTGCAGCGAAGGCAGCAGGTTGGCGTCGACCCAGACGGTGCCGGGTGCCGGCGTGGCGCGCGTCTTCCGGCCGATGGCGGATCCGGCCTGGTCGGGATCGGTCGTGATGCTCAGCTGCCCGCGCAGCGGATAGCCCCGCGATACCGCCTTGATCGAGGCCAGCTGGGCGCGCGATTCCTCGCCCTCGCCGGCCTGCGCCATGCTGGGAAAGCTCACCGTATCGGCCAGCAGCAGGCCGCGCCGCACCGCCTCTTCGCGCCAGGCCTGCGGCACCGGGTTGTCGGCATTGACCAGCAGGTCCGCGCCCAGCAGCTGGTGGGCGTCGCGGTTCAAGCCGGTGCGCATGCGGTCGATGAAGAAGCCCACCGACGACAGCGCGGCCACGGCGACGATCAGCGCCACCAGCAGGAAGCGCAGCTCTCCGGCGCGCCAGTCGCGCGCCGTCATGCGTAAAGCCTGGAGGAACATGGCGGCCCTTATGCGTTGGCGAAGAAGGCGTCGACCTCGGCCAGCCAGGCGCGCTTGCGCTCCGGCTCGACGAAGGCGGCGGCGAAGCTGTTGCGGGCCAGCTGGCGCGCATGCGTTTCATCCAGCGGCAAGGCCTCGAAGGCGGCCAGGAAGTTCTGGTTGATGTAGCCGCCGAAATAGGCCGGGTCGTCCGAGTTGACGGTGGCGGCCAGGCCGGCGTCGAGCAGGCGGCGCAGGTTATGCGTGCCCATCACGTCGAACACGCGCAGCTTGATGTTCGACAGCGGGCAGACGGTCAGCGCCATCTGCTCGCGCGCCAGGCGCTCCACCAGTTCCGGGCTTTCCAGGCAGCGCACGCCGTGGTCGATGCGCTCGACGTTCAGCACGTCCAGGGCGCTGTCGATGTAGCTCGGCGGCCCCTCCTCGCCCGCGTGCGCCACCAGGTGCAGGCCGAGCTGGCGGGCGCGCTCGAACACGCGCGCGAATTTTTCCGGCGGATGCCCGACCTCCGACGAATCCAGGCCGACGCCGATGAACTTGTCGCGGAAAGGCAGCGACTCTTCGAGCGTGGCGATGGCTTCGTCCTCGGACAGGTGGCGCAGGAAGCACATGATCAGGCTCGCGCTGATGGGGCTGTCCTGGCAGGCGCGCCAGATGCCGTTGATGATGGTCTCGAACGGAACGCCGCGCGCGGTATGGGTTTGCGGGTCGAAGAAGATCTCGGCGTGGCGGACCTGGTCGGCATGGGCGCGCGCCAGGTAGGCGGCGGTCATGTCGTAGAAATCCTGTTCCTTGAGCAGCACGCTCGCGCCCGCGTAATAGATGTCCAGGAAGGATTGCAGGTCGCTGAAATCGTAGGCCTGGCGCAAGGCCTCGACCGAGGGGTAGTCCAGCTGCACGCCATTCCTTTGCGCCAGCGCAAAGATCAGTTCCGGCTCGAGCGAGCCTTCGATATGGATGTGCAGCTCTGCCTTGGGCATCCCCGTCAGGAGTGCGCGCAGACGTTCATCGAGCATGGTGTTCTCCGGCGATCTGTGAATTCGTTGTGGGGCCTGGCGATGGGTGCCTGCAGGCCCGGCCGACAAGTGTAACGCATGCGCGCCGCCCCCTTCCGTCATAGTGAAAATGGCCTCTTCGCACGCTTGATTCGCGTGCGCCACATGTTGAGTAGTTCGTGCAATATCGGCTCACAGTGTGAGAAAGAAAATGACGATAAAGCGGAGCATCGGATGGCGGCCAATCCCCGTCCCGAAGCACTCCGGAACAGCCTTTCGGCAGCCCCATAACGGCCCTGCCGCGGCGCTGTAAATATGGCAATTTTGCCTTTTGAATCAAGTACTTGAATAAGCCACGCCAGCACGCAACACACTGCTTTGACTTCGGGAACTAATAGGCACATAATAAATTTCACCAACGCAAAAAAGACGCTCTCCAACCAGCGGGAGACCGGACAGGGCCACTCTGGACGATCCGGGACAACAACAATAAATCGCACCATGCTTCGGCCGCCGGCGATCCCGGCACCGCGCAGGGAGCGACCCACAAGGAGTACGCCAAAAAAGAACCGGGGCCTGAGGCAGCCTTCGATGACGGGCTGCCATGACAGTGATCGTTGTTAGCACATTAAAGGACACACAAATGAGCATCTTTGACAACTACGCAGCCCGCTACGAGCGCACCCGGGAAGAGGAATACTCCATGACGGAGTACCTGCAGCTTTGCAAGAAGGACCCGCTGACCTATGCCAGCGCCCCGGAACGCATGCTTGCGGCGATCGGCGATCCGACCCTGGTCGATACCCGCCTCGATCCGCGCCTGTCGCGCATCTTCGCCAACAAAGTCATCAAGATCTATCCTGCATTCCGCGAGTTCTACGGCATGGAGGAAGTGATCGAACAAGTCGTCTCCTACTTCCGCCACGCGGCCCAGGGCCTGGAAGAGCGCAAGCAGATCCTGTACCTGCTCGGCCCGGTCGGCGGCGGCAAATCCTCGATCGCCGAAAAGCTCAAGGCCCTGATGGAGCACGTGCCCTTCTACGCGATCAAGGGCTCGCCGGTGAACGAGTCGCCGCTCGGCCTGTTCAACGAGGAAGAGGACGGCACCATCCTCGAAGAGGACTACGGCATTCCGCGCCGCTACCTGCGCAGCATCCCCAGCCCCTGGGCGGTCAAGCGTCTGCACGAGTTCGGCGGCGACATCAACAAGTTCCGCGTCGTCAAGCGCTACCCGTCGATCCTCAAGCAGGTCGCGATTTCCAAGACCGAGCCGGGCGACGAGAACAACCAGGACATCTCTTCCCTCGTCGGCAAGGTCGACATCCGCAAGCTCGAGGACTACGCCCAGGACGATCCGGACGCCTACAGCTACTCCGGCGGCCTGTGCCTGGCCAACCAGGGCCTGATGGAATTCGTCGAGATGTTCAAGGCCCCGATCAAGGTCCTGCACCCGCTGCTGACGGCCACCCAGGAAGGCAACTACAAGGGCACCGAAGGCTTCGGCGCGATTCCTTTCGAAGGCATCGTGCTGGCGCACTCCAACGAGTCCGAGTGGAAGACCTTCCGCAACAACCGCAACAACGAGGCCTTCCTCGACCGTATCTACATCGTCAAGGTGCCCTACTGCCTGCGCGTGTCGGACGAGGTCAAGATCTACGACAAGCTGCTGCGCCACTCCTCGCTCGACAAGGCGCCCTGCGCGCCCGGCACCCTGCGCATGATGGCCCAGTTCGCCGTGCTGTCGCGCCTGAAGGATCCGGAGAACTCCAGCATCTATTCCAAGATGCTGGTCTACGACGGCGAGAACCTGAAGGACACCGATCCCAAGGCCAAGTCGCTGCACGAGTACGTCGACTATGCCGGCGTGGACGAAGGCATGAACGGCCTGTCGACCCGCTTCGCCTTCAAGATTCTGTCCAAGGTCTTCAACTTCGACAATACCGAAGTGGCGGCCAATCCGGTGCACCTGCTCTACGTGCTCGAGCAGCAGATCGAGCGCGAGCAGTTCCCGCCGGAGACCGAGCAGCGCTACCTCTCCTATATCAAGGAGCACCTGGCCCAGCGCTACGTCGACTTCATCGGCAAGGAGATCCAGACGGCCTACCTGGAAAGCTATTCCGAGTACGGCCAGAACATCTTCGACCGCTATGTCACCTTCGCCGACTTCTGGATCCAGGACCAGGAGTTCCGCGACCCGGACACCGGCGAGAGCTTCGACCGCGAATCGCTCAACGCCGAGCTGGAAAAGATCGAGAAGCCGGCAGGCATCTCGAATCCGAAGGATTTCCGAAACGAAATCGTCAACTTCAGCCTGCGTGCCCGCGCCACCAATGCCGGCAAGAACCCTGCATGGACCAGCTACGAGAAGTTCCGTAGCGTGATCGAGAAAAAGATGTTCTCGAATACCGAGGAACTTCTGCCTGTGATTTCGTTCAATGCAAAAGCGAGCGCCGAGGATGCCAACAAGCATGCCGACTTCGTGGCCCGCATGGTCGAGAAAGGCTATACGCCGAAACAGGTCAGGCTCCTGTGCGAATGGTACCTGCGCGTGCGTAAGTCCTCGTAAGCTGCCCTGCTCTACCCTGGCCGGCTGCCGCAGCCTCCGCTGCAGAATCCGGCCATGAGCGGGCCGCGGCGGTGCACTGTGGCGCGGCGGATGCGACGCCGCACGTACCGTGCACGCCCGATCGCGCAGCGTATTAAGATAAGGGTGACGCCATTGTGCGGGCGCCCACGCGCCGGGGCGCAATCCGGTCCCGCGCACTTTCAGCAGGAGGCCTGTTTTGACTTACCTCATCGACCGTCGCTTGCAAGGCAAGAACAAGTCAGCGGTCAACCGCGAACGCTTCCTGCGCCGCTACAAGGCGCAGATCAAGGACGCGGTGGGCCGCGCGATCAAGGGCCGCTCGATTACCGATATCGAGAACGGCGAAAAGGTCTCCATTCCCGTCAAGGACGTGAACGAACCTCATTTTGGCCACGCTCACGGTGGCGTCTGGGAAACGGTCAACCCGGGCAATACCGAGTACCAGAAAGGCGACCAGTTCAACCGTCCCCGCGGCGGCGGCGGCGGCTCTGGACGCGGGCGGGCCGGCAACAGCGACCAGACCACCGAAGACGATTTCATCTTCGAGCTCTCGCGCGAAGAATTCATGAATTACTTCTTCGAGGATCTTGAGCTGCCGAACATGGTCAAGACGCAGCTGACCCAGACCATCGAATACAAGAACCAGCGCGCCGGCTACAACGTGTCCGGCACGCCCTCGAACATCCATGTGCTGCGCTCGCTGCGCGGCGCGCTCGGCCGGCGCATCGCCGTCGGCGGCCCGGCACGGCGCCAGCTGGCCGAGGCCGAAGCCGAGCTGCAGGCCCTGCTCGACGCCGGCGCGCCTTCGGACGACGAGATGGTGGTCGAGCTCAAGGACCGCATCCACCACCTGCACATCCGGCTGAATGCGATTCCCTTCATCGACCCCTTCGACCTGCGCTACTCGAACCGCATCAAGGTGCCCAAGCCGAGCACCCAGGCCGTGATGTTCTGCATCATGGACGTGTCCGGCTCGATGGACGAGACCCGCAAGGACACTGCCAAGCGCTTCTTCATCCTGCTCTACCTCTTCCTCAAGCGCGTGTACGAGAAAATCGAAGTGGTCTTCATCCGCCACCACACGGCTGCGGCCGAGGTCGACGAGAACGAGTTCTTCCATTCGCGCGAGTCGGGCGGCACGGTCGTGTCCTCGGCCCTGCACCTGCTGCAGAAGATCCTTGCCGAGCGCTACGGCAGCGCCGACTGGAACGCCTATGTGGCGCAGGCCTCGGACGGCGACAACTGGGACAACGACTCGGTGCTGTGCAAGCAGCTGCTGGGCAGCGGCATCATGCCGCGGGTGCAGTACTACACCTATGTCGAGATCACCGACGGCCCGCCCCAGAACCTGTGGGAGCAGTATTGCGAGGTGGCCGCCCAGCACCGCAATTTCGCGATGCAGAAGATCGTGACCCCGGCCGACATCTACCCGGTATTCCGGGAGCTGTTCAAGAAGCAGGCCAAGTAGAACGGAGGCATGCATGCCAGACGACCGCACCAATAATCCGCGCGCCCTGCCCGACCAGTCGGAGTGGACCTTCGACCTGATCGAGCACGCGCATGAGGAAATCAAGCGGGTGGCCAAGCGCTACAGCCTGGACACCTACCCCAACCAGCTCGAGATCATCACCGCCGAGCAGATGATGGATGCCTACACCTCCGTGGGCATGCCGGTTTCGTATAACCACTGGTCCTTCGGCAAGCATTTCCTCTCCACCGAGAAAAGCTACCGCCGTGGCCAGATGGGCCTGGCCTACGAGATCGTCATCAATTCCAATCCCTGCATCGCCTATTTAATGGAAGAGAACAGCCTGACGATGCAGGCCCTGGTGATCGCCCACGCGGCCTATGGCCACAATTCCTTCTTCAAAAGCAATTACCTGTTCCGCACCTGGACCGATGCCGACGCCATCGTCGACTACATGGTGTTCGCCAAGAACTACATCGCCGAATGCGAGCAGCGCTACGGCATCGATGCGGTGGAGGAATTGCTCGACTCTTGCCATGCACTGCAGAACTATGGCGTGGACCGCTACAAACGTCCGGCCAAGCTCTCGGTGGCCCAGGAAACGGCGCGCCAGAAGGAACGCGAGGAATACGCCCAGTCCCAGGTCAACGAATTGTGGCGCACCCTGCCGCGCACCGAGGAACAGGCGCACGAGGCGGCGCCGGCGCGCTTTCCGCCCGAGCCCGAGGAAAACCTGCTCTATTTCATCGAGAAGTACGCGCCCCTGCTCGAGCCCTGGCAGCGCGAGCTGGTCCGGATCACGCGCAAGATCTCGCAGTATTTCTATCCGCAGCGCCAGACCCAGGTGATGAACGAGGGCTGGGCCACCTTCTGGCACTACACGATCCTGCACGACCTGTACAAGGAGGGGATCGTCGGCGACGGCTTCATGCTGGAATTCCTGCAGAGCCATACGAACGTGGTCTACCAGCCGCCGGCGACCAGCCCGTATTACAGCGGCATCAATCCGTATGCGCTGGGCTTCGCCATGATGACCGACATCCGGCGCATCTGCGAAGACCCGACCGACGAGGACCGCAGCTGGTTCCCCGACATCGCCGGCAGCGACTGGCTCAAGACCCTGGACTTTGCGATGCGCAACTTCAAGGACGAGAGCTTCATCGCCCAGTACCTGTCGCCCAAGCTGATCCGCGACTTCCACTTCTTCGCCGTGCTCGACGACGACCGCAGCGACAAGCTGACGATCTCGGCGATCCACGACGACCAGGGCTACCGCTACGTGCGCCAGAAGCTGGCCGAGCAGTACAACCTGGGCAGCCGCGAGCCCAATATCCAGGTCTGGCAAGTCAATACACGCGACGACCGTGCCCTGACCCTGCGCCACACGCAATACAACCGCCGGCCGCTGAACCAGCAGGCCCAGGAAGTGCTCAAGCACGTCGCCCGCCTGTGGGGCTTCGATGTGAAGCTGGAAACCGTGGACCCGAGCGGCCACGTGGTCAGCTTCCTCGAGTGCCGGCGCGAGAAGCGCGGACGCTGAAACCACGGCGCTGCCGCCGGCGGCGCGGCGGCGTCCGGCATCACCGGTAGCGCCCGCTGCCGAATGTCCCCGAATCCTGACCCCTCCGTGTGCGGAATGGCTGGGCGCGACCGGCTTGGCGCCACGCGTCAATACGTCCGCCGTGCGCCGCAGTTCCCAGCTTCTGGAGGCGCCGCGGATTGCGGGCCCGCCCGCTATCCGACCGGAGTGCTCCGGGTGCAGGCCTGCGCCGGAATCACCTTGCCGCGAGCGCGAGAGCACGGTTTCACCGATTCCGCTCGGGTCCATCCAGAACGCCGCCCAGGCGAAAGCCGGGCCGAGGCCCCAGGCGTGCGGCAGCGCCGTTCACCGATCCTGCCTGGGTCCCAACGTCTTGCGCGCGCTCCATGTCGCTTTCTCACGCTCCTCGTCGCTCCTATATATATATATAGAAAGAGGGTAGAGGCGCGAATGCGGCCCCTGCGCGACCGGTGAGCGGCAAAGGACA
>CAMPHU010000095.1 GCA_946886065.1 uncultured Massilia sp. | reverse complement strand
GGCCTGGACCGCGATTCGGGCATGGAGCTGCTGGCCAAGGACTTCGACGAGCGCGACCCGGCCGTGAAGGCGATGCTGTCGATGGCCATCAAGGCCTGCCGCGAGCAGGGCAAGTACATCGGCATCTGCGGCCAGGGCCCGTCGGACAATCCGGACTTCGCGGTCTGGCTGATGGAGCAGGGCATCGAGTCGATGTCGCTGAATCCGGACTCGGTGATCGACACCTGGCAGAAGCTGGCGTCCATGTAAGCGCTTGCCTGCGGTCGCAGAGGTCATGCGGCTGAGCAAGACGATACTTCCCCGGTCGTGGCCGCGGGTGCTACACTGGGGAGAATGATTTCGTTGCCGCTTAGACCAAACATCAAACCGCCCTGCACGAACTCGCAAAAACCCTCGCTACCCGTTTCGGGTGACGGGGGTTTTTTCATTTTCTGATCGATAAAAGGAGACCCCATCATGTCCGACTGGACGATCTGGCTCATCGGCGCCGGCATCCTGGTGATCGCCGAACTGTTCACCGGCACCTTCTACCTGTTGATGATCGCGCTCGGGCTGAGCGCCGGCGCCCTGGCGGCGCTGGCGGGATTGAACGGCCCCCTGCAGACACTGGTGGCCGCCGCCGTCGGCGTGGCAGCCACCCTGGTGCTGCGCCGCAGCCGCTTCGGCAAGGCCGGGCGCGGAGAGGCGGCCAACGACCCCAACGTGAATCTCGATATCGGCCAGCGCGTCAGCGTGCCGCAATGGCAGGACCGCCGCGCGCGCGTGATGTACCGCGGCGCGCTGTGGGACGTCGAACTGCGTCCCGGCGCCCTGGATCACCCGGGCGACTTCCGCATCGTCGAGGTGCACGGTAACCGCCTGATCGTCGCGGACGCGTAAGACGAGCAAAACATCACACCACAACAACAAGGGATGCCAATGGAAATGTTCAGTATGGTTGCGCTGGTGATCTTCGGGATCGCCCTGGTCTTCGTCTTCAAGACGATCAACGTCGTCCCCCAGCAGCACGCCTGGGTGGTCGAGCGCCTCGGGAAGTACCACGCCACCCTGGCGCCAGGCCTGAATATCGTCGTGCCCTTCATCGACCGCATCGCCTACAAGCACAGCCTGAAGGAGATCCCGCTCGACGTGCCGCCCCAGGTCTGCATCACGCGCGACAACACCCAGCTGCAGGTCGACGGCATCCTGTATTTCCAGGTGACCGACGCCATGCGCGCCTCCTACGGCTCGTCGAATTACATCCAGGCCATCACCCAGCTCGCCCAGACCACCCTGCGTTCGGTGATCGGCAAGATGGAGCTGGACAAGACCTTCGAAGAGCGCGACCACATCAACACCACCATCGTCAACGCCATCGACGAATCGGCCGCCAACTGGGGCGTGAAGGTGCTGCGCTACGAGATCAAGGACCTGACGCCGCCGGCCGAGATCCTGCACGCGATGCAGCGCCAGATCACCGCCGAGCGCGAGAAGCGCGCCCTGATCGCCGCGTCCGAAGGCCGCCGCCAGGAGCAGATCAACATCGCCAGCGGCGAGCGCGAGGCCGCCATCGCCCGCTCGGAAGGCGAACGCCAGGCCGCGATCAACCGCGCCCAGGGCGAGGCCAACGCCATCGTCGCGCTGGCGGAAGCGAGCGCCTCGGCGCTGCGCCAGGTGGGCGCGGCGATCCGCGAGCCGGGCGGCATGGACGCGGTCAGCCTGCGCGTGGCGGAACACTATGTCGACGCCTTCGGCAAGCTGGCCAAGACCAACAATTCGCTGATCGTGCCGGCCAACATGGGCGACATGAGCACCGTGATCGCCAGCGCGCTGCAGATCGTCAAGGCGCAAAAATGACGAAGGTGGTTTCTTCGAGGCCTTGCGGCTGGAATTGAGGGGCCCCGTCAAGGATGAGCAGCGGCCGCAGTGATGCGGCCATCCGCGCAAGCGGCAAACTCAGAAGTCGACCGCGGCCGACACCACGACGCTGCGCGGCGCTCCCAGCACCAGGTAGCCAAAGCCCGGATACCCGCCCGCCGACGCCCAGTAGTTCTTGTCGGTGAGGTTGTCGACCCGCGCGCGCAGGGTCAGGTCGCGGTCGAACAGGCGGGTGAGGTAGGTGGCGCCGATGTCCAGGCGCGTCCACGACGGCAGCTTCTGGGTGTTGACCGCATCCGCGTACTGGCCCGAGGTGTAGACCGTGCGGGCGTTCAGCGACAGGCCCTGCACGCCCGGCAGATCCCAATCCACGCCCAGGTTCAGCTGGGTCTTGGGCACGCCGATCGCATCCTTGCCGTCGTTCGCGCCGCCAGGGGTGCGGCGCTGATCCGCTTCCAGCAGGGTCAGGCCGCCCAGCACGCGCAGGCCGCGGGCCGGCATGCCGAACACGGAGAGTTCCAGGCCGCGGTTGCGCTGCTCGCCGGACACGCCGAAGTGGCCGTTCTCGACCTGGCCAAGCGGCTGGCTGACCGTGAACAGCGCGGCGCTCATGCCGAGGCGGCCGCCGTCGACCTTGACGCCGACTTCCTTCTGGCGCGAGACGTAGGGCGCGAAGATCTCGCCCTGGTTGTCGATGCCGACGCCCGAGGCCACCGGGCCTTTCTGCAGCGCCTCGCTGTAGTTCGCATAGACCGAGACGTTTTTCGCCGGCTTGTAGACCAGGCCCGCCAGCGGGGTCACTTCGCTCTGCTCGTAGGCCGCGTACTGCGCGCCGGTGTTGTAGTCGTAGCCGAAGTCCTTGATCGTCTGGTGGCGCGCGCCCACGCTCAGCAGCACCCTGTCCTCGAGGAAGGAGAGCGTATCGGCCAGCGCGTAGCTCGACAGGATGGTCTTGGCGGTCAGCAGCGGATTGCCCATGTCGCCGCCGGTAAAGAAGCGCGAGGACGGCGCGGCCACGTCGACCGGGCGGTAGATATTGGCGGCGAAGCCCGCGAAGTCGCTCATGCCGTAGGCGTTCTTCGATTTCGAGTGGAAGCCCGAGGCGGTCGCGCTCAGGCTGTGCTTGACCGGGCCGGTGCGCAGCTCGCCGCGCACGCCGATTTCGCCGGTGCGCACCCGGTCTTCGCGCACGTTGTCGAAGCGTGTCATGACGCCGCTGCCGTCGGCCGCGGTGACGGTCGGCGAGGAGATGATGTTGAATTCATCGCCCTTGCGCATGCCGAAGGCCGCCCAGGCGACGGCGCCGCCCGGCAAGTCGACTTCGCCGCGCAGGGTGCCGAAGGTGTCGCGCTCTTCCGAGGTGGTCCACGGCTGGGCGAAGTTGCGGTCGGCCTCGGGCGCGGCGATCATCGGCGCGCCGGCGGCCAGGGTCACGCTCGGGCGCGCGCCGCTCAATACATGGTCCTGGTGGCCGAGGTCGGCCGACAGGCGGTAGCCGCGGCCGCGGAAATCCATGCCGATCGAATACACGCCCAGTTCGCGGCTTTCGCGGTCGACGGCGGTGTCGCCGTCGCGGCGCACGGCGTTGACGCGGATGCCGGCCCGGTTCTCCGGGCCGAAGCGGCGCGCCACGTCGGCGGCCACATAGGCCTGGCCGCCGGTCTCGACGCCGAGCTTCACCTCCGACAGCGGCGCATTCGGCGCGCGCTTGGGCAGCAGGTTGACGGAACCGCCGATGCCGCCGCCGCCGGGAGCGGCGCCGTTGATGAAGCTGTTTGCGCCGCGCAGCACTTCGACGCGCTCGAGCAGCTCGGACGCCACGAACTGGCGCGGCAGCAGGCCGAACAGGCCGTTATATGCCAGGTCGTCCGAGTTCACCTGGAAGCCGCGGATCATGTACAGCTCCTGGTAGTTGCCGAAGCCGCGCGCCACACGCACCGAGGGGTCGTTCTGCAGCACGTCGGCCACGCCGCGCGCCTGCTGGTCCTGGATCAGGGCCTGCGTGTAGTTGGTGGCGTTGAAGGGCGCGTCCATGATGTCCACGTTGCCCAGCAAGCCGAGACGGCCGCCGCGCGCCACCTGGCCGCCCGCGTAGGCGGAAGGCAGGCCCTGCGCCGAAGCGTCCGCCGATGCGCTGACGACGACGGTCGCGATGGGCTGGCCGGTGCCGGCGGCTTCCTGGGCGTGGGCGGTGGAGCTGGCGAGGAGGGCGGCGGCGAGCGCCACGGGGGTGAGGCTGAGGTGTTGCGAACGCATGAGTGTTGCTCTTTTTCCAAATGAGAATGCTTATCATTTTAGCGCCAAGCCTTGCTTCTGTAAATGAGAACCATTATTATTTGTCGACCTCATCCGACCGAATTCCCATGTCGCCCGTTTCCCTGCGCCGCTGGGGCTGGATCCACAAGTGGAGCAGCCTGGTTTGCACCGTCTTCATGTTGCTGCTGTGCCTCACCGGCCTGCCGCTGATCTACCACCACGAAATCGGCCACCTGCTCGGCACCGATGTCGAGGCCCCTGCCATGCCCGCGGACACGCCGCGCGGCAACATCGACGCCGTGATCGCCTCGGCCAAGGAGCTGTACCCCAACAAGATCATGATGTACATGTCGCAGGAAGCCGACGAGCCTGCGATCTGGAACGTCACCCTGGGCGACCACCCGACCGACGAGCACTACAAGCCGATCGCGGTGGATGCGCGCACCACGAAGGTGATCACCGAGCCGGCCTTCGAGGGCGGCGCCTTCATGTCGACCATGTTCCGCCTCCATGTGGACCTGTTCGCCGGCCTCTACGGCAAGCTGTTCCTGGGTCTCATGGGCCTGCTCCTGCTGGTGGCCATCGTCAGCGGCGCGGTGTTGTACTCGCCCTTCATGCGCAAGCTGGAATTCGGCGCCGTGAGGCGCGAGCGCAGCCCGCGCCTGAAGTGGCTGGACATGCACAACCTGCTCGGCATCGTGACCCTGGTCTGGGCCTTCGTGGTCGGCGCCACCGGCATGGTCAACACCTGGGCCGACGTGCTGCTCAAGGTCTGGCAGACCACCGAGATCGCCGAGATGCTCAAGCCCTACGAGGGCAGCCCGCCGCCGGCCAGGATGGCCTCGGTCCACGACGCCATCCACCGCGCCGAGGCGGCCGAACCGGGCATGAAGGTCGGCTTCGTGGCTTTCCCGGGCACGCCCTTCACCAGCTCGCACCACTACGGCGTCTACATGCGGGGCGACGAGGCATTCAGCTCGCGCCTGTACAAGCCGGTCCTGATCGACGCCGAGACCGGCGCGATCACCGACCGCCGCGAACTGCCCTGGTACCTCACCGCGCTGCTGCTGTCGCAGCCGCTGCACTTCGGCGACTACGGCGGGCAGTGGATGAAGTTCTTCTGGGCGATGCTCGACATCGCCACCATCGTCATTCTCGTCACGGGCCTGTACCTGTGGCTCAAACGCGGCCGCAGCGCAAAAGCGGCTGCGCGCGAACCGGCCAAGACCGCGCCGGAACGCGAGATTCCGGCACTCGTACGCAAGGAGGCCTCATGACCCGCAGCACCATGCAAATCTGGGGCGCGCCGCTGCTGCTGGCCGTCCTCACCATCGTCGGCCTGACCTCTGCGCTGCTCGGCGACGACATCTGGGATCTGGTGTCGGCCGTGACGCTGGGCGCGCCCGTCGCCGTCGGCGCCTGGTACAGCCTGCGCCGCTCCCGCTCCCGCACCCCTGCCTGACGCCGCGGCGCGGGAGCGTGCGCGCATTGGCCGCACTCCCTGCTAAGCTGTATACTCGGCCCGGCAGGGCGCGCACCGGGTTGCGCCCGTTTCCTCCGAAAGGGCGCCATGTTCGCAGCAGTCGATCTCGGCTCCAACAGCTTCCGCCTGCATATCGGCGAGCCCGCGGGCGGCCGCATGCACATCGTGCGCACGGCGCGCGATCCGATCCGCCTGGCGGCGGGCCTCGACGCCGACAACATGCTGAGCGAGGCGGCGATGCGCAGCGCCATCCGCTGCCTGGAAGAATTCCGCAAGATCCTCGGCGAATACCACCTGGACGCCGTGCGCGTGGTCGCCACCAACACCATGCGCGTGGCGCGCAACGCCGACGTGCTGCTGCCGCTGGCCGAGCAGGCCATCGGCTACCCGATCGAGATCATCTCCGGCGAGGAAGAGGGCCGCCTGATCTACATGGGCGTGTCGCGCGCCATCGACAAACCGGACGAGCGCCGCATCGTGGTGGACATCGGCGGCGGCTCCACCGAAGTCATCACCGGCACCGGGCCCGAGATCACCCTGGTCGAATCCTTCGGCATCGGCACCCATCCGCAAACCGCGGCCTACTTCGCCGACGGCCGCATCCTGCCGCGCAACTTCGACGCCGCCGTGACGGCCGCCCGCGCCCGCTTCGAGGACGCCGCCGCCCAATACCATGCCCAGGGCTGGGACGCGGCCTACGGCTCCTCCGGCACCATGCGCGCGATCTCGGAAGTCATCGCCCGCAACAGCATCGGCGACGGGGCCGTGTCGCAGGCCAGCCTGCAAGCGCTGCGCGACATCCTGCTGGAGCTGGGCCACGTGGACGCCTTCAGCCTGCCGGGCGTCAAGAAGGAGAGGGTGCCCGTGATGGTCGGCGGCCTGACGGTGCTGATCGGCGTGATGCAGGAACTGAAGATCCCGCGCCTGACGGCGATCAACGCCGGCCTGCGCCTGGGCGTGCTCTCCGACCTGGAACTGCGCGCCACCCACCGCGACCGGCGCGACGCCGCCATCCGCGCCTGCCTGCGCCGCTTCAACGCCGATCCCCAGCGCGCCATGCGCACCGCCGGCATCGCCGCGGCGATATACGAAAGGCTGCAGCCGCAGGGCGAAACGCTGCATCACTACCTGGCCTGGAGCAGCATGCTGCACGAGATCGGGCTGGCCGTGTCCATGACGGGGGCGCACAAGCATGGCGCCTACCTCGTCGAGCATGCCGACCTGGCGGGCTTCACCACGCGCGAACAGCGTTTGATGAGCACCCTCGTGCTGGGCCAGAAGGGCAACCTGCGCAAGATCCGCGAAGCGCTCGGCGAGCCGGACCTGGCCAAGGCGGTGCTGGCACTGCGCCTGGCCGTGGTGTTCATGCACGCGCGCGCGGACGAAGACCTTTTCGGCCTCAGGCTGCGCCTGAAGGGGCGGGTCGAGATCGAGCTGCCGCCCGAGCTGCTGGCGAAGCATCCGACCCTGGCGCCCTGGTTCGAGAAGGAAGAGGGCTTCTGGAACGAGATCGGCCTGCCGTTCCAGGTGCGCTAAGTACAAGGAGGAGGTGGCCATGAAACGCATACTTGCCTCCCTCATCTTCCTTGCACTGGGCGCTTGCGCGTCGCCTCCGAAACTGGCGGACGACGCCGTCGAGGCCTTGATGCGCCGCGAGCAGGTGCAGGGGCTCGCCGTGGCGCTCATCGACGACGCCCGCGTCGTGAAGCTCGCCAGCTACGGCTGGCGCAACGCCGAGCGCAAGCTGCCGCTGGAAACCGATACGGTCATGTACGGCGCCTCGCTCACCAAGACGGCCTTCGCCTACATGGTGCTGCAGCTGGCGGACGAGGGCCGGCTCGACCTCGACGCACCGGTCACCCAACTGTTGCCCAGACCGCTGCCGGAGTACCGCAACCAGCGCACCGACTACGCGCCCCTGGCCGCCGACGCGCGCTGGCGCAAGCTGACGCCGCGCATCCTGCTCACCCACAGCGGCGGCTTCGCCAATTTCAGCTGGATCGAGCCCGACCAGAAGCTGCGCATTCATTTCGAGCCGGGCAGCCGCTACGCCTACTCGGGCGAGGGCATCTACCTGCTCCAGTACATCCTCGAACAAGGCCTCGGCCTCGATGTGGCACGCGAAATGCAGACGCGGATCTTCGACCGCTTCGGCATGAGCAATACGAGCATGCGCTGGCGGCCGGACTTCGCTGTGAACCTGGCGGACGGCTACACGATCGACGGCAGGATGGAGCCGCACGACGAGCGCAGCAAGGTGAGCGCGGCGGGATCGATGGACACGACCATCGCCGACCAGGCGCGCTTCTGGGCCGCGCTGCAACGCGGCGAGGGACTGAGCGCGCGCATGCGCGCGGAGCTGGTGCGTCCGCAGTTGCCGATTCGCTCGCGCAGCCAGTTTCCGACCCTGGTCCCGGAAGCGGGCGCGCCGCGGGAGGACATCGCGGCGGGATTGGGCCTGGTGACCTTCCGAGGCCGCGGCGGCCCGGGATGGTTCAAGGGCGGCCACAACGACAGCACCGGCAACATGGTCGTGTGCCTGGAAGCGCGCAAGCGCTGCGTGGTGCTGCTGGCGAACGACGTGCGCGCCGAGCGCATCTATCCGGAGCTGGTGCGCATGGCGCTGGGCGAGACCGGCATGCCCTGGCGCTGGGAATACGGCGACCAGGCGCCCTAGCGCAGCTTGCCGATCAGGTCCGGCCCGACGACCAGGCGGATGGTGGGGAGCCCATCGCTTCCCTTGTGCTCGATCCAGAACACGCCCGCCTTGCGGATGCGCCAGTCCTGCTTGCGGCCGGAGAGCACCGACGACGCCACCTCGCCCAGCAGCGGCTGGTGGCCGACCACCAGCACCGGCTGGCGCTGCGCCGGCCAGCCGGCGGCCTGGATGATGGCTTCGGCGCTGGAACCGGTGTCCAGCGCCTCCGCGACTTCATAGCGCCGCCCCAAGGCCTTCACGGTCTGCACGCAGCGTTTGGCGGGACTGGTGAGGATGCGGCAGTCGGCCGGCAGCGCGCGGTCGAGCCAGGCTCCGACTCTGGCGGCATGGCGCTGGCCCCTGGACGTCAGCGCGCGCGCATGGTCGTCGCCGTCCGGTTCGCCCGGCTCGGCCTCAGCGTGGCGCCACAGGATCAGTTCCATGCTCGCTCTCCTTGGCCGGGTGGTTGGCGCCGCCCAGCATGTCCATCAAGGTCTGCTGGGCGCTCAGGGGTTTCTGCTTGCCGCGCGGCTTGCGGCGCCGGTAGCGGCCGTCGCTGGCCAGGTCCCAGGCGTTGATGTTGTCCTTCAGGTAGGGATGCAGTCCCTCGCGCATCACGCGGCGCTTGAGCGCCGGCGAGCGGATCGGAAAGGCGATTTCCACGCGCCGGAACAGGTTGCGGTTCATCCAGTCGGCGCTGCTCAGCCAGATGTCGTGCTTGAGGTTGTTCCGGAAGTAGAACACCCGCGTGTGCTCCAGGAAGCGCCCGACGATGGAGCGCACCTTGATGTTCTCCGACAGGCCCGGCACGCCGGGCCGCAGCGAGCAGGCGCCGCGCACGACCAGGTCGATGCGCACCCCGGCCTCGGAAGCCTCGTACAAGGCCTTGATGACCGATTCGTCGGTGAGCGAATTCATCTTGGCGACGATCCGTCCCGGCTTGCCATGGCGCGCCAGTTCGGCCTCGTTGCGGATCGCGCGCACCAATTCCTTCTGCAGCGAGAAGGGCGCCAGCCAGATGCTGGAGAGCTGCTTGGGCCGCGTCATGCTGGTGAGGTGGATGAAGACCTCGTTGACGTCGGCTGTCAGGTCCGCGTCGGCCGTAAGCAGGCCGAAGTCGGTGTAGAACTTGGCGGTGGTCGGGTTGTAGTTGCCGGTGCCGAGGTGGGCATAGCGGCGCAGGCCCTGCGGCTCGCGGCGCAGCACCAGCGCCATCTTGGCATGGGTCTTCAGGCCCACCACACCGTACACCACCTGGGCGCCGGCCTGTTCCAGCTTTTCGGCCCAGTTGATGTTGGCTTCCTCGTCGAAACGCGCCATCAGCTCCACGATCACGGTGACTTCCTTGCCGCGCCGCGCGGCGCCGATCAGGGCTTCCATCAGCTCGGAGTTCATGCCGGCGCGGTAGATGGTCTGCTTGATCGCCACCACGCAGGGGTCGTTGGCCGCGCATTGGATGAAGTCGATCACAGGCTGGAAGGTCTCGTAGGGATGGTGCAGCAGCACGTCCTCCTTGCGCAGGGTGGCGAAGATGTCCGGGCCGGCCAGCTTCGGCGGATAGCCCGGTACGAAAGGCGGGAACTTGAGTTCCGGCTGGTTGTTGGTGTTGACCACCTCCAGCAGGCGCCCCAGGTTGACCGGGCCGTCGACCGTGAACAGGCGCGAGCGGTCGATGTTGAACTGGTCCAGCAGGAAGGCGGACAAGTGCTCGGGGCAGGCGCGGCCCACCTCCAGGCGCACCGCGAAGCCGTAGTTGCGGCTGTGGAGCTCGCTCTGCAGGGCCTGGCGCAGGTTCTTGACCTCTTCCTCGTCCACCCACAGGTCGCTGTTGCGGGTGACGCGGAACTGGGAGTAGGACACCACTTCGCGGCCCGTGAACAGCTCCGCCATGTGGGCCTGGATCACCGAGGACAGCAGGCAGTAGGAAGCGCCTTTCTTGTCCGAGAGCTCGTCGGGCAGGCGGATCACGCGTGGCAGCACGCGCGGCGCCTTCATGATGGCGATGCCGGTGCCGCGCCCGAAGGCGTCCTTGCCTTCCAGTTCGACGATGAAGTTCAGGCTCTTGTTGATCACGCGCGGGAAGGGGTGGGCCGGATCCAGGCCGATCGGCGTCAGCAGCGGACGAACCTCGCGGTCGAAGAACTGCTTGACCCAGGCGCGCTGGGCGGCGTTGCGCTCGCCGCGGCGCAGCAGGTGGATGCCGTGTTCTCCCAGCTGCGGATGGATCTCGTTGTTGAACAGGCTGTACTGGCGGGCGATCAGGTGGCGGCATTCGGCGCTGGCGCGCTCCAGGGTGGCCGCCAGGTGGTCGGGCAGGCCGCCATGGGCGTGGTCCAGCTGGTGCTGCGCCAGCAGGCTGGCGACCCGCACCTCGAAGAATTCGTCCAGGTTGCTGCACACGATGCACAGGAAGCGCAGGCGTTCGAGCAGCGGCATCGAGGGATCCTCGGCCTGGGCCAGCACCCGGCGGTTGAATTCCAGCAGCGACAGCTCCCGGTTGAGGAAGGCGCCGCCGTCCGGAAGCTTCATCTCGGCCTCGATGGCCTTGGTTTTCATGTCCATATGTCTGCGTCGAAGTAGTCGCGCAGGCAGTGTAGATGGATAATATGACAACTTGGTGACATCCACGTTCGACTCGGCTCTGGAGTGGAATTAATCTTTAAGCATCGTTAAAGAATGCCGGCGTATAAAGACAGCTCTACCATACAACCAGGGGCTGACCGTGAAAGACCTGCTGCGCGCCAACAAGGGCTTCATCCTTTTCCTGTGCCTGTTCGGCGTGTTCCGCACCGCGGTCGCCGACTGGAATCCGATCCCCTCGGCATCGATGCGGCCCAACCTGCTGGAGGGCGACGTGGTCTTCGTCAACCGGCTGGCCTTCGACCTCAAGATACCATTGACCGATGTGATCGTGGCGCGCCTTGGCGAACCGAGCCGGGGCGACGTGGTCACCTTCACCTCGCCCCAGCCGGACGGCACCCGCCTGATCAAGCGCGTGCTGGCGCTGCCGGGCGACCTCATCGAGATGCGCGACGAGCGCCTGATCGTCAACGGCGTGCCGGCCCGGTACCAGGTGGCCGAAGTGACGCGCGAGCGCTCGCACGGCACCGAGCTGAAGGCGATCCGCCTGGAGGAAAGCGTCGGCGGCGCGCGCCAGCGCATCCAGGTGCTGCCGCAGAAGCTGGCGCTGCGCAACTTCGATCCGGTGCGCATTCCCGCCGATCACTACCTGATGCTGGGCGATAACCGCGACGACAGCGGCGACTCGCGCGTCATCGGCCTGGTCCCGCGCGAAAAGCTGATCGGCCGCGCCGAGCGCATCCTGGTGTCGGCCGATTACCAGGGCAACTGGATGCCGCGTACCAGCCGCTTTGGCATGTCGCTTAGGAATGAGGGTGCGGGAAATTAATTCTGTGAAATAAAGTAAAATCCCGTCCCCGGGATGTCTGCATGGTGCAGTGCCGGATTCGTTTGGAAAGGCATTGCACATGCAGCGACTCTTGACCGTCATCCTCGCCTGCCTCGGCATGATCGGGGCGCTGGCGATCGACACCTATCTTCCCTCCATGCCGGCGATCGGCGTCGAATTCGACGTCGGCCCGGTGGCGGTGCAGCAGACCCTGAGCGTGTTCCTGTTCTGCTTCGCCTTCATGATGCTGTTCTACGGCACCCTGTCGGATTCCTTCGGACGCCGTCCGGTGATCCTGGCAGCGCTCTCCGTCTACACCCTGGCCTCGGTGGGGGCCGCCTTCGCGCCGAGCTTCGGCGCGCTGCTGGCCTGCCGCGCGCTGCAGGGCCTGTCGGCCGGCGCCGGTTCGGTGATCGGCCAGGCCATCGTCCAGGACCGCTTTGCCGGGTCGCAGGCGCAGAAGATCATGTCCCACATCATGATGGTGTTCGGGCTGGCCCCGGCCATCGCGCCGGTGCTGGGCGGCTGGCTGCACGTGAGCTTCGGCTGGCGTTCCACCTTCATCTTCCTGGCCATCTTCGGCACGGCCCTGATCCTGTTGTGCCTGCGCCTGCTGCCCGAGAGCCTGCCGCGCGAGAAGCGCCAGGTCTTCCATCCGGTGACCATCGGCCGCAACTACCTGATGGTGTTGCGCCGTCCGCAGTTCGTGCTGCTGTCGCTGGCACTGGGCATGGTCTTCGGCGGCCTGTCGCTGTACATCGGCGCGGCCGCCAACTTCGTGATGGAAATCCTGGGCCTGCCGGAAACGGCCTTCGCCTGGATGTTCATTCCGCTGATCGGCGGCATGGTGATCGGTTCGGCCTGGGGCGGCAAGCGCGCGTCCAGGCAGGCGCCGGCGCGCCTGATGTGGATCGGCTATGCGGTGATGGGCCTCGCGGCCGTGCTCAATGTCGGCTACAACGCGCTGTTCCCGGCCATGGTGCCGTGGGCGGTGCTGCCGCTGTTCGTCTACACCTTCGGCCTGGCGGTGGCGATGCCGGCGATCCAGCTGACCGCCATGGGCCTGTTCCCGGACAACCGCGGGCTGGCCGCCTCGATGGTGGGCTTCATCCAGATGATGTCCTTCGCCCTGGTGTCCGGGCTGGTGGCGCCGCTGCTGTTCGGCAGCGCGTTCAAGCTGGCGCTGGGCGTGGCGGTGGGCCTGGTGCTGAGCTTTATCGCGTGGCGCCTGTCGGTGCGCAGCGCCGCGCCGGCGGTCTAGCCCCGCGGGGCCGCCGCCGGCCGATTGATCAGCGGCGGTGCTGCTTCATCGCCGCCGCGACTTCGCGCCTGGCGTCGCGGTCCTTCTCCGTGTTGCGCTTGTCGTGCTGCTTCTTGCCCTTGGCAAGGCCGATCTCGCACTTCACGCGTCCCTTCTTGAAATGCAGGTTGAGCGGCACCAGCGTGTAGCCGGAACGCTCGACCTTGCCGATCAGCTTGTCGATCTCGGCGCGGTGCAGCAGCAGCTTGCGCGTGCGCAGGGCCTCCGGGTGGCTCCAGGCCGAGGCCGTGGGGAGGGAGCTCACGTGGGCGCCGAACAGGAACAGTTCGCCATTGCGCACCATCACATAGGCTTCCTTGATCTGCACCCGGCCTTCGCGGATGGCCTTGACTTCCCAACCTTCCAGCACCAGGCCGGCTTCGAATCGGTCCTCGATGAAGTAGTCGAAAAATGCTTTTTTATTGTCAGCGATACTCATGAAATAGCGAAAATTCGCGTGTCGGTTAAACTACTGCTTATCGCGCTACTGGTGCGCAACATGCAACTTATCTAACATCATAACAAACGGTTGACCAATGGCAGTAGTACACAAATCAGTTTTCCTCGGATATAGCGCAGAACAGATGTTCGACCTGGTGGCGAAGGTGGAAGATTATCCGAAGTTTCTTCCCTGGTGCGGGGGTGTCAGCATCCTCGAGCGCACCGATGAGAAACTGGTGGCTTCCCTGTCGATCAACTTCCACGGCGTGAAGCAGAGCTTCACCACCTCGAACCACAACCAGCGCCCGACCCAGATGAAGATGCACCTGGTCGACGGCCCGTTCAAAATGCTGGAAGGCACCTGGACCTTCAAGGCCTTGCGCGCCGATGCCTGCAAGATCGACTTCGACATGCATTACGAGTTCTCGAGCATTATCCTCGAGCAGATCGTGGGGCCGGTGTTCGGGATGATCGCCAACAGCATGGTCGACTCCTTCTGCAAGCGCGCCGAGGCCTTGTATGACTGAGCTGCTGCAAGTCTATGTCTGCTACGCCCATGCGCAGCAGGAATGGAGTCGGCCGATGCAGGTGAAGCTGGGCACTACCATCGGCGAAGCCATCGAGCAGAGCGGGGTGCTGCAGGATTTTCCCGAGATTAACCTCACAACCCAACCGGTCGGCATCTACGCCAGGAAGAAGACGCTCGACACCGTGCTGCGCGAGCGCGACCGCATCGAGATCTACCGCCCGCTGGTGGCGGACCCGAAGGATTCGCGCCGCAAGCGCGCGACCAAGAAGGAAGCGGGCGCCGCAGCCGCGCCGGGCGCCCGGTCCTAGCCGCTAGCGGCAGTCCTTCAATACGCGATGCATCTGGGCCGTTTTCGCGGCCTTTTCTTCATCCGACATATAGCTGCGCTCGCCGTTCTGGTCGATGCGGGCAATGCGGATGCCCGAGGCCAGCTGCGCCTGGACATCGCGCGCGGCTTCGCAGCGTTCGGCCAGCTCGCGCCGGCGCTCCGCCTCCATGCTTTCCTTGCGTTCCTGCTCGGCGCGTTCCTGCGTGCGCTTGCGGAAGGCCTGCTCGCGCTCGGCCAGGGTCGGCGGGCCTTTGGGCGCCGCAGGCCTGGCTTCCGGGGTAGCCGGCTTGGCGGCCCCCAGGCTGGCTTCCGGCGCCGGCGCGGACGCCAGGCGGCCGGGTGCTTTCAGGATCTTGTGCGGGGGAGTGCCCGGGGGCGGCGGACGGTCGGAGTACTGTCGGGTTCCGTTGGCGTCGATCCACACGTATTGCGCATGCGCGAGCTGGGTGGCGAAGAAGAGCAGGGCGGCGCCGGCGAGGCGCAGGGGAGTGCTGATAGGCATGATGTGTTTCCTGAGTGATCGCTCGATTTCGCCACGCCGCGCGGAGGATGTCAATTCCAAAACGCACCGGCGAGAGAAATTTTTGGGCTGGCCTGCGACGAAATTTGCCGCTTTCTGTATAATTCACTTTTGCGCCTATAGGAAAATACTATGCGTCTCCTCCAAAAAGCACTCACCTTCGATGACGTGCTGCTCGTCCCGGCCTACTCCAACGTTCTTCCGGCCCAAACCTCCCTCCGCACCAAGCTGACCCGGAATATCACGCTGAACATTCCGCTGCTGTCGGCAGCCATGGACACCGTCACCGAATCGCGTCTCGCGATCGCGATGGCCCAGGAAGGCGGCATCGGCATCATCCACAAGAACCTGCGCCCGGCCGACCAGGCCCGCGAAGTAGCCCGTGTCAAGCGTTTCGAGGCAGGCGTGCTGCGCGATCCGATCACGATCCCGCCGACCATGAAGATCCGCGAAGTGATGGCGCTGTCGCAACAGCATGGCATCAGCGGCTTCCCGGTGGTCGAGGGCAACCAGGTGGTGGGCATCATCACCAACCGCGACCTGCGTTTCGAAGAGGACCTGGACGCGGAGGCGCGCGCCAAGATGACCCCGCGCGAAAAGCTGGTGACCGTCAAGGAGGACGCGGACACCGCCGAAGCCAAGCGCCTGATGAACAAGCACCGCCTCGAGCGCGTGCTGGTGGTCAACGACAACTTCGAACTGCGCGGTCTGATCACCGTGAAGGACATCCAGAAGTCGCACGAGCACCCGCTGGCGTCGAAGGATTCGCAGGGCAAGCTGCTGGTTGGCGCGGCCGTGGGCGTGGGCCAGCGCGACGAGGAACGCATCGAGCTGCTGGTCGCGGCCGGCGTGGACGTGCTGGTGGTGGACACCGCCCACGGCCATTCGCAGGGCATCCTGGACCGCGTGAAATGGATCAAGGAACGTTACCCGCACGTCGATGTCATCGGCGGCAACATTGCCACCGCGGCCGCCGCCAAGGCGCTGGTCGAGCACGGCGCGGACGCGGTCAAGGTCGGCATCGGCCCCGGCTCGATCTGCACCACCCGTATCGTGGCCGGCGTGGGCGTGCCGCAGATCACCGCGATCTCGAACGTGGCCAAGGCCCTGGAAGGCACCGGCGTGCCCTGCATCGCCGACGGCGGCATCCGCTACTCGGGCGACATCAGCAAGGCGCTGGCAGCGGGCGCGCACACCGTCATGATGGGCAGCATGTTCGCCGGCACCGAGGAAGCGCCGGGCGAAGTCATCCTGTACCAGGGCCGCAGCTACAAGTCCTACCGCGGCATGGGCAGCC
>CAMPHU010000094.1 GCA_946886065.1 uncultured Massilia sp. | reverse complement strand
TCATGTCGGATGCATTTTCGAAAAAGCCACCGGCCTGCGTCCCCGCACGCCGGAGTCAACGGAAGCCGCGTGCGAACGCGCTTCCACCTGTCTGGCCGGTATCCGGGCTTGCAAGACGGACCGCCTCACCTTCCTATGCAGGCTGCACAGTGGTTGTCGAGGGGGCCTGTCGCGACGAACGCGACGCTTGTTGACCGTTGCGGGGGCAGCACACCTTGGCTGCAGCGCGTAGCACTGCCGCTTCGTGTTTCCCGTTTAACTGCGCGCGCAGACTGCGCACGCGGGCACCAGAACGGGCAGGATTATAACCCTGGCAAGGCCTGCCCGTCTTTTTTGCCCTTCAAGCATGGTTTCATGCCGTCCGTCGGAAAACCTTGGCGCCGCGACAAGCTTGTCGATATAGTCACAGCACAAAAAAACTCATCCTTTCACAACAAGGAGTCCTGATGGAGATTCGTTTCCGCAGCCGTTCCATGCTGGCCGCCTGCGCCGCCGGTGCGGCCCTGCTGACCGCCGGCCTGGCCCTGGCCTGGACCGTCCGCGCCAATGCGCCGGCCGCCGCGCCGCCGCCCTCGCTCGACGGCATCGCCCTCGCCGCCCCCGACGCCGCCTTCGTGACCACGCCCAGCGCGCCGGACGCCTGGGGCGGCATCCGCAATGGCGAGCAGGCGACCCTGTCGGACCGCGTGGTCCAGTACCGCATCGAGGCCACGCTCGACCCGGTCAAGCACCGGGTGACGGGGCGGCAAGCGCTCACCTGGCGCAACCGCAGCGCCATCCCCGTGCGCAGCGTCTACGTGCACCTGTACATGAACGCCTTCGAAGGCGCGGGCAGCACCTTCTTCACCGAGCAGCGCCAGAGCGGCCAGGGTTTCCGCAGCGGCGTCGACACCAAGGACGGCGAGTGGGGCCATATCGCCCTGCGCAGCGTGCGCCAGGCCGGCGCCAGCGTGCCCTGGCACTTCGTCCAGCCCGACAAGGGCCCGGCCACCGACCACACGGTGGTGCGCATGGACCTGCCGCAGGCGGTCGCCCCGGGCGCCTCGACCACGCTGGACATCGGCTTCGCCACCCAGTTGCCGCGCGTGATCGCTCGCACCGGCTATTTCGGCAGCTTCCACCTGGTGGCGCAATGGTTCCCGAAAATCGCGGTGCTCGAACTGCCGGGCGAACGCGGGGCCACGGCGCCGCGCTGGAACGCGCACGAATTCCACCAGAACTCGGAGTTCTACGCCGACTTCGGCCGCTTCGACGTCACGCTCACCGTGCCCAGCGGCTATACGGTCGGCGCCACCGGCGAGCTGCAGGGGGCGCCAAGCGAGAAGAACGGCATGGTGACGCGCCGCTACGTGCAGGCCGATGTCCACGACTTCGCCTGGATGGCCGACAACAGGAGCGCCAAGCCGCTGGTCGAAACCTGGACCGGCCCGGGCAGCCCAACCGTGGCGGTGCAGGTGATCTACCCGCCCGAATACGCCGCCAGCGCCGAGCCGGCGATGAAGGCGGCCAAGGATTCGCTGGCCTACTTCTCGCGCACCCTCGGGCCCTACCCCTACAAGACCCTGACCGTGGTGATCCCGCCGCATAACGCGGAAGAAGCGGGCGGCATGGAATACCCGACCTTCTTCACCGCCATGGGCTTCGACTCGGTCGAGCCGAAGTCGATGGAGTCCTTCCTGCTCGACATGGTGACCATCCATGAATTCGGGCACGGCTACTTCTATGGCATCCTGGCCTCGAACGAATTCGAAGAGCCCTTCCTTGACGAAGGGCTGAACGAATACTGGGACAGCCGCATGGTGCGCGAGCGCGGCCAGCGGATCCACCCTGCCCCGCAATTCCTGAAGCGGATCGGCATCGATCCGGCCTTCGAGATCTTCGACGGCGTGCGCGCGGGCGCCCCGCGCGACAACCCGGCCGACGCGCCGGGCCAGAACGCCTGGCACCGCCTGCAGGGCATCGGTCCGGTCTATACCCGCAGCGCCACCGTGATGCACGACCTGGAAGCGCGCATCGGCCGCGAGGCGATGGAGCGCGGCTTCAAGGAGTACTACCGCCGCTGGAAGTTCCGCCATCCGAGCATCGCCGACCTGCGCGAGGCGCTGGCCGACGGCAGCGGTCAGCGCGCCGCGGTCGAGCGGGTATTCGCCCAGCAGGTGTTCGCCACGGCCAGGGTGGACGACCGCGTGGCGGAGATCGCCAGCGAGGAAGTGCTGCCGCTGCCGGGCACGCGCCTGGTGGACGGCAAGCAGGTGGAAGACACCCAGGAAGCGGTCGACAAGCGCATCGAGGGCATCCGCGAACAATGGGACAAGGCCCATCCGAACCCGGCCGCGGGCACCGGTCCCTTCCCCTTCCGCACCGCCGTCACCCTGCGCCGCGGCGGCGCCCCGGTACCGCAGACCCTGGTGGTGAAGTTCGCCGACGGCAGCAGCGAGACGGTGCTGTGGGACACCGACGAGCACTGGCGCACCTTCACCTGGGTACGCCCGACCAAGGCTGTGTCGGCGCAGCTCGACCCGCGCCGCGGCCATTACCTCGACGTCAACAAGCTCGACGACAGCCGCACGCTCAAGGCCGACCGCAGCGCGTCGACCCGCTGGGCCGGCGAATTCGCCGCCTTCGTCCAACTCGTCCTTTCCCTGATCGCCACCGTATGACGACCATGACCGCTCTCCTCGACAAGCAGGCGGCAGTGCCGCCGACCACAACCAGTGCGTCCCCGAGCCGCCTGCCGGCGCCGCTTCGCGCCACCCGTCCGGCCCTGCAATGGCGCCTCGTGCTGCTGTGGCTCCTTGCCCTGCTGCTGCCGGCGCTGGCGGCCTCCCTGCCGGTCTGGAACATGCTGGGCACGGCCTTCGACCACTCGGCCCAGGCGGCGGAGCTGGCCCGGCGCCTGGACCTGGCCTCGATCAACGACCTCGCCGGCATGGGCAAGCAATACGGCGCCGCCATGACCGGCGGCGGCATCGCGGCCCTGGTGCTGACCTTGCTGCTGTCACCGCTGCTGACCGGCGCCGCGATCACGGCGGCGCGCGCCCCCCAGGTCCCGGGCTTCGCGGCCCTGGTGGCGGGCGGCGTGCTGGAATACGGACGCCTGGCGCGCATGCTGGTCTGGGCACTGCTGCCGCTTGGCCTGGCGGGCGCGCTGGCCGGCGTGGCGATCGATGCGGCCAGCGAGCGCGGCGCCGCGGCCATCGTGCCGTCCGACGCCAGCCTGGCGATGACCGCGGCCCAGGTGCTGGCGGCCCTGCTGTTCCTGGTCGTGCACGCGACCCTGGACCAGGGGCGTGCCGTGCTGGCGCTCGACCGCCGCCGCACCTCGGCGGTCAAGGCCTGGTTTGCCGGCCTGCGCGTGCTGGCGCGGCGCCCGCTGGCGGTGATGGGTACCTACCTGGGTGTGACGATCCTTGGCCTGGTGCTGGCGGCCCTGCTGGCGGTGGCGCGCATCAACACCCCGCCGCTGGGCGTGGCCGGCTTCATCGGCGCCCTGCTGCTGACCCAGCTGGCGGTGGCGGTGCTGGCCTGGATGCGCTGCGCGCGCCTGTTCGCGCTGATGGAAGTGGCACGGGGCGCCAGCAAGGTCTAGACCGATCGGCTACCATGGGCGTTACCAAGCTTTCGAGAGGAGCGCCCATGGCTACCCTACCCACCTATTTCGTCTCGCATGGCGGCGGCCCCTGGCCGTGGATGAAGGAGCAGGTCGGCGCCGCCTACGACCGCCTCGAAGCCTCGCTCGTGGCGATGCGGCAGGAAAACCGCGATGCGGTACGCGCGGTGCTGGTCGTGACCAGCCACTGGGAAGCGCCGCACTTCATGCTGTCCTCCGGCAGCGCGCCCGGCATGATCTACGACTACGGCGGCTTTCCTCCCCATACCTACCAGATCCGCTATCCCGCGCCGGGCGACCCTGCGCTGGCCGGCCAGGTGGCGCGCCTGCTGGCCGGCGCGGGCATCGACGCCGAACTCGATCCCGAGCGCGGCTTCGACCATGGCACCTTCTCGATGCTGTATCCGGTCTATCCGGAGGCGAACGTCCCGGTGGTGCAGATGTCGCTGCGGCGCGACCTCGATCCGGCCGCGCACATCGCCGCCGGGCGCGCGCTCAGGCCCTTGCGCGACGAGGGCGTGCTGATCGTCGGGAGCGGACTGTCCTTCCATAACCTGCGCCAGTTCGGGCCGGCGGGCCGGGCGGCCTCGCATGCCTTCGACGCCTGGCTGCGGCATGCGGTAGTGGACCTGCCGCCGCGTGAACGCGAACAGGCGCTGCTGCGCTGGAGCGAGGCGCCGCAGGCCAGGGCCGCGCATCCGCGCGAGGAGCATTTGATTCCGCTGATGGTGGCGCTGGGGGCGGCAGAGGATGAAGCGGCGGCCTGCGTGTATCACGAGGATGCTTTCTTCGGGAGCCTGGCGGTGTCGAGCTTCCGTTTCGGCGAACCGCCGAAAGAATAGGCAAGGAATAGTGCCGGAAACTCTTCGATGAATCATGCCGAACGATACGGATACTGGGCCATTCAGTGGTCCGCAGCATGGGATCCCTCGCTCGCCGATCTGATAAAAGTCGCGCCTGAACTGGTGCTTGGGAAGCGGGTCGCGATTACTGCCTGCGACAGCGGCCCATACGTGCCGTCTCAAGACGAGATGCGCATGGGCTGGAGTGCCGTCGAGACTACCGCGATCAGCAATGAAATCGTCCGCCCTGCAGAGTTGCCGGCGCCCGGTTTCGACGAATGGTACGTCTTCGATTCAATGCCGCAGATTATCCCGAAGCGCAATCATGTCAACCTGTACGGCTTCTCGGTCCTCGGTGACGGCCATGAGACGGGATCCTTCTGGGAACAGGTGACGAGCACCCGGCCGCTGCATGTACTTGGTGCAGGCACGCCGAATATGTTCTTCGTCACCCGTGACCGCGAAAGCTTTCAGCGCGTACGAGCACTGAACATATCGGCATGATTGCTTGAGATTGCTACCCGCTCGAACCGGCACGGTGCATCCGGTGTTCACGTCCCCCGCTTGCCGCGCGCCGCCTGCTCCGCCTTCTCGGCCGCCTTCTCGGCCGCGATGCGCTCCTTCTCCGCCATCTCGGCAGCGTGCCGCGCCAGGCTGGCGGCCCGGCTTTCCGGCGTCTCCAGGCTGATGCGGCCCAGCGCGCCGCTGCGGTAGTCCTGCAGCAGCATGTGCGAGGCCTTCTCGTAATCGAACTCGCCGCCGCGCACGCGGTAGCCGCGGCGCGCCGCCACGCCTTCGATCACGTCCACGCCGTCCATGCCCTCGGTCTTGAGGCCATAACGCGCCGTGAGCAGCTGCGGATAGCGTTCCAGCAGCACGCTGGCCAGGTATTCGGCCACTTCTTCCTCGATCAGCGCGTTCGAACCGATCGCGTGGCTGGCCGCCAGTGCCAGGCCGTCGCTCGCCATCGCGATCTTCGGCCACAGCATGCCGGGGGTATCGACCAGCACCGTGTGCTTGTCCAGGTAAAGGCGCTGCTGGGTCTTGGTCACCGCCGGCTCATCGCCCACCTTGGCCACGCGCTTCTTGAGCAGCGCGTTCATCAGGGTCGACTTGCCCACGTTCGGGATGCCCATGATCATGATGCGCAGCGGCTTGGTCGGGACGCCGCGGTGCGGCGCCAGTCCCAGGCACAGCGCCGGGATGCGCGCGACGTCGGCCGGCTTCTTGGTCGTCATCGGATAGGCCGTCACGCCTTCCTGGGCGTCATAGTAGGCCTTCCAGGCGGCGGTGGCCGCGGGATCGGCCAGGTCGATCTTGTTCAGGACCTTCAGGCAGGGGCGCTGGCGGAACTTGCGGATCTCCTCCACCAGCGGGTTACAGCTCGCCTCCGGCAGCCGCGCGTCCAGGACCTCGACCACGATGTCGATGTTCTCCATCTGCTCGGCCGCTTCCCTCTTGGCCGCATTCATGTGCCCCGGGAACCATTGTATCGACATGCTCTTGCTCTCTTTATCTTTCGTTCAAGGCGCTATTTTACGCTGGCGGCCCCTTTCCCCACTACACCGGCGTTGTTTCTTGATGCGTTGCAACGCGATTGAAACATTTCGCGCGCACACTTTCCTTCGGCCGTCAGAGCCGGGGGAGGAGACAAGGATGAAAGTGCGACAACTCGACAAGCGCCCGCCGGGGCGCCCATTGATCCACCCATTGATGCGCCCATTCATGCGCTGGTTCTGGTGCGGGATGCTGTGTGGCGCGATCGGCGTCGCCATGATGGTCGACCGGTTGCCGCTGCTGCCGGGCTGACAGCGAAAGCCCGGCAGCAGCGGTTCAGCCGCCAGGCTGGGCGCAGGCGCCGGGCGGCGGCGCCTGACCCGGGTCGAACGCCGCCAGCCTGGCGCGCGCGAGCCGGCGGTCCTTCGCGTACTCGGTCAGGTAGCGGCTGCGTTCCTCGCTCTGCCACTCGGCGTCCGAGAACCCCTTCGGCGACTGCGTCTTGCTGGCGTAGACCTTGCCCTCCAGGCGCGGCAGCAGCAGCCGGTCCGGATCGAGGTTCTCGCGCAGCAGGTAGCCGTCGACATCGCGCAGCACCAGCGGCAGCTGTGGCGCGCCATCGAGCAGCAGCTTGCCGAACACGCCCAGCTTGACGTCCTGCGCACCAACCCCAAGCACGTCGTTGAAGGTCGCCAGCGCGAAGGGCTTGCCGCGCGCGTCGTCGATCCGGCCGGTGACGACATAGCGGCCCGGCTGGCGCACGTCGAGGCGCAGGTAGAAGCTGAGCGAGCCGTTCTCGGTGGCTTCGCGCACCTGGCCGGTCCAGGAGGCCGGCAGGGTGGGCGTGTAGATCACGTCGAACAGGGCAAAGCCGCTGCGGCCGCCCGCCGTGTAGCGCACCTCGGTGCGGATGGTGCCGTGGAAGCCCGCCAGCCCGGTCTGGGCCGGCGACAACACCCCCGCAAACGCGCCGTCGCCCGCCACCGGGTCGGCCCCGCCGCCATCGTCCGCGAAAGGCAGCGTCACCTGGGCCGTGGGACGGCTGGCGCCGTAGGTCATGCCCTGCGCCAGTGCGCGTGTCACCACCAGCGGTACCGTCTGCCCCTGGGCGTCGACCGCGCGCAGCGAGAAGGCGGCCGCCTCCCCCGCCGCCAGGTAGACGCGCGACTGCGAGGTCTGGAGCAGCACCTTGTCGCTGCTGCCGCCACCCTGGGTGCGCATCGGGTTCATTTCCATCACCGGCCGGTTCGGCCAGGTCTGGTCCGGATTGCGGGAGATCGGCTGCGATTCGTGAGGGTATTTGCTGCCTTCGAGATAGCTGCAATAGGCCTGGTCGGTCTGCTGCACCTGCTCCACCAGCAGGCGGCGCCGCTCCTCGCGGCCGTCCGGAACGGCCAGGCCGCCCGGCTCCGGCAGCTTTCCGAAGAACTGCGGGCCGCTTGCCGGCGGCGGCGCCGCCGTCGCATGTCGGGTGCCGGCCTCGCCGCCGCGCGCCAGGTAGAACCCGGCGGCGGCGAGGACCGCGATGCCCAGTCCGATCGACCAGGCAAGGCGGCGCGGCTTGCGTGCTTCGGTAGGCACGCTCAGTACGCGGAATTCACGACCGCGTTGCGGACGACGCCCACGATGCCTCCCCAGTTGCCGCTGGCGTAGTGGTTATAGGCCTCGTTGTCGTCGCGGAAGGCCACCGAGTGGTAGCTCCACTTGGCGCTGCCGCCTTCGTTGGCGGCCGTGCCGAGGGTCAGGTCGTTGCACCACCAGTCGCTCGGGTTGCAGTAGGAACCGCCCGAGCTGCCGGACACGCCGCCGGTGCTGTGGTAGGCCACGGCCTCGTCGTCCTGGCCCGGCAGGATGCCGGAGTAGGCCGTGCCCTTGGCGCCGGCATACATGTAGAACCAGACGTTGCGCGTGGTGTTGTGGTTGTACATGGCGCGCGCGGTCGTGGTCTTCAGGTCCTGCACCAGCGGCTCGGACGTGGTCCAGGAACCGGCGTCGGACAGCTCGGACCCGCCGGCCGCACCCGAGGCGGCGCGCACCCACTTGATGTTCCAGCCGGTCTGGGTGCCGCCGTCGGAATTGCCGCATACGCCGCTCGAGTTGGGCGAGGCGTTCTTCTTGTAGCGCGCCGAGCCGCCGTAATTGGCCATCGTGTAGCCCATCATCAGGTCGCCGGCGCTGTGGGTGGCGACGTAGCACCAGTTGGCGCCGGTGCAGAAGCAGTCGAGCGCGTCGCGGATCTTGCCGCTTTGCGAGGAAATACTGCTGCGGCCGTCCCAGTTGACGGCCTTCTTGTTGACCCCGGCCGCGGTAGTGGCGGGGCCCCAATAGGTGAAGTCGTTGTAGTTGCCGATCTGGCCGCCGCCCGTTCGTCCGTTGATCCAGAGGGTGTAGTTGGCGGCAGAGGTGATACCGGAAATCAAAAGCAGGCACAGCGCGCACAGCATGCGGATTTGTCTCACTGTCTTCTCCTTGATTATGGTTGCGCCGGAGTGTCCGACGGGCCATTTCTTTAGGCCGAGATCGACTCTAGTACTGACATATGCACGTGTCAAAGGGAACACTCGTGCTTTTTTTGGAGTGTGGTTTATTTGGCTTATTTGGCATTTGGTTGCGTTAGCTCAGTGCGGGCGAACTTGAGCCCCCTCCTACTCGAGTTCAGCCAGCACCTTCAAATGCGCCACCACGCTCCGCCCCAGCGCCGACAGCTCGTACCCGCCTTCGAGACAGCTGACGATCCTCCCCTGCGCATACTGCTTCGCCACCGCCATCACCTGCCGCGTGATCCACGCATAGTCCGCCTCGACCAGCCCCATCCCGCCCATGTCGTCGTCGCGGTGCGCGTCGAAGCCGGCGGAGATGAAGATCATCTGCGGCCGGTGCGCATGCAGCGCCGGCAGCCACTGTTCCTGGACCAGCTTGCGCACCGCCTCGCCGTCGGCCCGCGCCGGCACCGGCACGTTCACCTGGGTGGCGGTGATCGGCTCCGGATCGCCGTACGGATAGAACGGGTGCTGGAAGAAGCTCACCATCAGCACCCGCGGGTCGCTGCGGAAGGCCTCGGCCGTGCCGTTCCCGTGGTGGACGTCGAAGTCGACGATCGCCACCCGCTCCAGCCCGTGCACCTCCATCGCATGGCGCGCCGCGATGGCCACGTTGTTGAAGAGGCAGAAGCCCATCGGCTCGGTGGGCGTGGCGTGGTGGCCCGGCGGGCGCACCGCGCAGAAGGCGTTATCGATGCTGCCGGCGATGACGGCGTCGGTGGCCGCCACCGCGGCCCCGGCCGCGCGCAGCGCCGCCTGGTAGCTGTAATGGCAGAGCGAGGTGTCGCCGTCGAGCGGGTAGTAGTCGCCCGGCGTCGCCGGCACGTGGTCGCGCACCAGCGCCAGCGCGCCCGGCGTGTGGTTGCGCAGGATATCGGCGGTGTCGGCCAGCGGCGCGCTGCGCTGCTCGATCAGGCCGTCCAGGCGCGCCAGGATCAGCTGGTCGTCGATCGCCTGCAGGCGCGACGGGGACTCCGGATGCCAGCTGCCCATGTCGTGGCGCAGGCAGTCCGGGTGGCTGTAAATTGCTGTGCTCATTATGCTTGGTCTTTCGCCAGTGCTCATCCATGCACACCCGCGCCGCCGTTCTCGCATAGAATCGATGCGACGGCTTGTTGCTGCCGGAGTACAAGGGTTGCCGATGGCGCTAATCTACCATGCCGGCCGCCCACTCCGCACGGCGGGCTTCCCAGATGAACAACCTATCAGGCCCTATGTTCAAACAACTGCATGCCGCCGCGCGCCAGGTCGGCCAGGTCGTGATCGGCAAGGACGAGCAGGTCCGTCTCGCCCTGACCTGCCTGCTCGCGGGCGGCCACCTGCTGCTCGAAGACCTGCCCGGGGTCGGCAAGACCACGCTCGCGCACGCGCTGGCGATCTCCCTCGGCCTCAGGTTCAACCGCGTCCAGTTCACCAGCGACCTGCTGCCGGCCGACGTGGCCGGGATCTCGGTCTACGAACGCGAGAACAACGGCTTCGTGTTCCATCCCGGCCCGATCTTCACCCAGGTGCTGCTGGCCGACGAGATCAACCGCGCCACGCCCAAGACCCAGTCCGGCCTGCTCGAAGCGATGGAGGAGCGCCAGGTCACGGCCGATGGCGTGACCCGGCCCCTGCCCGAGCCCTTCTTCGTGATCGCCACCCAGAACCCGGCCAACCAGGTCGGCACCTTCCCGCTGCCCGAGTCCCAGCTCGACCGCTTCCTGATGTGCCTTTCGCTGGGCTACCCGGACGCCGCCGCCGAGCGCGCCCTGCTGATGGGCGAAGACCGGCGCGCCATGCTGCGCACCCTGCAGCCGGCAATGGACGCGTCCGAACTGGCCCAGGCCCAGCGGGCGCTGCGCGGCATCCACGCGTCCAGCGCCCTGGTGACCTACGTGCAGGCCCTGGCCCAGGCGTCGCGCCAGAACGGCATGTTCGCCGAAGGCCTGTCGCCGCGCGCCGCCATCGCCCTGCTGCAGGCCGGGCGCGCCTGGGCCGCGCTCGAAGGGCGCGACCACGTGATCCCGGAAGACATCCAGGCCGTCCTGGTGCCGGTCTGCGCGCACCGCCTGCGTCCGCTCAAGGCGGCCCACGGCGCCGCCCTCGCCAGCCGCGACCTGGTGCTGCAGCTGCAGAAATCCGTTCCCGTCTGATGGCGAAGACAGGCTTCCGTGGCTGGCTGCGGCGCACCACCGGCGCCTGGCTGCCGCGCAAGGGCGCGCTCGACACCGGCGAAGTGCTGCTGTCGCAGCGCCGCGTGTTCATCCTGCCGAGCAAGGCGGGGCTGGGTTTCGCCGCGCTGCTGCTGATCCTCCTGATCGGTTCCGTCAACTACACCCTGGGCCTGGGCTTCGCGCTGACCTTCCTGGCCGTCTCCTGCTCCCTGGTCGACATGGTCGCCACCTACCGCAACCTTGCCCAGCTGCGCCTGCAGCAGGGCCGCGTGGCGCCCGTGTTCGCAGGCCAGGAAGCCCAGTTCGAACTCCAGATCGCCAACCGCACCCGCCTGGCGCGCTACGCCGTCCGGGCGGATTTCTCCGAAATCGCCGAGCCGCGCCACGTGACGGACGTGGCGGCCGGCTCCCAGGCCAGCGTGGTGCTGGCGATGCCGACCGCGCAGCGCGGCTGGCTGGCGCCGCCGCGCGTCAAGCTGTCCACCCGCTTCCCGCTCGGCCTGTTCCACGCCTGGAGCTACTGGCGGCCCGGCCTGCGCGCCCTGGTCTATCCGCGCCCCGAAGACGGCGCGCCCGCCCTGCCCCTGGTCGGCAACAGCGGCAGCCAGGTGCGCGCGGCCGGCAGCGACGACTTCGCGGGCGTGCGCAGCTACCAGGCCGGCGACTCGCCGCGCCAGCTGGCCTGGCGCCAGATCGCGCGCCTCGACCCTGCGCTCGGCGGCCAGCTGGTGACCAAGCATTTCGAAGGCGGGGAAGGCAGCGACCTGGTGCTCGATTTCGACGCCCTGCCCGCCCAGCTGGGCGTGGAGGCGCGCCTGTCGCGCATGACGCGCTGGGTGCTGGACGCCGAGCAGCGCGCCCTGCCCTATGCCTTCCGCCTGGGCGCGCTGCGCTACGACGCGGCCCTGGGCGCGGCGCACCAGGCGGCCTGCCTGCGCGCGCTGGCCCTGTATGGACAAGGGGAGCAGCCATGAAGGCGCGCAGCGCTCCCCGCCTGCCACGGGACAAGGCCGACACCCTGCTGCTGCTGGGCAGCACGCTGCTGGTGCTGCTGCCGCATGCGCGCCACCTGCCTGCCTGGATCTCGCTGCTGTGCGGCGCCATCCTGTCCTGGCGCGCGGCGATCACCCTGCGCGGCAAGCGCATGCCTTCCAGCCTGGTGCTGATGCCGGTCGCCGTGCTGGCCATGATCGGGGTGCAGACCAGCTACCAGACCTTGCTGGGGCGCGACGCCGGGGTGGCCATGCTGGTGCTGCTGGTCGCCTTCAAGATGCTCGAGATGCATGCGCGACGCGACCTGTTCGTGGTGATCTTCCTGTGTTTCTTCCTGGTCCTGACCAACTTCTTCTACTCGCAGAGCATCTTCAGCGCGCTGCTGATGGTGCTGGCGGTATGGGCGCTGCTGACCACCCAGCTCTCCTTCCAGTTCACCGGCGCCGTGCCGCCGCTGCGCGCCCGCTTCCGGATGGCGGCGCGCACGCTGGCCCTGGCCGCGCCGCTGGCGCTGATGATGTTCGTGGTCTTCCCGCGTATTAACGGTCCGCTGTGGGGCGCCTCCGGCGCCGGCGGCGGCAAGTCCGGACTGTCGGACCAGATGGCGCCGGGCCAGATGTCGGCGCTCGCCTTGTCAAGCGAGCCGGTGTTCCGGGTGCGCTTCGACGGGCCGGTGCCGGCCCAGGCGCGGCTCTACTGGCGCGGCCCGGTGCTCGATGCCTTCGACGGGCTGACCTGGACCCGCAGTCCGGAACGGCGCTCCGCCGACGATCTGCATCTCTCGGTCGGCGGACCGGCCGTGTCCTACGAAGTGACGCTGGAGCCTTCCCCGGCGCGCTGGGTGTTCACGCTCGAGATGCCGGGCCGCGTGCCGGCGCTGCCGGGACGGGTCACGCAGGTGTCATCGCAATTCGAACTGACCGTCGGCGCCGCGCCGCAGCAGCGCGTGCGCTACCGCGCCAGCTCGCACCTCGACTATGCGCTGCAGGGGGGCGAGCGCCTGGACAATCCCAACCGTTGGCTGCTGCTCCCCTACGGCTACAACCCGCGCGCGCTGCAGGCCGGCCTGGACCTGCGCCGCGAGCCCGAGCCGGCGCGCCGCGTCGAGGCGGTGCTGCGCCGGTTCCGCGAGCAGCCGTATGCGTACACGCTGGAGCCGCCCCTGCTCGGCCGCCATACGGTGGACGAATTCCTGTACCAGACCCGCGCCGGATTCTGCGAGCACTATGCGGGCGCCTTTGTTTTCCTGATGCGCGCGGCCGGCGTGCCGGCGCGGGTGGTGACCGGCTACCAGGGCGGCGAGCTCAATCCGGTCGACGGCTACATGACAGTCAGGCAATCCGACGCCCATGCCTGGGCCGAGGTCTGGCTGGCGCGGCGCGGCTGGGTGCGCGTGGACCCGACCGCGGCGGTGGCGCCGGAACGCGTGCGGCGCGGCCTGAGCGCGGCGGTGCGGATGCCGGCGCCCTTCGGCATCGAAGCGCTCCGCGGACTGGATCTCAGCCGCGACAGCGGCAACTGGTACGGCCAGCTGCGCAACGCGCTGGGCGCGGTCAACAACGGCTGGAACCAGTGGGTGCTCAACTACACGCCGGAACGCCAGCGCAACGTGGTGAGCAGCCTGCAGGCCGGCTTGAGCGGCTGGCCTTTTGTCGCCCTGCTAACAAGCACGGGAATTTTGTTGCTGCTCTATGGAATTTTAATTCGCCGCAGGGCAATTCATCCGGTCGAAGCGCTATACTCGGTGCTGTGCAAGCGCCTTGGCCAGCACGGCCTGGCACGTGCAGCGGACGAAGGGCCGACCGCCTACGCGGCCCGGGTCGCGGCAGCCTCCCACCTGGCAGCGCCCAGCCGCGCTGCCGCCGCCGACTTCCTGCACCGCTACAGTGCCTGGCGTTATGCGCCCGTCCAAGCCGATCCCCGGCTTGCCGCCACGTTGAAGAGCTTATTGTCGCAAGTCAGATGAAACCGTTCGTTCCCCTGTTCGCCGCACTGGCGCTGGCGTTTGCCGCCCAGGGCGAAGCGCAAGCTTTTGCCAAAGAATCCACCACGCAATCCCGTGCCCATGCGGTGCACGCGAAAGCCAAGTCCAAGGCCGCCAAAACAAGCGCCAAGAGCGCCAAGGCCAAGCCGGCCAGGGGCAAGAAAGCCGGCGTCAAACCCAAGGCCCGCGTCCTGCCGGCCGCTGCCGCCGCCGCCGTGATCGACTACGACGGCGAGCACATGAACTTCCTCGAGTGGCAATCCGTGCGGACCTTCATCGACGAGATGGTGGCCCAGCGCGGCTTCCAGCGCGCCGAACTGGAAGCCATCTTCGGCAAGGTGCGCTTCGTCGACTCGGCCGTGCAGCTGGTCAAGCCGGCGCCGCCGGGCAAGCCGAAGAACTGGCAAGCCTACAGCGAGCGCTTCATCGAGCCGATCCGCATCAATGCCGGCGTGCGCTTCTGGAACGAGAACGCCGACGCCCTGGCGCGCGCCGAAGCCGCCTACGGCGTGCCGGCCGAGATCATCGTCGGCATCATCGGCGTGGAAACCATCTATGGCCGCGACACCGGCCGCTTCCGCGTCGTGGACACGCTGGCCACCCTCGCCTTCGCCTATCCGGAAACGCCGAACCAGGAAGCGCGCAAGGCCTTCTTCCGCAGCGAACTGGCCAACACCCTGATGCTGGCGCGCGAGCGCAACAGCGATCCCCTCGATCTGCTGGGCTCCTTCGCGGGCGCGGTGGGCATGCCACAATTCATGCCCGGCAACATCCTGAAATACGGTGTCGACTTCGACAGCGACGGCCGCATCGACCTGCGCGGCTCGCCGGCGGATGCGATCGGCAGCGTGGCCAATTTCCTGGTCCAGCACGGCTGGAACGCCGAGCACCGCGGCCCGCCCGTGTTCGCGGCCGACGTCTCGCCCAACCGCACCTGGGAAGAGCTGCTGGGCCGCGGCCTGGACGCCACCCTGCGCCCCGAAGAACTGCGGGCGGCCGGCGTGATGCTGGACACCGCCCTGCCCTCGGGCCGCCTGTACGGCCTGGTCGACCTGCAGAACGGCGCCGAGCCGACCGAGTACTGGGTGGCGAACGATAACTTCTTCGCCATCACCAAGTACAACCGCAGTTACTTTTATGCCATGTCGGTGATCGAGCTGGGACGCGCCGTGCGCCTCTCGCGCTCCAGCTGAGTGTTGCTGGGCGGGAAATTTTGTAATCCTTTGTAACAGGCTTCCCGCCCTTTTCGTCGCTTTCTCCCCCGCAAGTCTTACCTCCACGACAAGATACCCCCTAGGGGTATCCTGGCCTGCCTCAGTCGGTTCTCTGCAGAAACTTGCGGAAAATATGCCGCATTGCGTCATACCCCCCGTTTTATTGCTTTCCCGTCAGCATAAGTCGTACCGTGCGGCATCAAAATATGTTTAGACTTACACTAGGGATTGACCAAAAAACAATTATTATTTCCGTGAGTTTGTGAGAGAATTGCATTGAGGCTATTGTTGCACCAAGACAACGAAGCCTGAGGCGAAGTTTCTATTCCGCTTGGCTGACAAGTAGCGCGACGGAAATAGTTGTACAATTGGATAGAAAATTACGAAATTAGATTTCCGGATTCGAAACGCCGCCAGCGATTCCGTTCAACCCCCATATAGGAATTTGAATCATGACAAACCAAGTCGGCATTGATATGAACAGCGATTCGGAAGGCGATGAACTGCTGCAATACAACCCGAACCGTCTGCTCGATACCCTGATCGAAAACCTGCGTCTCAAGAACGACGCAGCCCTGTCGCGCGCGCTCGAAGTGGCGCCGCCGGTGATCTCGAAGATCCGCCACCACCGCCTGCCGGTCGGCGCTTCGCTCCTGATCCGCATGCACGAAGTCAGCGACCTGTCGATCCGCGACCTGCGCTACCTCATGGGCGACCGCCGTGCGAAGTTCCGCATCAGCGACAAGCAGTTCAAGCCGAAAGAAGGCGCAGCACCGAAAGACCAGCAGGCGTAATTCGCCATGTTGGGATAACGCCCTCGCCGCAGCGGCGGCCAGGGCCTGGACTGGCGCATTGCACGCCAATCCTCAGCACCACAATGCGTGCCATCTGATTGCGCGCGGGCCCACCGTTTCCTGCCCGCTTGGTTGAACATTTAGCGCAACAATGTTCCGGACACAAAGCTCCGGATTGACGCGGCCGTCCCCGAACCCGACGGCCGTGCGGATGCATCAGGCGGGGAAGACGCCCGTCGACAGATAGCGGTCGCCGCGGTCGCAGACGACGAACACGATCGTCGCGTTCTCCACGGTCTGCGAAATGCGCAGCGCCACTTCGCAGGCGCCTGCCGCCGAAATCCCACAGAAAATGCCCTCTTCCGCCGCCAGGCGGCGCGCCATCTGCTCGCTGGCAGCCTGGCTCACGTTTTCCACCTGGTCGACCCGGGCTTTCTCGAAGATCTTCGGCAGGTAGGCTTCCGGCCATTTGCGGATGCCCGGGATCGAGGAACCTTCCTCGGGCTGGGCGCCGACGATGCGCACCGCTTCGTTCTGCTCCTTCAGGTAGCGCGACACGCCCATGATGGTGCCGGTCGTGCCCATCGCGCTCACGAAGTGGGTGATGCGGCCTTCGGTATCGCGCCAGATCTCGGGGCCGGTGGTCTCGTAGTGGGCGCGCGGGTTGTCGAAGTTGGCGAACTGGTCGAGGATGATGCCCTGGCCGTCCTTCTGCATCTGCTCGGCCATGTCGCGCGCGTATTCCATGCCGCCCGA
>CAMPHU010000093.1 GCA_946886065.1 uncultured Massilia sp. | reverse complement strand
TCGGCGCCGCGCCCAGCGAGGCCAGGTGGCCGGTCTCCTGCTGGCAGTCGATCATGCGCACGCCATGCCCGCGCAGGAAGGACACCAGGTAGGCGAGCGCCACCTTGGAAGCGTCCGAGACGCGCGCGAACATCGATTCGCCATAGAACATGCGGCCGATGCACACGCCATAGGCGCCGCCGACCAGCTCGCCGTTCAGCCAGACCTCGGACGAGTGGGCATACCCCATGCCGTGCAGGCCCGTGTAGCCGTCGATGATGTCTTCCGAAATCCAGGTGCCGGGACCGTCGCGCCGCGGCGCGGCGCAGGCGCGCATCACGTCCTCGAAGGCGGTGTCGAAGCGCACCTCCCAAGGGCCGCCCTCGAGGCGGCTGGACTCGACCTTGCGCAGGGTCTTCTTCAGGCTGTCGCTGACCTTGAACTGGTCGGTGAACAGCACCATGCGCGGGTCGGTGCTCCACCACAGGATGGGCTGGCCTTCCGAGAACCAGGGGAAGATCCCATTCTGGTATGCAAGCAGCAGGCGCTGGGGCGAGAGGTCGGCGCCGGCCGCGAGCAGGCCCGGCGCGTCCACGGTCAATGCCTCGGACACGTCGGGAAAAGGCGTATCGCTCTCGAGCCAGGGGATCATGCGGGCCTCGCCGGGTCAGTCGGGCTCGCGCGGCGCGAGCATGGGGCGCACGATGTCCCGGCTGTGGAAACCATAGCTGCCGCCCTCGCGGACTTTGATCCGGTCGGCGAAGAAGAGTTCCAGTGTGCTGCGGATAGTGGGGAAGGCCAGCTCGTCCCAGGGAATCTCGGCTTCGGTGAACAGCTTCACCTCCAGGCTTTCGATGCCCGGCGCGAAATCGAGGTCGCGCAGGCGCGCCAGGTAGAACAGGTGCACCTGGTGGACGTGCGCCACGTTCAGCAGGGTGAACAGGTTGCCGAGCTCGACGTTGGCGCCGGCTTCCTCTTCGGTCTCGCGCACGGCGGCCTGCTCGGTCGTTTCTTCGTTTTCCATGAAGCCGGCCGGCAGGGTCCAGTAGCCGTAGCGCGGCTCGATGGCGCGGCGGCACAGCAGCACTTGCAGCTTGCCGTCCTGTTCCCAGACGGGAATGGAACCGATGACCAGCTTGGGATTGTGATAATGGATCGTGTGGCAGTGCGTGCAGACGTAGCGCGGCCGGTTGTCGCCTTCAGGAATGGCCAGCGCGACAGGATGGGCGCACTCGGAGCAGAATTTCATAGGTCATCGACGAATTGGTATTGCCCTTTACTTTACACTGATTGGAGTGCTCATGTAGTCCGGCAAGGGCAGGAAAAGCGGCCCGCGCCCCCTATGCATGAGCCATAAGCTGCTGCAATCGCACATCTCGGCGGGATTGAGTTTGCCTAAAAGGTGGAAGCTGCGTATAATACGAAGCATCAGACGCGGGGTGGAGCAGTCTGGCAGCTCGTCGGGCTCATAACCCGAAGGTCACAGGTTCAAATCCTGTCCCCGCAACCAGAATTCGAAAAGCCGTTGATTCGCAAGGATCAGCGGCTTTTTTCATTTTCGCCGCGATGTTGGCCCAGACTTCGCTCGATCCAGGTCAAACCTGCTGCGTTCGCCTGCAATCTCCCCGCACCCGCCCGGTCAAACCGGCAAAGGCTGGCACATGCCGGTCGCACTGCAAGGGGGAACGATGATCCATGTCGACGATATCAACGAGTCCTGGGGCTGGGTCGGCCTGAAGGCCGTCGAAGTGCTTGGGGCCAATGCGTTCGGTAACCTCATCATCCGCGACGAGGACGACCATTACTGGCGGCTGCGGCCGCAAGACCTGTGCTGCGAACCGCTGGCCCGCAGCCGGGCCGACTTCGACGCGCTGTCCTATAACCAGGATTTTCTCAACGATTGGTACATGCCGGAAGTCGTCCGCCTGGCCGAGGCGGCGCTCGGGCCGCTCACGGACGGGCGCAAGTACTGCCTCAAGATTCCCAGCGCGCTCGGCGGGCATTACGGCCGGGATAACCTGGCCACCGTGCCCTTGGCCGAGCTGATCCGGTTCGCGGGAGAAGGAGCGCAGCAGTTCGAAGGCCTGCCGCGCTGGAACTGAGTTCAGCCAGCCTGGTCGCTGAGGCTGGCCCAGAGGTAGGCGGCGGCCATGGTCCGGTGCGGCTTGTAGCGCTCCAGCAGGCGTTCGGCTTCGGCGATGTCCGGCCGCGCTTCACCGCCCATCAGTTGATGGAAGGCGGTGCGCACCGCCACGTCGCCGTGCAGCGAGCAGTCGGGGTAGCCGTAGCCGCGCAGCAAGGCGTAGTTGACGGTCCATGGGCCGATGCCCTTGACGGCCAGCAGCTCGCGGCTGACCTCCATCGGATCGCGCTCGCGCGCCAGCGACAGCTTGCCTTCGTCGACCAGCCGGGCCAGGCGCAGCACGGTCTCGGCCTTCGCACGCGAAAACTTGCGGCTGGTGAGGTCTTCCAGCTGCAAGCGGGCGACGTCGGAGGCTTCCGGGTAGCACCACAGGCCGCTCGAGTGCGGGCGGCCGGCAAGCTGGATCAGGGTGCGGCGCAGGGCGATGGCGAAGCCCAGGTTGATCTGCTGGCCGATGATGGCCCAGGTCAGGGCTTCGAACACGGTGGCCGACTGCACGATGCGCAGGCCGGGCTGGCGCGCCAGGAGCGGGCCGAGCACCGGATCGGCGCGCGCGAAGTCGGCGAAGGCGGCCGGGTCGATGCGCAGGCCCAGCATGTTGAGCAAGGCGTCCTGCACGGCCTGCTGCTGCGCCGCCGTGAGCGCGCTGTCGGGAAGGATGCGGCACAGGGCCGTGCTCTCCGTTTCCTCGCGATGGAAATCGATCTCGATCAGCACCGGCACGCCACCCAGCAGGATGCCCTTGCGCAGGCCGTGTTCGGCGATCCGCTCGGCCACGCCTTCGGCATCGCGGCTGTGGAAGGCAAGCACGTCCCGCACGCGGTAGCCCGCGGGCAGGGGAATGCTCAGCTCGCCCATCATTTCCCTTGCGCGGCAGCCGGTGCGCGCAGGAAGGACGGGGTGAAACCGGTCACGAGCGCCGTGCCCAGGAGGACGATGGCCGATCCGGCCAGCGTGTGCCAGCCCACCACTTCATGCAGGAAGATCGCGCCCCACAGGATGCCGAACACCGGGTTCAGGAAGGTCACCGTCAGGGCCGAGGTGGTGCCCACTTCCTCGATCAGCTTGAAGTAGATGATGTAGGCGATGCCGCTGCACAGGACGCCGAGCGCGAGCACGGCGGCCATGATGCCGACCGTCGGTTCGCCGGGCGCGGGGAAGAGCGGAATCACCGGCAGCACCAGCAGCGCGGCGGCCCACATCGAGCCGTGGGCGTTGGCGAAGGGCGGCACGGCCTTGGCCGATTTCGCGTACTGGCTGGCCACGCTGTAGCTGAGCGCCGCGATCAGGGCCGCGCCCACCGCGATGCCCGCGCCGGGCAGGTCGGACACGTGGTCGAAGCCGACCAGCAGCGCCACGCCGATGGTGCCCAGCACCAGGCCCAGCGCCGCGCGTCCGCTGACCGGCTGGCGCGCCCACACGAAGGCCACCAGCGCTCCCCACATCGGCGCGGTGGCGTTCAGCACCGACAGCACCGAGGCCGACAGGGTGCGCGCGGCGAAGGCGAACAGCACGAAGGGCAGGGCGGAATTGAACAGGCCCAGGATCAGGTAATGCTTCCAGTGCGCGCGCAGATTGAGCGGCGCGGTCGAGCTGCGCTTGCGCAGGACCCAGGCGACGCCGGCGAGGAACAGGGCGGCGAAGGCGACCCGGTATTCGATCAGCACGGCCGGGCCGAGGACCGGCGCGGCGATGCGCATGAAGAGGAAGGAGCCGCCCCAGATGGCGGCCAGCGCTATCAGGCGCAGCATGTTGGCAGTGTTCATGGCGATGTGCGAAGGTCGGGGCGAAGATCGGTGATGGTGGCGGCGCGACCCGCGCCACGCCACCTGTTTATTGCTGTTGAATTCAGGCGGCGCGTGCGCAGGCCTGGGTGGAGGCCGTCTCGAAGGCCGCCGCATGCGGCACCAGCATCCCGGCGGGGACGCCATTCTTGACGGCGGTCAGTTCGGCCATGATCGAGATCGCGATCTCCGCCGGCGTCTTGCTGCCGATGTAGAGACCGATCGGGCCGTGCAGCCTGGCCAGCTGTTCGTCGCTCACGTCGAACAGCTTGAGGCGCTCGCGCCGCTTGCTGTTGTTCAGCCGCGAGCCGATGGCGCCCACATAGAAAGCCTCGGACTTGAGCGCTTCCATCAAGGCCAGGTCGTCCAGCTTCGGGTCGTGGGTGAGCGCGACGACGGCGCTGCGCGCATCGAGCCTGGCGTCGATGACCAGGTCGTCGGGCATCACGTGGACCAGTTCCACGCCGGGCAGGTTCCAGCCGCCGTGGTATTCCTCGCGCGGATCGCACACGGTGACGCGGTAGTCCATGCCGGCCGCCACCTGGGCCAGGAAGCGCGACAGCGGACCGGCGCCGATGATGTACAGGCGCCAGCGCGGGCCGTGGATGGTGTGCAGCACGCCGTCCTCGACACGCTGGATGGCGCTGGCTTGCGCGCGGTGCAGCGTGACTGCGCCGGTGTCGAGGTCGACGCTGCGCTCGACCAGTTCGCCCTGGCCGAGGCGTTCGAGGAGTTCGGCGATGCGGCTGTCGTGCGACAGCGGTTCGATGGCGAGTTCGATGGTGCCGCCGCAGGGCAGGCCGAAGCGGTGGGCTTCGTCGGCGCTGATGCCGTAGCTGACGATGTGCGGGCGGGTGAGCTCGATGCCCTTGCTGCGCGCCTTGCCGATCAGGTCGTCCTCGATGCAGCCGCCCGAGACCGAGCCGACCACCTGGCCGTCTTCGCAGATGCCGAGCGTGGCGCCGATCGGGCGCGGGCTGGAGCCCCAGGTCTTGATCACCGTGACCAGCTGGCAGCGGCGGCCGGCGGCGAGCCAGGCGGCGGAAGTCTTCAGCACTTCAAGGTCGATACTGTCCATGGGCGCGCGGCCGGGGTGCGGCGTGAAAAGGTTGATGGAGAATGATACAAAAAATGGGCGGTTTGCGTTGGCGGGGGAATAGTAATGTGGCGTGCATAAAAACTTGGGCGGGATCTTGCCAATGGCAAGGTCCCGACCTCCGCGGGGATGACGTTCATCAGTACGTGTCCGAAATCGCTCATGCGGACTTCAACGCACACCTACCAACGTCATCCCCGCGAAGGCGGGGACCCAAGTTTGGAACCGCTGTGTTACCTGTGTTAAGGCACCAGCGGCTTGTTCGCCGACTTCTTCGACCTGATCTCCGCCAGCGCCCGCTCCACCGCCGCGATCCGCGCCGCCATGCCCGGATGGTTGGCCGTATAGCCGTTCAGCACCGTCGCCGGATACGTCCCCGCCAGCCGCTTCCAGAACCCGGACACGCCTTCGATCCGGTAATCCGCGCGCGCCAGCAGGTACATGGCCAGCCGGTCCGCCGCCGCATCGCTCTCCGCCGGCATGGCCTTGATGCCGGCGCTGCCGATCAGCATCGAGGTGTCCGGCGTCACGCGGATCAGGTTGTCGATGATGGTGCCGATGGTCGCCGCATTGCGCTGCGTGGCCGCGTGGCCCAGCATATTGTGCGCCATGGTGCGCGCCAGCACGTAGGCCAGCTCGTCGTCGTTCTGGGTGAAGTTCATCATGCCGCGCGTGACCATCACGCGCTGGCCGTCGGCATAGGCGTTGACGTTGTCCGCGTTGCCCAGCTCGATGGCGAAGGCGCAGGCGCGCGTCACCGGGATGCTCAGGTCCCTGGTATTGCCGTTGCGCTCGATGGTCAGCGGCAGGGTGGCCTGCCTGGCCATGATCGGGCCGAACACCGCGCCCGCCTGCGACAGCGCATTCGGGCCTTCCGGCATCGGCTTGCCGCCGGCGGCCACCAGGCCGTCGCCCTGGCGCAGGCCGGCCTTGGCGGCGCCGCTGCCGGCCAGCACGTTGGTGACCTGCAGGCGCTCGCCCATGCCGAACACCACGTGCGCGGCCTCGTTGTAGTAGCCGGGGTAGGAGTGGCGGTTCTTGGCGGTGAAGCCGAGCAGGTTGCGGGCGTGCTTGGTGCACAGTTCCGCGTTGTCGATCAGGAGGGGAGCCGCGACCCGGTACAGGCGGTCCTGCAGGGTGGCCATCTTGTCGAGGGTGTCGGCCGCGGCGGCCATCTGCGGGGTCAGCTCGGGCTTGGCCGGCTGCGCGCCGGCGAAGATGCCTGGCTGGGCGCCCGGCACGGTCGGCCCCGGCGTGGAGCAGGCCGACAGGAATGCGGCGGTGGCGATCACCAGCGCCGTCGTAGGCAGGCGATGGATGCGGGTCATGGTCCTCCTTACATGTTGTTATTGTTTGCCGGTGCTGCCGAAGCCTCCGGCGCCCCGTTCGCTCGATGCGAACTCCTCTACCACGTTGAAGCCGACCTGCAGCACAGGCACCACGATGAGCTGCGCCAGCCGGTCCATCGGCTGCAGCGTAAACACGGCCTGGCCGCGGTTCCAGGTGGAGACCATCAACTGGCCCTGGTAATCGGAGTCGATCAAGCCTACCAGATTGCCGAGAACGATGCCGTTCTTATGGCCGAGCCCACTACGCGGCAGGATCATGGCCGCATAGCCCGGATCGCCGATGTGGATCGCCAGGCCGGTGGGCACCAGCACGGTCTGTCCCGGCTCGATGGTGAGGGGCGCGTCCACGCAGGCGCGCAGGTCCAGGCCGGCGCTGCCCGGGGTGCCGTAGGCCGGCAGGAAGTCCTTCATGCGCGGATCGAGGATCTTGAGGTCGATGTTCTTCATGTGTTCTTGTGCTTAGGTCAGGAGGGAGCGCCGTTCGAGCCGCTTGGCGATCTCGGACACGAGCTGGCGCGCGAGCGTGAGCTTGTCGGCGCGCGGCAGCACGGTGTGGCCGCTCTCGTCGAACAGGATGATGGTGTTGTCGTCCTGGCCGAAGGTCTGGGGGCCAATATTACCTACGAGAAGCGGAATGCCTTTGCGCTCGCGCTTGGCGGGGCCGAATTCCATCAGGTTTTCCGATTCCGCCGCAAAGCCGACGCAATACGGCCACCCGGACAGGGTGGTGGTGGACGCCACCGAAGCCAGGATGTCGGCGTTCTGCACGAATTCCAGCTGGGGCGCGCCGCCGCCTTCCTGCTTCTTGAGCTTCTGGTCGCTGGCATTGGCCACGCGCCAGTCGGCCACGGCGGCCACGCCGATGAAGACGTGCTGCCCTTCGATGCCGGCCATGACGGCGTCGTGCATCTGCTGGGCGGTGAGCACGTCGATGCGGCGCACGCCATGCGGCGTGGGCAGGGAAGTCGGCCCGGAGACCAGGGTCACCTCGGCGCCCGCTTCATGCGCCGCGCGCGCCACCGCATAGCCCATCTTGCCGGACGAGAGATTGGTGATGCCGCGCACCGGATCGATCGGTTCGAAAGTCGGGCCGGCCGTGATCAGGACGCGGCGACCAAGCAGCACCTTGTGCTGGAAGGAGGCGATCAGCTCGTCCACCAGCTCCTCGGGTTCGAGCATGCGCCCGTAGCCGGTCTCGCCGCAGGCCTGGGAACCGGCGGCCGGGCCGAGGATGTGGATGCCGTCCTCGCGCAGCTGCGCCACGTTGCGCATGGTGGCCGGGTTTTCCCACATCTCGACGTTCATCGCCGGCGCCACCAGCAGCGGCACGTGGCGCGGTCGCGCCACGCACAGGGTCGACAGCAGGTCGTCGCAGGCGCCGTGCGCCAGCTTGCGGATGAAATCGGCCGAGCAGGGCGAGATCAGCACCGCATCGGCGCCGCGGGTCAGGTCGATGTGGGCCATGTTGTTGGCCACGCGCGGGTCCCACTGGTCGGTGTAGACCGTGTGCCCGGACAGGGCCTGCATGGTCACCGCGCCGATGAAGTGCAGGGCTGCTTCGGTCATCACGACCTGCACGCTGGCGCCCCGCTTGACCAGGGCGCGGCACAGTTCCGCCGATTTGTAGCAGGCCACGCCGCCGGTCAGGCCGAGGACGATCTTCTTGCCCTTCAGGTCCATGTTCATGCCTCCTTCGAAGGAATCAGGACTTGTTCACGCGGCGCAGCTCATCGAGGATGAACAGGAAGGCGCCCACGGAAATGCCGATGTCGGCGATGTTAAAGGCCGGGAAGTGGCCCAGGCCCTTCCAGTAGAAATCGAGGAAGTCGATCACGTGGCCGTAGGCCAGGCGGTCGATCACGTTGCCGATCGCGCCGCCCATGATCAGGGCCAGGGCGAAGCAGAACAGGCGCTGGCCCGGATGGCGCTTGAGCAGATACAGGATGTAGCCGACCGCGACCACCGCGATGCCGGTGAACAGGTAGCGCTGCCAGCCGCCGGCGTCGCCCAGGAAGCTGAAGGCCGCGCCCGGGTTGTAGACCTTGATCAGGTTGAAGAAGCCGGTGACCGGCACTGTCTCGCCGTAGTGGAAGCTGCGCTCGACGGCGATTTTCACCACCTGGTCGAGCAGGACCAGGATCAGGGCGAGGCCCAGCCAGGGCAGCATGCCGCTGCCGGATTTGGGAGCGGCTTTCATGATGCCGGAGACTACGGGTTTCTTTTTGGTTGCCATGGTAGAAGTGTCAGAACCGCCATGCCGGAACAGCCGGCATGGCGGTGGTCCCTAAGCGAGGCTTAGGCGAAACGGCGCGGCTCGCCGCTGCCGAACAGGTTGCTCACGCAGCGGCCGCACAGGCCGGTGTGCGCGTGGTCGTGGCCGACGTCGCGGCGGTAGTGCCAGCAGCGCTCGCACTTTTCCGCTTCCGACGGGGTCACGGTCACGCTTTCCTCGGCTTCGTTGGCTGCTTCGCTCACGCTTGCTTGCGAAGTGATGAAGACGAACTTCAGGTCGTCATCCAGGCTCGCGAGCGCCTGGTACTTCTCGCCCGCGGCCTTGATCGCCAGCTCGGCCTGCAGCGAGGAACCGATGGCGCCGGAAGCGCGCACCTCTTCCAGCTGCTTGGTGACGCTGGCGCGCACTTCGCGCAGCAGGGCGTACTTGGCCAGCAGCGCCTCGCCGTCCGGCAGCGCCGGGAAGGTCCACAGGGTCTGGGTGAAGATGGTCTCTTCGCTTTCCGCAAAGGCTTGCTCGCCCGCGAACACGGCCCAGGCTTCCTCGGCGGTGAAGGACAGGATCGGCGCCATCAGGCGCAGCAGGCTGTGCGCGATGTGCCACAGCGCGGTCTGGGCCGAGCGGCGCGCGTGCGAATTCACGCCGGTGGTGTACAGGCGGTCCTTGAGGATGTCGAGGTAGAAGCCGCCCAGGTCTTCCGAGCAGTAGTTCTGCAGGCGCGCGACCACCGGGTGGAACTCGTAGCGCTCGAAGCTGGCGGCGACGTCCTGCTGCAGTTGGGCCATCGCGGCGATCGCATAGCGGTCGATTTCCAGCAGCTCGGCGACCGGGACGCTGTCCTTGGCCGGATCGAAGTCCGAGGTGTTCGCCAGCAGGAAGCGCAGGGTGTTGCGGATGCGGCGGTAGGATTCGGTCACGCGCTTGAGGATCTCTTCGCCGATCGACAGCTCGCCGGTGTAGTCGGTCGAGGCCACCCACAGGCGCAGGATGTCGGCGCCCAGGGTGTCGGAGATCTTCTGCGGCGCCAGCGTATTGCCGAGCGACTTGGACATCTTCTTGCCCTGCTCGTCGACGGTGAAGCCGTGGGTCAGCAGCGCCTTGTAGGGCGGGCGGCCGTTGAGCATCGAGGAGGTCAGCAGCGAGGAGTGGAACCAGCCGCGGTGCTGGTCCGAGCCTTCCAGGTAGAGGTCGGCCGGGAAGGCGGATTGCTCCTTATGCGAGCCGCGCAGCACGGTCTGGTGGGTCGAGCCGGAGTCGAACCACACGTCCAGGGTGTCCTTGTTCTTCTCGTAGCTGGCCGCGTCCGCGCCCAGCAGGGTCGCCGGGTCGAGCTTCTGCCAGGCGTCGATGCCTTCTTTTTCGATCAGCTGGGCGACCTGCTCCAGCAGCTCAGGGGTGCGCGGGTGCAGCTCGCCGGTCTCCTTGTGGATGAAGAAAGCCATCGGCACGCCCCACTGGCGCTGGCGCGACAGGGTCCAGTCCGGACGGTTGGCGATCATGCCATGCAGGCGCGCCTGGCCCCAGTCGGGGAAGAACTTGGTCTCGTCGATGCCGGCCAGCGCGGTCTGGCGCAGGGTCGGGCCGCCGTCCTTCGGCGTGACGTCCATGCCGGCGAACCACTGGCTGGTGGCGCGGTAGACGATCGGGGTCTTGTGGCGCCAGCAGTGCATGTAGCTGTGGTCGAACATCTTCAGCTCGAACAGCGCGCCCGCGCCGCGCAGGGCCTCGCAGATCGGCTTGCTGGCTTCCCAGATGCTCATGCCGCCGAACAGCGGCAGGGTCGAGGCGAAGCGGCCGTCGCCCATCACGGGCTTGAGGATCTCGTCGTCCTTCATGCCATGCGATTTGCAGGACTGGAAGTCTTCCAGGCCGTAGGCCGGGGCCGAGTGCACGACGCCGGTGCCGCTGTCGGTGGTGACGTAGTCGGCCAGGTAAACCGGCGAGGTGCGGTCGTAGAAGGCGTCCTGCGCGTGCAGCGGGTGCTTGAAGCGCAGGCCGCCCAGCTTGTCGCCCAGGGCGGTGGCGATGACTTTGCCTTCGAGCTTGTAGCGCTGCAGGATGGATTCGACCAGGTCGGCGGCCAGGATCAACAGCAGCGGAGCGCCGTCACGCTCGGCCTGGACCAGCGCGTAAGTCACTTCCGGGTTGACGTTCAGGGCCTGGTTCGAGGGAATGGTCCACGGGGTGGTGGTCCAGATCACGATGAAGCCGTAGTCGGTCGGGAGCGAAGCCAGGCTGAAGGCGGCGGCGACTTTTTCCGGCTCCGCGAACGGGAAACCGACGTCGATCGCCGGGTCGCGCTTGTCCTGGTACTCGACTTCCGCTTCGGCCAGGGCCGAGCCGCAGTCGAAGCACCAGTTGACGGGCTTCAGGCCGCGGTAGACATAGCCTTTCTCCAGCAGCTTGCCGAGGGCGCGCAGCTCGTCGGCTTCGTTACTGTAGGCCATGGTCATGTAGGGGTTGTCCCATTCGCCCAGCACGCCCAGGCGGATGAAGCCGGCGCGCTGGCGGTCGATCTGCTCGAGCGCGTAGGCACGGGCTTTCTGCAGCACCTCGGCGGTCGGCAGGTTCTTGCCGAACTGTTTTTCGATCTGGATCTCGATCGGCATGCCGTGGCAGTCCCAGCCCGGCACATAAGGCGCGTCGAAGCCGGCGATGGTGCGCGACTTGACCACCATGTCCTTCAGGATCTTGTTGACGGCGTGGCCCAGGTGGATGTCGCCGTTGGCGTACGGAGGACCGTCGTGCAGGATGAACTTCGGACGCCCAAGCGCCGCCTTGCGGACGCGCTCGTAGATCTTCTTGTCTTGCCACTGCTTGACCCAGCCCGGCTCGCGCTTGGCGAGGTCGCCGCGCATCGGGAAGGGGGTATCGGTCATGTTGACCGGGTATTTGCTTTCAGGCTTCTTTGCGCCCTTCGGCGAGTTCTGTTTAGAGTCGGACATAAGATTCTTCTGGTAATGAATATGTTTCAAGACGCAGGCCGGCAATGCGCCGGCCGCGGACGCGGGCGGGCCGCGTCAAATTCGGTCGGTCGCGGTCAGGGCGCCGTTGCGGTGCGCGAAGAAGGCGCGCGCCTGAGCCGCATCCCGGTCGATCGCGGCGGTGAGGGTGGCGAGGTCGCCGTACTTTTCCTCGTCGCGCAGCTTGGCCAGGAATTCGACGCGCACCAGCTTGCCGTAGCAGCTCTGCGCGAAGTCGAACAGGTGCACCTCCAGCAGCATGCGACCGGCGTCCTCGACGGTGGGGCGCACGCCCAGGCTGGCCACCGCCGGCAGCGGCCGGTCGGCCAGGCCGTGGACCTGGACCACGAAGATGCCGGACAGGGCGGGGCGGTGCACCACGCGCAGGTTCAGGGTCGGGAAGCCGAGCGTGCGGCCCAGCTTCTGGCCGTGGATCACGTGGCCGGACATGGTGTAGGGGTGGCCCAGCAGTTCGCTGGTGCGGGCGAAGTCGCCTTCGGCCAGCGCGGCGCGCACGGCCGAGGACGAGATACGCTGGGCGCCGTGCATCACGGCGGGCAGGGTCTCGACGTGGAAGCCGAAGCGCCGGCCGGCGTCCTGCAGCATCTGGATGTCGCCGGCGCGCCGGGCGCCGAAGCGGAAGTCGTCGCCGACCATCAGCCACTTCACGTGCAGGCCCTCGACCAGCACGCGCTCGATGAAATCGTCCGGGGCGACGGCGGCGAAGTGTTCGTTGAAGTGTTCGACGATGACGCGGTCGATGCCGGCCTTGGCCAGGTCGCCCAGCTTGTCGCGCAGGTTGGCGATGCGGGCCGGGGCCTTGGACAGGTCGCCGCTGCGCTGGGCAAAGTATTCGCGCGGATGGGGTTCGAAGGTCATGACGGCCGCTTCCAGGCCGAGCGATGCGCTGGCGCTGCGGACGTGCGCCAACAATGCCTGGTGCCCACGGTGGACACCGTCAAAGTTGCCGATCGTGAGCGCGCAGGGCGCGCGCGCCCTGTCGTTGGGAAGTCCGCGGAATACCTTCATCAATTGGTCCAGTTGCACGGGCCGGGTGGGGTGAAGCCGGCACGAAAACTCTGATTATACGGTAACTATCATGTTGCACAGCAGCGAGGCCTGATGCGGCCACGAGGAGGCGCTTTGTTCGTTGGGAAAATTGCGCGCTCCGGCCGTCCAGGGATCGGCGCCTGGCATCGCATGCACCCGGAGCGCAAACGAAAAAAAACGCTGCCCGAAGGCAGCGTTTTCTCGATCACGGTGCAGCTTAAGCGATCGGACGATTGATCGCCATGATCCAGTAGCGCGCCAGGTCGGCGGTGCCATCCTTGCCGCCCACGGTCTTGAGCGTGCTGATGGCTTGCGACTTCTTGCCGGCAACGGCATAGGCTTCGCCCAGGCGCAGCTTGGCTTCGTCGGCACGGCGCAGGCCGCCGGCCTTGATCGCGGCTTCCATCATCTTCAGGCCCTTGTCGGCCTGGCCTGCCTGCACCAGCGCGTAACCCAGGCCCACGAGCGCGTCGTTGTCCTTGGCGGCGGTGTACTCGGCTTCCAGGGCGGCGACGTTCTGGTTTTGCTCGGCCAGGCTCTTCTCGGCCAGATCCTTCAGGCGCTGGTGACGGCCCGCATCCGGACCGGTGCCCAGGGCGCCGGCCTTGTAGCCCTTGTCGATGACCTTCAGCGCTTCGGCCGGGGCTTTCGCCTGCAGCACCAGCTGGGCCATTTCCATGAACTCGCTCGGCTTCTTCATCAGGTTGTTGGCCAGCTTCAGGCGATAGATGTCGACCGACAGGCGGCCCGAGAAGCCCGGCTTGCCCTGTACGCGGTTGAGCAGGTCGTTCCAGTACTGGGCCTTCGGATAGCTGGCGGCCAGCTTCTCGATGGTCTGGACGTAGCCGGCCTTGTCGTTCTTCTTCAGCTGGATGTTGGCGAGCATGCCGAGCTGGTCTTCGCTCAGGCGGCCGCTCTTCTCGGCATTGCGCAGCTCCTGCTCGAGTGCGGCGATGTTGCCTTGCTTGTAGTAGTTCTGCAGCAGGTAGGCGCGCAGCTTCGGATCGTCGCCTTTCTTCAGCAGGTTTTGAATGGTGGCGTTTGCCTTGTTCAGGTCGCCGGCACGCATGTAGATGCCGACCAGGCCTTCCGAGAACTGCGAACGCTCGCCGGCGCTCAGCTTGCCCGAATCCAGCAGTTTTTCGAACGATTTGGCGGCGGTGTCCCAGTCGCCGGCCGACGATGCCGCCGATGCGCGCACGCGCTCGATCAGGAAGCGCTCGTCATCGCTCTTCGCCGCCTTGTCCGCTTCGCGCAGGGTTGCCAGCGCGCCCTTGGCGTTGCCTTGCTTGATCTGCGCCTGCGCCTGTTGCAGCGGTTTGCCGACTTCCGGACGCAGCGAGACAGCGGCGTGCACGGGGGCCAGGCCCACGACAGGAACGGCCGCGGTGAAGCCGAGCGCGGCCAGCGCGAGGCCAAGGTGTGCGAGACGGAATTTAATCATCGGAAAAATCCTTTTTTCAAAATGGACACGGCAGGGAGCCCCTGCCGTGTTGGTCTAACATGGAACGATTACTGGAACTGCTCGTTACCGACCATGCCGATCTTGGTGACGCCGAGACGCTGGGCGGTTGCCATGACACCAGCCACCACCTTGTACTCTACCAGCTTGTTCGGACGCAAGTGCACTTCCGGCTGGTTCGGCATCGCGGCCACGCTGTTCATCTTGGCTTCCAGTGCCTGACGATTCGGGATCACTTCACCGTCCCAGAGGATGGTGCCGTCGAAGTCCACGTCGATCGTGACCACAACCGGTTTCACATCGGACGGCGGCGGGGTGCCGACCGGCATGTTCAGATTAACCGAGTGGTTCTGTTTCGGAATCGTGATAATCATCATAATGATGAGAACGAGCAGGACGTCGATCAGCGGCGTCATGTTCATTTCCATCATCGGTTCCGGATCGGCTCCTTTTGCGGAGCCCGAACCTACGTTCATACCCATGATGTTTCCTTTTCAAATGTTGGGGTAACGGACGCGGCGCCCGGTAAAACCGGGCACCGCGGACAAGAGTTCTTACATCTTGTCAGGCGGTTCGATCACGAAACCGACCTTCTGAATCCCAGCACGCTGTGCCGTGTAAATCACCCGGCCGATCGCTTCGTAGCGGGATTCCTGGTCGCCACGAACTTTCACAGCAGGCTGCGGCTGCTTCACCGACTGCTCCGCGAGGAACTTGAACAGCTCGTCCGTGTTCGCGATGCGCGTCTGGTTGTAGTACATCTCGCCATCTTTGTTGATGGTGATATTGACGTCTTCCGGCTTGGTCTTGGTGACCTGGTTCGTTTCCGCAGGCAGGGACACTTTCTGCAGATTCAGCACCACCGGGCTGGTGATCAGGAAGATGATCAGAAGAACCAACATGATGTCGACAAGCGGCGTCGTGTTGATTTCTGACATCACGGCATCTTCATCTCCGCTATCGGAGCCGACACTCATCGACATGATTTAGCCAGCCTTTTTAGCGCTTGCGGCGGCGTTCGAGGTCGACATGGCGCCCGAGATCAGGACCGAGTGCACGTCGGCGCTGAACGAACGGACATCTTCCATGACCGACTTGTTACGACGCACCAGCCAGTTGTAGCCCAGAACGGCCGGAACTGCAACGAACAGACCGAATGCGGTCATGATCAGTGCTTCACCCACCGGACCTGCGACCTTGTCGATCGAAGCGTTACCCGACATACCGATAGCGGTCAGTGCGTTGTAGATGCCCCAGACGGTACCGAACAGACCGATGAACGGCGAGGTCGAACCGACGGTTGCCAGGAACGACAGGCCGTCTTGCAGACGCGACTGGACGCGGTCCACGGCGCGCTGGATCTGCATGGTCACCCAGGTCGACAGGTCGATCTGCTCGAGCAGGGCGCCGTCGTGGTGCTGGGTTGCCTTGGTGCCGGTTTCAGCGATGAAGCGGAACGGCGAACCTTCTTTCAGGGCTGCCGAGCCAGCGGCGATCGACGGAGCCTTCCAGAACTTCGACGAGACTTCCTTCGACTGGCGCATGATCTTCTGCTGGTCGATCAGCTTGGTGATGATGATGTACCACGAACCGATCGACATCAGCGACAGGATGATGATGGTGCCCTTGTTGACGAAGTCGCCTTCTTCCCACATGGCGCCGATGCCGTACGGGTTGTGGACTTCTTCGGTGGACGCGGCCGGAGCGGCTGCGTCGGCTGCAGGAGCAGCTGCGTCGGCTGCCGGAGCGGCCGCGTCTGCTGCCGGTGCTGCGGCGTCGGCCGCCGGAGCTTCGGCTGCCGGTGCTGCCGGTGCGTCAGCGAAGGCCGGTGCGGACACCAGGGCCGATGCTGCCGTTACCGAGAACAGGACAGCCGCCAGGATAGCGGACAAACGGGTATTCTTAAACATGCTTCCTCCAAAATATTAAATAGACAGTTCGCTGAACTAATGACAACGAAAATCAAAAGGTGAGACGGTGATCTGCCTCGGTTTTATTCCAGCGTCCAGACGTACTGCACCGCTGTCCACGCCTGTTCCGGCTTGCCATCAACCATGGCTGGCTTGAATCGGCATTTGCTCAGAGCCGACTGTGCGGCCCGGTCCAAGTCACGGAAGCCACTCGACTTCGCCAGCTTGGAATCCATCACTCGACCATCGACACCGATCAGGAACTGAAGGGTGGTGGTACCGGTTTCTTCGTTACGCTGCGACGAACGCGGATATTCCGGACGTGCGCAAGTATTAAAGTCGGCCACGGCTTCGGTGCGGCTCGGACCACGCGCCGGCGCCGGCGGTGCCGGAGGTGCTGGCGGTGCCGGCGGAGCCAGCGAGGTGGTCGGCGGCGGCGTATTGGTGGCCGTGGTGATCGCGTTGGTCGGCGGCGGCGGGGTGTTCACCTGCACTTCGACCGGCGGGATGAACGGAGGCGGCGGGGCCTTCATTTC
>CAMPHU010000092.1 GCA_946886065.1 uncultured Massilia sp. | reverse complement strand
GATCGAGACCACCGGCATCGACCTGCGCGGCAAGCACGCCGTCGTGATCGGCCGCAGCAATACCGTCGGCAAGCCGATGGCCCTGCTGCTCTTGCAAGCCAACGCGACCGTCACCATCTGCCATAGCGCAACGCCGGATCTGGGCTACCACACCCGCCAGGCCGACGTGGTCGTCGCCGCCGTCGGCCGCCGCAATACCCTGACCGCCGACATGGTCAAGCCGGGCGCGGTCGTGATCGACGTCGGCATGAACCGCGACGACGCCGGCAAACTGTGCGGCGACGTGGATTTCGCCGGCGTGAGCGAAGTGGCCGCGCACATCACCCCGGTGCCCGGCGGCGTCGGCCCGATGACGATCACGATGCTGTTGATGAACACCGTGGAGTCCGCCGAGCGCGACCACTCCAGCAGCCAAGCAACCGGCCAGGCCAAAGGGATGGAACCGAAGCCCGGCCTGGCATAACCATTCAGGAAGGAAGACCATGAGCCTCGAGACCAGCAATCCCCTCCTCGATTTTTCCGGCCTGCCGCGCTTCGACCAGTTCCGTCCGGAACACGTCACGCCGGCCATCGAGCAGCTGATCAAGGAAGCCGCCGAAGTCGTGACCCGGCTGGAAGCGCCAACCGACACGGTGAGCTGGGACAGCTTCGTGGTCCCGCTCGAGGAAGCCACCGAGCGCCTGGGCCGGGCCTGGGGCGTGGTCAACCACCTGAACCATGTGGCCGACACGCCCGAGCTGCGCGCCACCTACAACGAAAACCAGCCCAAGGTCACCGAGTTCTGGACCTCGCTGGGGCAGAACGAGGCGCTGTTCGCCAAGTACAAGGCGCTGCGCAACGGACCGGAATTCGCGGGCTTCAGCCCTGCGCGCAAGCGCATCGTCGAGAACGCCCTGCGCGACTTCCGCCTCGGCGGCGCCGAACTGCCCGCGGACAAGAAGCAGCGCTTCGCCGAAATCCAGGAGCAGCAGGCCGCCCTCTCCACCCGCTTCTCGCAGAACGTGCTGGACGCGACCAACGACTACAAGCTGCTGGTCGAGCACGAAGCCGAGCTGTCCGGCCTGCCCGAGGACGTCAAGCAGGCCGCCCGGGCGTCCGCCGAACAGGACGGCAAGGCCGGCTGGCAGTTCACCCTGCACTTCCCGTCCTATTTCCCGGTGTTGCAGATGGCCCACCACCGCGCGCTGCGCGAGAAGATCTACCGCGCCAGCGCCACCAAGGCGTCGGAAGAAGGCGTGGTGTTCAGCAAGCGCGAAGAGTGGGACAACTCGGGCGTCATCGTCGAGCTGCTCAAGCTGCGCCACGAGGAAGCCCAGCTGCTGGAATACGCCAACTTCGCCGAGGTCTCGCTGGTGCCGAAGATGGCCGAGAGCCCCAAGCACGTGGTCGAGTTCCTCGAAGACCTGGCGCGCCGCGCCCGCCCCTTCGCCGAAAAGGACCTGGAAGAGCTGCGCGCCTTCGCCCGCAACGAGCTGGCGATCGACGAGCTGCAATCCTGGGACGTGACCTTTGCTTCGGAAAAGCTGCGCGAGCAGCGCTATGCCTTCTCGGCCCAGGAAGTGAAGGAGTACTTCCCCGAGCCGAAGGTGGTCGAAGGCCTGTTCAACGTGATCCAGAACCTGTTCTCGGTGCAGATCAAGCCTGACGATGCGCCGGTGTGGCATCCGGACGTGCGCTTCTTCCGCATCGAGCGCGACGGCCAGCTGATCGGCCAGTTCTACCTCGACCTGTACGCGCGCGCCGGCAAGGCGCCGGGCGCCTGGATGGACGACGCACGCGGCCGCCGCCTGGCCACGGGCGGCATCGTCCAGACCCCGATCGCCTACCTGACCTGCAACTTCACCCCGCCGGCAACGGTGGACGGCAAGCTGCAGCCTTCGCTGTTCACCCACGACGAAGTCATCACCCTGTTCCACGAGTTCGGCCACGGCCTGCACCACATGCTGACCGAAGTCGAGGAGCTGTCGGTGTCCGGCATCTCGGGCGTCGAATGGGATGCGGTGGAGCTGCCGTCCCAGTTCATGGAAAACTTCTGCTGGGAGTGGGACAAGCTGCAGCAGATGACGTCCCACGTGAAGCTAGGGGTACCGCTGCCGCGCGCGCTGTTCGACAAGATGACGGCGGCGAAGAACTTCCAGGCCGGGATGCAGACCCTGCGCCAGGTCGAGTTCTCGCTGATCGACATGCACCTGCACTACGACTTCGACCCGACCAGCGAGCGCACCGTGCAGGAGCTGATCGACGGCATCCGCAAGCAGTTCTCGGTCATCATCCCGCCGAGCTTCAACCGCTTCCAGCACTCGTTCAGCCACATCTTCGCGGGCGGCTACGCGGCCGGCTACTACAGCTACAAGTGGGCCGAGGTGCTGTCCGCCGACGCCTATGCGGCCTTCGAGGAAGCGCTGGAGCACGGCGCCGAGCACCTGACCGAGACCGGACGCCGCTTCCAGCGCGAGATCCTGGCGGTGGGCGGCTCGCGCCCGGCGCTGGAATCGTTCAAGGCCTTCCGCGGCCGCGAGCCCAGCATCGACGCCCTGCTGCGCCATAGCGGCATGAATGCCTGATGCACCGGGGAGGCTGGTCCTCCCCGTTTTTTTTCGACACACGACATGACCCGGATCGACTTCCACACCAATATTCCCGACAAGCTGACCTACGCATGCCGCCTGGCGCGCAAGGCCTATGCCTCGCGCGCCAAGGTCGTGGTGCTGGCCGAGAGCGAGGAACAGGCGGCCGCCCTGAACGAGGCGCTGTGGACGGTCGGCGACACCGATTTCATCCCGCACGTGCCGGCCGGCGATCCGCTGGCGCCGCAGACGCCTGTGATCATCACCGCCGACGAAGCCGCGCCGCTGCCGCACCATGAGATGCTGGTCAACCTGACCCGGCGCACCCCTGCCATCGTCGACCAGTTCGCGCGCGTGTTCGAGATCATCTCCACGGACGAACTCGATGCCGCCGAAGGGCGCAAGCGCTACGTCGCGTACAAGAAGCAGTCCTATCCCCTGACCCACTTCGTCGCAGGACAGTCATGAGCCAGAACTCTTCATTCGATCCGAGCATTCCGGTCCTGACGGAAGTCGTCGCCGAGCCGGCCGCGCCCGCGGCTGCCGCCCCCGCATCTGCTGCCCCCACAGCCGCGCCGGATAACGCGGAACAGCTGGAGCGGCGCGCCGTCGAGCGCTGGACGGGCGAGGAGTGGAGCGTGCTGGAAAGGCGCGTGACCGAGCGCATCCTGCAGCAGCTGCAGGGCCGGATCGACTTCGTGATCGAACAGCGCTTGCGCGACGGGATCACCGAAGCGGTCAACGGCGCGCTGCAAGGTTTTACCGGCCAGCTCCGCGCCAACCTGGAACAGACCATCGGCGAGGTCGTGACCCATGCCGTGGCCCAGGAAATCTCGCATCTCCAGACCCTGGGCAAATAAGCCCAGGCTGGCGGCACGTTCGCCGCCCATCGGCTAAGATTGCGGCCTGAGCAACGCCTTGTAACCTACTCCAGCCGCACAGTGAAACGTTCTACCCTCATCGCGGCGCTCGCAGGCGCCGCCATCCTGGCCGCGGGGACGGCCCTGTACTTCACCGACTTCATCGGGCGCGAGCCCGGCGGCGTGGCCGTGCTCACGCCGGCCGTCACCTCGACCACGCCATTCTGGCCGGCCCGCGTCACCACCCTGGCCGGCAACGGCCTGCCCGGCATGGCAGACGGCCCGGCCGCCGCCAGCCGCTTCAGCGATCCCTACGGCGTGGCCATCGATCCGCGCAGGCGCATCCATGTGGCCGACGGCGGGGACAGCAACCGCATCCGCGTCATCAGCCCCGACGGCACGGTCTCCACCCTGGCCGGCGGCCGCGAAGGCTTTGCCGACGGCAAGGGCGAAGCCGCCGCCTTCCACACCCCATCGGGCATCGCTCTCGACCACCTGGGCAACCTGTACGTCGCCGATACCGGCAACCACGCGATCCGCAAGATCGGGCCCGACGGCACGGTGACGACCCTGGCCGGCAACGGCGCACCCGGCTATCAGGACGGCCTTGGCCGCGCGGCCCGGTTCAACGGCCCGGTCGGCATCGCCGTCGATGCCGCCGGCATCGTCTATGTGGCCGATACCTACAACGACCGCATCCGCCGCATCGCCCCGGATGGCAGCGTGACGACGGTCGCCGGCAAGGGCCAGCCCGGCAACCTGGATGGCCCGGCCCTGGATGCAGGCTTCGATACCCCGAGCGGGATCGCTGCGGCCCTGGACGGCAGCTTGTACGTGGCCGACACCGGCAACCACGCGATCCGCATGATCGCCCCCGATGGCCTGGTCTCGACCATCGCCGTCCCGCCCGAGGACGACCGCCGCCCCGTGCTGCGCCGCCCGGTGGGCGTCACGGTGACGCGCGACGGCTACCTCTACATCGCCGCCAGCTCGGGTGGCCGCATCCTGCAGCGCAAGCCCGACGGCGAATACCGCGCGCTGCTCGACGCCGACCGCGCGCCCGACCCGGACGGCTTCGGCAGCGACGGCACCGTCCAGCTGTTCGGCCCGCGCGCCATCGCGGTCGACCGCGACGGCAGCCTGGTGGTGACCGACGCGGCGGCGCCGCGCGTGCACCGGCTGGCCCAGCCGAAACGCGGCGCGTCTGTGCCGACCCCTGCCCCGGCCCGCGCGCATCCGCCGCTGGTGCGCCGCACCCAGCCCATGCCCTGGCCGGTCGGCCCGCAGGACATGGTCCACGAAGTCGTGGGTGTGATGGGCGAGGTGCGCGGCAGCTACAACGGCGACAGCCGCGACCACTTCCACGCCGGCCTGGACGTGCGCGCCGACGTCGGCGCCAAGGTGCTGGCCGTGTTCCCGGGCAAGGTCACCGACCCTTACGCCAACTGGGCCTTCGGCGCCCTCGGCGAAGGCTTGAGCGTCGGTCCGCTTTCCTACATTCACATGCGCGTCGGCCGCGACAGCCGGGGCAAGGCGCTTGATCCGCGCTTCCAGCTGCTGCTGGACGCCAAGGGCAAGCCCGAGCGCGTGCGGGTGCCGCGCGGCACCCGCTTCCAGGTAGGCGACCCTCTCGGCACCATCAATGCCATGTCCCACGTGCACCTCGATTACTACCAGGGCGGCATGGTGGTGAATCCGCTCACCCTGCCCTTCGTCGGTTTCTCGGACAGCGTGTCCCCGACCATCCAGCGCATCGCCCTGTACGACAGCGCCAACAAGCGCATCACCGCCAGGAAGGGCCAGCCGCTGCGGGTGCCGCGCAGCCTGGGCGAGGTGCACATCGTGGTCAACGCCTACGACCAGGTGGACGGCAACCTGGCGCGCCGCAAGCTCGGCCTGTACAAGCTGGGCTACCAGCTGCTGCAGGCCGACGGCACGCCGCTGCCCGGCTTCGAGCGCCCGCTGATCACCCAGGTCTACGACCGCCTGCCGCGCAATCCGGATGCTGTGAAGCTGGTCTATGCGCCGACCAGCGGGATCACGGTCTACGGGAGCAAATCCACGCAGTTCGACTATGCTGTAAATAACCGCCTGCACGACGGCGAAGTCGAGGCAGGCAGCTGGAAGGTGGGCGCGATGCCCCCAGGAAATTACACCCTGCGCATCCATGCGGCCGACTACGCCGGCCAGGTGGCCTTGCAGGGACGCGACCTCGCCTTGGTCGTGGAGTAGGCGCCGCACCCGGCGGGAACAATCCGCCGCCCCGGCGCTCTGACGAGAACATCCGGGAGACTGCCATGGAAGACTATGACGTACTCATCGCAGGCGCTGGCCCTACCGGGATGGTCCTGGGCTTGTGGCTGGCGCACCAGGGCGTCCGGGTCGGCATCGTGGACAAGGCGGCCGAACCGGGCACTACCTCGCGCGCCATGGCGGTGCAGGCGCGCATCCTTGAACTGTACCGCCAGGTCGGCATCGCCGACGAGGTCGTTGCGGAGGGCGCCCCGGCCGAGGCGATCAACCTGTGGGTCAGGGGCAAGCGCAAGGCGCACCTGAACTTCCTCTCGGCCGGCGCCCGCGTCACGCCCTATCCCTTCGTGCTGATCTATCCGCAGGACCGGCACGAACGCCTGCTCGAACGGCGCCTCGGGCTGGCGGGCGTCGAGGTCCAGCGCCAGACCGAACTGGTCGATGTCGACGATCGCCAGACGGGCGCACAGCGCCATGTCGTGGCGCGCCTGCGCACGCCCCAGGGCGAACGCAAGTGCACGGCCCGCTTCCTGGCCGGCTGCGACGGCGCCCATTCCTTCGTACGGCACAAGCTGGGCGCCGGTTTTCCCGGCGGAACCTATGCCCACCTGTTCTATGTGGCCGACGTGCAACTCCAAGGGATGGACCCCGGCAGGGAGGTGCACGCCTCCCTCGATACGTCGGACTTCCTGCTGCTCTTCCCTTACGCGCGCGACGGCCGCGCGCGCCTGATCGGCACCATCCGCGATGACCGCGACGACCAGCCCGGCACCCAGAGCTTCGACGACGTCAGCCACAAGGCCATGGAAAGGCTGGGCGTGAAGGTCGAGCAGGTCCACTGGTTCTCGACCTACCGCGTGCACCACCGCGTGACCGACCAGTACCGGCACGGCCAGGTCTTCCTGCTGGGCGACGCCGCCCACGTGCACAGCCCGGCAGGCGGCCAGGGCATGAACACCGGCATCGGCGACGCCATCAACCTCGCCTGGAAGCTGGCCGCCGTGCTGCGCGGCGATGCCAGCGACGCGCTGCTCGACACCTACAAGGCCGAGCGGCTGGCCTTCGCGCGCAGGCTGGTCGACACCACCGACCGCGCGTTCACCTTCATCACCGCCGAGGGCGGTTTCGCCGACTTCGTGCGCATGCACATCGCCCCCACCTTCGCCAGCGCCGCCTACAGCCTCGACTCGGTGCGCGAGTTCGTGTTCCGCATGATCTCCCAGACCACCATCCACTACCACGACAGCCCGCTGTCCGACGGCACGGCCGGCGCCGTCAAGGGCGGCGACCGGCTGCCCTGGGCCGTGCACGACGGCCAGGACAACTACGCCATGCCGGCGCGCATCGACTGGCAAGTCCACATCTATGGCGAAGCGCGCGAGGCGCTGCGCGACTGGTGCCTGCGCCACGGCTTGCAGGTCCAGGTTTTCCGATGGGGCAAGGTGCACGAGGACGCCGGCTTCGAACGCAACGCCGTCTACCTGGTGCGGCCCGACTATTACGTGGGGCTGAGCGATCCGACCGCATCCTGCGATGCGATTGCCGGCTATTTTTCAGACCGGGAGTTCCGCCGCTTTTCATAGACATTGATGTCTATGAGAATGGCATAAGATGGTTTATTTACAGGAAGTTAATCTAGACATCATGGTCTATTAAAGTTATTGTGTGGGCATCGATTACCCACTGCAAGGATAGACCAGCATGCTGAAAGCGCTCGCCGCCGCCCTCTTCCTCATGGCCGCCACGCCCTCCATGGCCGCCGACCTCCCCGCTTACCCGTTTATTCATGTCAGCGCCGCGGCGAACCTGAACGTGATGCCCGACATCGGCGAGATCGACTTCGAGATCGTGAGCGAGGACGCCGATCCGGAGACCGCCTGGAAGCTCGTCGTCGAACGCCTCGACGCCGGCAAGGCGCTGTTCGCCCAGTTCGGGGTGGCGGCGCAGGACGTATCGGTGCAGGACATCACCCGGCGCTACCGCAAGCTTCCCGACGGCAGCACGGGCGCGCTGGAGACCCGCTGCGCCGTCCATGTCACGGTGCGCGACCTGAAGAACTGGACGCCCCTGGTCCAGCAGCTGATGGCGATGCGCAATCTCGAATCCTTCGCGGTGGCCTTCAGCCGCAGCGACCGCGAGCAGATCGAGGCCGACTTGCTGAAGGAAGCGCTGGCGGCGGCGCGGGTGAAGGGGCAGATCGTGGCCAAGGGCATCGGCGCCAGGCTGGGCGCGGCCAACGGGGTGTCGATGGGCGCGCTGAAGAACCTGTCGAATTCCATGGGCCTGGCGACCGAGGGGCAGACCTACAGGGATGTGGCCCCGAACCCGCCCGACATGACCCTGGTCGCGGCCCAGCGCTACGTGCAGGGCGTGGATGTGGTCTACCGGATCGGGAAGTAAGGCATCCGCCCGGCCCCGGAGGGGCTGCCGCCACACTTCGCTTCCAGATTCCTGACAGGAGACCCGATGCCGTCCACATTGCACGCCTTTGCGCTCGCCGCAGCCCTGATGCTGTCGCTTTCCAAGCCGGCCCTCGCCCAGGACGCGGCGCCCCTGGGCGCCTGCCTCCCGCCGGAAGCCGTTCCAGCCGCCGTACGCGGCGCCCCTTTCCTGGTGTTCGCCGAAGTGCACGGCACGCGCGAAGTTCCCGAATTCATCGGCGCCTACCTGTGCGCGGCAGCGCGGGAGCGGCGCAAGATCACGCTGGCCATCGAGTTCTCATCGAGCGAGCAAGGTGCGATCGACCGCTTCATGGCAAGCCTGGGCACGGTGCAGGATGTCGAGCGCTTCACCAGCGGCCCGCGCTGGCACAGTCCCATGCAGGACGGCAGGACCAGCGCCGCCATGCTGGCGATGTTTGACGCCATTCGCGCACTGCGGGCAAGCGGCGCCGACATCAGGGTCGTGGCGATCGACGCCGATGTGCCGACCGCGCGCCGCGACGCCGCCATGGCCGCGCACCTGCGGAGCGAACTGGGCCGCAGCGTGGGCCGCCAGCTGGTCGTCCTGACGGGCGGGCCGCACGCCATCCGCACCAAGGGCAAGCGCTTCGATCCGCACTACGAATCGGCGATCTACCTGCTGGCCGACCAGCGCCCGCTGGCGCTGACCGTCGGCACCGCGGGCGGCAGCGCCTGGGTATGCCAGGGCACCACCCCGGCCTCCTGCGGCGCCACTGCATGGGACGTCAACCGCGTCAGCCCTGCGCCGGCCGGCGTGTTCAACCTGACGCCGCCATCCGGGCAATTCGACGGCGTGTTCTACATCGGCGCCACGACGGCATCGCCGCCGGCCGTGGGAGCAAGGCCGCCGCCGCACCGCCGCTGAGTTTTTCCGGAGAACATGGTTCGAGCCATGCGCCGCCCTCGCTACCGTTGTGCTTCACTGGTGCCATGGAAACCGAACTCACACTCAAGGTGCCGCCGTCCGCCCTGGAACGCATGCGCAGCCACCCGGTACTGGCCGAGCGCGCCCGGGGCGAGCCGCGCGAACACCATCTCACCGATACCTGGTACGACACCCCCGGGCGCGACCTGTGGAAGCACGGCCTCACCTTGCGGGTGCGCAACGACAACGGCGCCTGGATCCAGATCGCCCGCACCGCCTCCAGCCTGCACCGGCGCGGCGCGTGGGAATCGGCCCTGCCCGGCGCCCAGCCGCAGCCCGCGCTGCTGGCGCGCCAGGTCAAGCCTGCGGAGCTGTGCAAACTGCTCGCCGACCCCGATCTTGCCGCCAGGCTGGAACCGGTCTTCCTGAGCAGCACGCGCCGCACCACCTGGGACATCGCCCTGCCCGATGGCCGCCAGCTCGCCTGCGCGCTCGACGCCGGCGACATCGCCTGCGGCGACCGCCACGCCCAGTTCTCCGAGCTGGAACTGGAACTCGCGCGCGGCGATCCGGCAGAGCTGTTCGAGCTCGCGCTGGCCCTGCACGAAGACATTCCGCTCGAAATGAGCGGCGCCAGCCTTGCCGCGCGCGGCTACGCCATGCTGGCGGATGAACCGGCCCCTGCGGTCAAGGCCGGGAAGATCAAGCTGGGACCGCATATGACGCTGGAGGACGCCTTCCAGTGCATCGGCCTGAGCTGCCTGCGCCAGATCGAGGCCAACCTGCCCGGCGTGCTGCGCAAGGACGTCGAGAGCCTGCACCAGATGCGGGTGGGCCTGCGCCGCCTGCGCGCGCTGGCCGACATGTTCGGCAAGCTGGCCGCGCCGCCCGAAGCGATCCGCGAGGGGCTGGACTGGCTGTCCGGCGAACTGGGCGCCGCGCGCGACTGGGACGTGCTGGCCGGAGGCACGCTCGATCATGTCAAGGGCATCGACCCGGCGGCGCTGCGCACGGCCGCGCAGGACAAGGCGAATACCTTGCACAAGCAGTTGCTGCACACGCTGCATGCGCCGCGCTATACGGTGCTGATGCTCCAGCTCAATGCCTGGCTGCGCGGCCGGCAGTGGCGCGCCGGGGGCGTCCTGCCCGAGGGTTCCGCCCTGGCCGGGCGCGCCAGGCGCGGCCTCGTGCCCTTGCTGCGCAAGGCCGAGAAGCGTCTGGTACGGCGCATCGGGGCGCTCGATCCGCAGGACGGGCCGGCACGCCACAAGCTGCGCATCGCCGCCAAGAAGGCGCGCTATGCGGCCGAGTTCTTCCACGATCTGCTGCCCGCCAGGCGCAGCAAACGCTACATCGGCTGCCTGGCCGAGCTGCAGGACCGCCTGGGTACGCTCAACGACTTCGCGGTGGCCGACCGCCTGCTCGACACGCTCGCGGCCGGCCACGGCCAGGTGCCGCGCCAGGCGTCCTGGGTGCGCGGCTACCTCAGCGCGATCGGCGAAGCTTGCAGCCGCCAGCTGGACAAGCCGCTGCGACGCGTTGCGAAACGGCACATCACCCGCTAGCTCCCCGTTGTCGCATGTGCTTTCCCTTTTAAGGGCCGAGGAATTGCGGTAAGTTGAAGCCAATGCATTCCGTCGTTCCTGAAGGAGACAGCCATGCACTCCGGCCTCAAATTCATTCCGCTTGCGCTCGCTCTTGGGCTGGCAGGCAAGGCGCTGGCCCAGCAGGTCGTCAAGATCGGCCACGTCGGCCCCGTCTCCGGCCCCAACGCCCACCTCGGCAAGGACAACGAGAACGCGGCGCGCATGGCGATCGACGAGCTCAACGCCAAGGGCGTCACGATCAACGGCCGGAAGGTGAAGTTCCAGCTGCTGGCCGAGGACGACGGCAGCGACCCGAAACAGGGCACGGCCGTGGCCCAGAAGCTGGTCGACGCCAGGGTCAACGGCATCATCGGCCACCTGAATTCCGGCACCACGGTGCCTGCCTCCAAGATCTACCACGACGCCGGCCTGGTGCAGATTTCGCCGGCCACCACCGCGCCCCAGTACACGAAACAAGGCTTCCCCGGCGCCTTCCGCGTGGTGGCGAACGATTCCAGGCTGGGCGGCACCCTGGGCAAGTACGCGGTCGAGACCCTGAAGGTCAAGAAGATCGCCGTGATCGACGACCGCACCACCTATGGCCAGGGCGTGGCGACCGAGTTCGTCAAGGGCGCCAAGGGTCCGGGGGTACGCATCGTGGGCAAGGAATTCACCAGCGCCACGGCGACCGACTACGCCGCGATCCTGACCTCGATCCGCGCCAGGAAGCCCGACCTGGTGTTCTTCGGCGGCATGGATTCGGTGGCCGGCCCCATGCTCAAGCAGATGAAGTCGCTCGGCATCAACGCCATCTTCATGGGTGGGGACGGCATGTGCACCGAGGCGCTGGGCCGGCTGGCGGGCAATGCCCTGGAGGGACGCAAGGTGATCTGCGCCGAGGCAGGCGGGGTCAAGGGTGCGCAGGAACAGGTCATGGCCGATTTCCGGTCGCGCTTCAAGCAGAAGACCGGCCTGGACGTGCAGCTCTACGCGCCCTACGTGTACGACTCGGTGATGGTGATGGCGACCGCGATGCAGAACGCCAAGTCGGCCGAACCGGCGAAATACCTGCCGGAGCTGAAGAAGATCAAGTACGAAGGCGTGACCGGCACCATCCAGTTCGACCAGTTCGGCGACATCCGGAACGGTGCCCTGACCCTGTTCACCTACCAGGGCGGCAAGCGCACCCGGATCGACGTGATCCGCTGAGCGCTTTTTTCAATAAAAAAGCGCGCTCTGCTCACGCAGGCGCGCCTTTCTCGTTGCGGGGCAGACGCTTACTTGGTCGCCAGCACCCACTTGACCAGGCTGCGTGCTTCCGCTTCGCTCACCTGCGGGTTGGCCGGCATCGGCACCGGACCCCAGACACCTGCGCCGCCCTTCATGACCTTTTGCACCAGCTTGTCTTCCGCGGCTTTCTGGCCGGCGTACTTGCTTGCAACGTCCTTGTAGGAGGGACCGACCAGCTTGTTCGCCACGGCATGGCAAGCCATGCAGTTCTTGGCCTTCGCCAGATCGGCTTGTGCGAACGCGCTGGTGGACGCGAGGGCCGACAACACAACACACAACATCAGGGAGCGTTTCATTTGTTTCTCCAGGTTTAACACGATGAGGATAGTACAGGGTTTCCGTGCATCCTTCATCAACCGATACACTCTGTAACGATGAAGCAACGGGAATGGTTGACTTAGCAACAAGAAATTACAGAAAATTGCCCTCTGGCATTATTTTTCTGTAAGATGTATGGATGGAAGGAGTTTTGTCATGCCATTGATCATCCTGATTGCCGCTCTCGTGGCCCTGCGTGGGTTGGAAGTGTGGCGTTTTGCCGAGCTGTCCTGGTGGTATATCGTCGGGTTGATGGTGTTCGCCTTTGTCTGGTTCGAGTTCATCGAGAAGATGCTGGGGCTGGATAAGAAGAAAGCGCACGATGTGCAGGACAAGAACCGGCAGGCGCGGGTGAAGCAGGCTTTCTTGAAGCGCAAATAATGGAAACGGCGGGTGATTCCCGCCGTTTTGTTTTTTGTCGTCTGCTCATGCAGCCTTGGGTCCCCGCACACCACTTCAGTCCGTCACCGCCCCCTTGCTCGCACTCGAGGTCAGCTTCGCAAACTTCGCCAGCACCCCACGCGTGTACCGCGGCGCCGGCTTCACCCACGCCGCCCTCCTCCGCGCCAGTTCATCCTCCGGCACGTTCAGCTGGATCAGCAAGCGGTGCGCATCGATCGTCACCGAATCCCCTTCCTGCACCAGCGCGATCGTCCCGCCCTCGTATGCCTCCGGCGACACGTGCCCCACCACCATCCCCCAGGTTCCGCCCGAGAAGCGCCCGTCCGTGATCAGGCCGACCGACTCGCCCAGCCCTTTGCCGATCAGCGCCGATGTGGGCGCCAGCATCTCCGGCATCCCCGGCCCGCCCTTCGGTCCCAGATAGCGCAGCACCAGCACGTCGCCCGGCTGGATCCCGTTCGCCAGGATCAGGTCCATGGCCGACTGCTCGTCGTCGAACACGCGCGCCGGGCCGGTGATGGCCGGGTTCTTGAGGCCCGTGATCTTGGCCACCGCCCCGTCGGGCGCCAGGTTGCCCTTCAGGATCGCCAGGTGGCCTTCGTCGTACAGCGCCCGCGACAGCGGCCGGATCACGTCCTGCCCTGCCGACGGCGTGGACGGCACGGCGGCCAATTCCTCGGCCAGGGTGCGCCCGGTGATGGTCATGCAGCCGCCGTGCAGCAGCCCGGCGTCGAGCAGCAGCTTCATCACCTGGGGAATCGCGCCCGCGCGGTGCAGGTCGGTGGCGACATACTCGCCCGAAGGCTTGAGATTGCAGATCACCGGCACCTTGCGCCGCACGCGCTCGAAGTCGTCGAGCGACCATTCCACCTCGGCGGCATGGGCGATGGCCAGGTAGTGCAGCACCGCGTTGGTGGAGCCGCCGGTGGCCATGATCAGCGCCACCGCGTTCTCGATCGACTCGCGCGTGATGATGTCGCGCGGCTTGAGGTCGCGCTTGACCGCCTCCACCAGCACGCGCGCCGATTGCGCCGCCGAGCCGACCTTCTCGTCGTCGGGGTTGGCCATGGTCGACGAGTACAGCAGCGACATGCCCAGCGCCTCGAACGAGGACGACATGGTGTTGGCCGTGTACATGCCGCCGCAGGAGCCCGACGAAGGACAGGCGTTGCGCTCGATGCCCTCGAAGTCCTCGCGCGTCATGCGCCCCGCCGTGAATTCGCCCACCGCCTCGAAGGCGGAGACAATGGTCAGATCCTTGCCCTTCCAGTGGCCCGGCTTGATGGTGCCGCCATAGACGTAGATGCCGGGCACGTTCAGGCGCGCCAGGGCGATCATCCCGCCCGGCATGTTCTTGTCGCAGCCGCCGATCACGACCACGCCGTCCATCCACTGGCCATTGACGCAGGTCTCGATGCAGTCGGCGATCACCTCGCGCGAGATCAGCGAGAACTTCATGCCCTCGGTCCCCATCGACATGCCGTCCGAAATGGTCGGGGTGCCGAACACCTGGGGATTCGCTCCCGCTTCCTTCACCGCGGCGATGGCCACGTCGGCCAGCTTCTGCAGGCCGGAATTGCAGGGCGTGATGGTCGAGTGGCCGTTGGCGATGCCGATCATCGGCTTCTCGAAGTCTTCCTCGCGATAGCCCATCGCGTAGTACATCGAGCGGTTCGGGCTGCGGGCGACGCCTTCGGTGACGTGGCGGGAACGGCGGTTGTAGCGCGCTGGATCGGCCATGACAAGCTCCTTCGAGGTCAGGCCTGCCAGCATGCCTCGCCCTGCCCCGGAGGTCAAACGGGACGCCGTGCGTGTAATATGCCGGTTGTATCACCCAATTCAATCCATACACCGTACGTATCGATGACTCCGGAACTGCGCCAGCTGCGCCATTTCGTCACCGTCGCCGAAGAGCTGCACTTCGGCCGCGCCGCCGCGCGCCTGCACATGACCCAGCCGCCGCTGTCGCAGAGCATCGCGGGCCTGGAAGAACTGCTGGGCGCGCCCCTGTTCCTGCGCAACCGGCGCCAGGTCACGCTCACGCCGGCCGGCAGCGCCATGCTGCCGGAAGCGCGCCGCATCCTGGAAGAAGCCGGCGCCTTGCCCGAGCTGGTGCGCCGCATCGCCTCGGGCGAAGCGGGGCGCCTGGGCCTGTCCTTCGTCACCACGGCAGGCCTGTCGGTGCTGCCGGCCATCCTGCGCCGCTACAGCGCCGCCTACCCGGCGGTGCGCATGGTGCTGCAGGAAGCGACCTCCGACGTCCAGTTCGGAGACCTGCTGCAGGGCCGCATCGACGCCGGCTTCGTGATCCCGCCGCTGCCGCTCGACGACCTGCTCGACTACCGCCGCATCGTCGAGGAACCGCTGATCCTGTGCGCCCCGAGCGGGCTGGAGGCGCTGCGCGCAGTGCCACGAAGCGGCCCGGTGCGCCTGCGCGACCTGCCGCCGCTGCCGCTGGTGATCTTCCCGCGCGCGGTCGCCCCGGCCCTGCATGACGCCATCCTCGCGTGCTTCCGCGCGGCCGGGGTGACGCCCGTGATCGGGCAGGAAGCGATCCAGATGCAGACCATCGTCAGCCTGGTCTCCGGCGGCATGGGGCTGGCACTTGTGCCACAATCCGTGTCGAACCTGATGCGCCCGGGCGTAGAATACCGTGCCCTCGCCGACCCCACGCCGCTGGCCGAGACCGGCCTGGCCTGGCGCCGCGACAATGCCTCGCCGGTGCTCAAGGGCTTTTTGAACCTCTTGTTTGAAGACTGACTCGAAAGACTGACTATGCTTGTTCACCCGCAGCCGAACCCGATCGCGTTCTCCATCGGACCGGTCGACATCCACTGGTACGGCCTGATGTACGTGGTGGCCTTCGCCCAGTTCCTGATGCTGGGCCGCCTGCGCATCCGCCAGCCGCACATCGCCGCCCAAGGCTGGACCAAGGACGACCTCGACGACATGCTCTTCTACGGCATGCTTGGCGTGATCCTGGGCGGGCGCCTGGGCGAGGTGCTGTTCTACCAGCCGCTCTACTTCCTCGAGCATCCGCTCGAGATCTTCATGGTCTGGAAAGGCGGCATGTCCTTCCACGGCGGCTTCCTGGGCGTGCTGATCGCGATGGCGCTGTGGGCGCGCCGCCGCAAGCGCAACCTGCTGGACGTGTACGACTTCATCGCGCCGATGGTGCCGCTGGGGTATGCGGCGGGCCGCATCGGCAACTTCATCAACGCGGAACTGCCGGGGCGCGTGGCCGATGCGTCGCTGCCCTGGGCCATGGAGTGGCCGAACGCGGTCGGGCTGCGCCATCCATCGCCGCTCTACCAATGCCTGGTCGATGGGGTGCTGGTGTTCCTGATCCTGTGGCCGTTCGCGCGCAAGGCGCGGCCGCGTCTCGCCGTGGGTGCGCTGTTCACGCTGCTGTATGGGTGCGCGCGCTTCTTTACCGAGTACTTCCGCGTGCCGGATTGGGAGATCGACGTGGCGGGGATCCCGATCACCTCGGGGCAGATGCTGTCGCTGCCGATGATTATCGCGGCGCTGGTGATGCTGGCGTGGGCGTATAAGCAGCCGGGGAATCGGGCGGTACACGCGTAAATTCAACTTGGGTCCCCGCCTTCGCGGGGACCCAAGTTACTCCGAACAGCCCCTGGCGCCTCAGCTCACCGCTTTCCAAAACATGTAAGCCGCCAGCGCATACAGAATCACGGCAAACACCTTCTGCAACTGCCGCACCGGCATCTTGTGCGCCGTCCTCGCCCCCAGTGGCGCCATGGTCACGCTGGCCAGCGCGATGATCGCCAGCGCCGGCAGGTAGATGAAGCCGAGCGAATACGCCGGCAACCCGGGCTCTCCCCATCCCCAGTAAATATTCGACAGCGTCCCCGACAGCGCAATCGGAAACCCGAGCGCCGCGCTGGTCGCCACCGGTTTTTTGATGCGCACGTTACTCGAGGTTATGAAG
>CAMPHU010000091.1 GCA_946886065.1 uncultured Massilia sp. | reverse complement strand
CTGGCCGGACAGCGCCAGCGCCGGGCCGCAGTTCGCTTTCCCGCACATGAGCTAGACAAAAAAAGGGATGCCCATGATCGACTCACCAATGGAATCACTGCGGCACCTGCCGCCCGCGGCGGGATCGAACGGCGAGCTGGCCGCCCAGTTCACCGACCTGGCGCCGCCGCTGACGGCGCGCCAGGCGGCGGTCGAAGCGGCCCGCTGCCTGTACTGCTACGATGCGCCCTGCATGAATGCCTGCCCGACCGGCATCGATGTGGCCAGCTTCATCCGCAACATCCATGAGCAGAACATCGACGGCGCCGCCTACGGCATCCTGAAGGCCAACATTTTCGGCGGCAGCTGCTCGCGCGTCTGCCCCACCGAAATCCTGTGCGAGGACGCCTGCGTGCGCAACAACCCGGCCGAGCGCGAGCCCGTGCGGATCGGGCTGCTGCAGCGCTACGCCATCGACCATGCGCGCTTCGCGGCTCATCCTTTCCAGCGCGCGCCGTCGAGCGGCAAGGTGGTCGCCGTGGTCGGGGCCGGACCGGCCGGCCTGTCCTGCGCCCACCGCCTGGCCATGCTGGGCCACGACGTGGTCGTGTACGAAGCGCGCGAGAAGGCGGGCGGCCTGAACGAATATGGCATCGCCAAATACAAGCTGCCGGGCGACTTCGCCCAGGCCGAGGTGGACTTCCTGCTGTCCATCGGCGGCATCGAGATCGCCTACGGCCGCAAGCTGGGCGTCAACCTGAGCCTGGCCGAGCTGCACACCCGCTACGACGCCGTCTTCCTCGGTATCGGCCTGGGCGCCAGCCGCGCGCTCGGCCTCACCGGCGAGGACGCGCCCGGCCTGATGGCGGCGGTCGACTACATCGCCGCGCTGCGCCAGGCCAGCGACCTGGCCGGCCTGCCGGTGCCGCGCCGCGCCATCGTCATCGGCGCGGGGAATACGGCCATCGACATGGCGGTGCAGATCAAGCGCCTGGGGGCCGCCGAGGTGACCCTGGTCTACCGGCGCGGCATGGAAGCCATGAGCGCCACCGGCCACGAGATCGAGATCGCCAAGGCCAGCCAGGTCCAGATCCGCACCTGGGCCGCGCCGCTGGAAGTGCTGCTGGACGAAGCGGGCCGCGTAGCGGGCATGCGCTTCGAGCAGACCCGCCTCGAGGATGGCCGCCTGGTGCGCACCGGCGGCTATCTGGAGATCGCCGCGGACGCCGTGTTCAAGGCCATCGGCCAGGGCATGAGCGAGGACGGGCTCACGGAACCGCTGGCGCGCGAGTTGTCGCGCGAGGGCGAGCGCATCTGGATCGACGAGCGCTTCCGCACCGCGCTGCCGGGTATCTACGCCGGCGGCGACTGCGTGGCGCCGGGGCAGGACCTGACGGTGCAGGCGGTCCAGCACGGCAAGCTGGCCGCGCTCTCGATTCACAACGATATCCAGGCAAACACGGAGGCAGCATGGCCGACCTGAGCATCGATTTCTGCGGCATCAAGTCGCCGAACCCGTTCTGGCTGGCCTCCGCGCCGCCGACCGACAAGGCCTACAACGTCGTGCGCGCCTTCGAGGCCGGCTGGGGCGGGGTGGTCTGGAAGACCCTGGGCGAAGATCCGCCGGCGGTCAACGTGTCTTCGCGCTATTCGGCCCACTACGGCAAGAACCGCGAGGTGATCGGCTTCAACAACATCGAATTGATCACCGACCGCAGCCTGGAAATAAATTTGCGCGAGATTACCCAGGTCAAGAAGGACTGGCCGGACCGGGCCCTGGTCGTGTCGCTGATGCTGCCTTGCGAGGAAGCGCCCTGGGCCGCCATCCTGCCCCTGATCGAGGCGACCGGCGCGGACGGCATCGAACTGAACTTCGGCTGCCCGCACGGCATGCCCGAGCGCGGCATGGGCGCGGCCGTGGGCCAGGTGCCGGACTACGTGCAGATGGTGACCGCCTGGTGCAAGAAGCACACGCGGCTGCCGGTGATCGTCAAGCTCACACCCAACATCACCGACGTGCGCGCCCCGGCGAGGGCGGCGCTGGCGGGCGGCGCCGATGCTGTTTCCCTGATCAACACCATCAATTCCATCACCCACCTGGACCTGGACCGCATGGTGGCCTTCCCGGTGGTCGGCGGCGCCAGCACCCACGGCGGCTACTGCGGCTCGGCCGTCAAGCCGATCGCCCTCAATATGGTGGCCGAGATCGCGCGCGACCCGGCGACCCGCGGCTTGCCGATCTCCGGCATCGGCGGCATCGGCAACTGGCGCGACGCGGCCGAATTCATCGCCCTGGGCGCCGGCTGCGTCCAGGTGTGCACGGCGGCCATGCTGCATGGCTTCCGCATCGTCGAGGAGATGAAGGACGGTCTGTCGCGCTGGATGGACGGCAAGGGCTATGTGGACATCGCGGCCTTCTCCGGCAAGGCGGTGCCCAACACCACCGACTGGAAATACCTGGACATGAATTACCAGGTGATCGCCCAGATCGACCAGGACAAGTGCATCCAGTGCGGCAAATGCTACGTGGCTTGCGAGGACACCTCGCACCAGGCCATTGCACGCGCCGTCGACGGGGCCGGCCAGCGGCGCTACGAAGTGATCCGCGACGAGTGCGTGGGCTGCAACCTGTGCGAGATCACCTGTCCGGTGGAGGCCTGCATCACCATGGTGCCGCAGCTGACCGGCAAGCCTTACATGAACTGGACCGAGGACCCGCGCAATCCGCGGGCGGAATCCCCAGCCGCCAAGGTGGCCTAGCATGAGCAGCCCTAGCCCGGAGCTCTGGAACGCCGACCTGGCCCCCACCACGGCCGCGCAGCGCACCTGGCGCTGGTACCACTTCGCAGCACTGTGGGTCGGCATGGTGATGTGCATCCCGGCCTATACCTTGTCCGCCAGCCTGATCGACGCCGGCATGTCGGGCTGGCAGGCCGTGTTCACGGTCTTCCTGGCCAACGCCATCGTGCTGGTGCCGATGCTGCTGATCGGCCACGCGGGCACCAAGTACGGCATCCCCTATGCCGTGCTGGCGCGCAGCTCCTTCGGCACGCGCGGCGCGCGGCTGCCGGCGCTGATGCGCGCCATTGTCGCCTGCGGCTGGTACGGCATCCAGACCTGGTTCGGCGGCAGCATGATCTATACGCTGCTGGGCGTGATGAACGGCGCGCCGATCGGCGGCGAGCCGCTGCCATGGCTGGGCATCAATCTCGGCCAGCTGGGCTGCTTCCTGGCCTTCTGGGCGATCCAGGTGTACTTCATCGTGCACGGCATCGAATCGATCCGCAAGCTGGAAACTTATACGGCTCCGCTGAAGATCGCGATCTGCTTCGTACTGCTGTGGTGGGTCCATGAGAAGACCGGGGCGGGCGGATTCGGCCCATTGCTGGACCGTCCCTCGGAATTCGCCGCCGGCGGCAAGAAGGCGGGGCAGTTCTGGCAGGTGTTCTGGCCCTCGCTGACGGCCATGGTCGGCTTCTGGGCCACCCTGGCGCTGAACATTCCCGACTTTACGCGCTTCGCCAAATCGCAGCGCGACCAGGTGGTGGGCCAGACCGTCGGCCTGCCGTTGCCCATGGGCTTGCTGGCGGCCCTGGCCGTCATCGTCACCTCGGCCACCGTAGTCTTGTACGGCAAGGCGCTGTGGGACCCGGTCGACCTGGCCAGCCGCATGACCGGCATCGCGGTGCTGGTGGCGCTGATCGTGCTGCTGGTCGATACCGTCAGCGTGAACCTGGCGGCCAACCTGGTGGGTCCGGCCTACGACTTCTCGGCGCTGGCGCCCAGGCGCATCAGCTACCGCACCGGCGGCTACATCACGGCCGGGCTGGCGCTGGCCATGATGCCCTGGAAGATCCTGGAATCGACCCAGAACTACATCTTCACCTGGCTGGTCGGCTATTCGGCCCTGCTGGGGCCCATCGCGGGCATCCTGATCGTCGACTACTACCTGGTGCGCAAGACGGAACTCGACGTGGCCCAGATGTACCGCGACGACGGCATCTACGCATATCGAAACGGTTGGAACATGGCGGCGGTCGCCGCCTTCCTGGCCGGCGTGCTGCCGAACATCCCGGGTTTCCTGAACGCGGCCTTCCCGGACGCCTTTCCGGACGTGGGCGAGACCTTCAGGACCATCTACACCTATGCCTGGTTCGTCGGCCTCGCCATCGCGGCGCTGGTCTACGGAGCATTGATGAAGGCGCGCGCCGTGCCGTCGCTGGCGGTCCACCAATCCTAGAAAAAGGGGAGCTTGCATGAGCATGATCATTCGTGGCGGTACCGTCGTCAACGCCGACCGGGCCTACCAGGCCGATGTGCTGTGCGACGGCGACAAGATCGTCGCCGTGGGCGAGAACCTGGAAGCGCCCGCAGGCGCCAAGGTGATCGACGCACGCGGACAGTACGTGATGCCGGGCGGGATCGACACCCACACCCACATGCAGCTGCCTTTCATGGGCACGGTGACCGCCGACGATTTCTATACCGGCACCGCGGCCGGCCTGGCGGGCGGCACGACCACCATCATGGATTTCGTGATTCCCGACCCCAAACAGTCGCTGCTGGAGGCCTTCCATACCTGGCGCGGCTGGGCGCGCAAGGCGGCGGGCGACTATACCTTCCACGTGGCGGTGACATGGTGGGACGCATCGGTGCACGAAGAGATGGGCGTGCTGGTGCGCGAGCATGGCGTCAACAGCTTCAAGCACTTCATGGCCTACAAGAACGCCATCATGGCGGACGACGAGACCCTGGTGAAGAGCTTCCGGCGCGCGCTGGAACTGGGCGCGATCCCGACCGTGCACGCGGAGAACGGCGAACTGGTCTACCAGCTGCAGCAGGAACTGCTGGCCAAGGGCATGCGCGGCGCCGAGGCGCATCCGCTGTCGCGCCCGCCGGAGGTGGAGGCCGAGGCGGCCAACCGCGCGATCGCCATCGCCAAGGTGCTCGGCACGCCGGTGTACATCGTGCACGTGTCCTGCGCCGAATCGCTGGAGGCGATCCAGCGCGCCCGCGCCCGTGGCCAGCGCGTGTACGGCGAGGCGCTGGCCGGCCACCTGGTCATCGACGACAGCGTCTACCGCCATCCCGACCCGGACTTCGCGCGCGGCCACGTCATGAGCCCGCCCTTCCGCGGCAGCCACCACCAGCAGGCCTTGTGGCAGGGCCTCCAGGGCGGCAACCTGCACACGACGGCGACCGACCACTGCACCTTCTGCGCCGCCCAGAAAGCGGCCGGCAAGGACGATTTCACCAAAATCCCGAACGGCTGCGGCGGCGTCGAGGAGCGCATGGCCGTGGTCTGGGACGCCGGCGTCGGCAGCGGGCGCCTGACCCCATCCGAGTTCGTGCGGGTCACCTCGACCAACGCGGCCCAGATCTTCAACATGTATCCGCGCAAGGGCCTGGTGGCGGCGGGCGCGGACGCCGACATCGTGGTCTGGGACCCGGAAGGCAGGCGCACCATTTCGGCCGCGACCCAGCACTCGAAGGGCGGTTTCAACGTCTTCGAGGGGCGGACGGTGCGCGGCATCCCCACCCATACCATCGCCGCCGGCAAGCTGGTGTTCGAGCGCGGCGAGCTGCGCGCGGAGGAGGGCGCCGGCCGCTACGTGCCGCGTCCGGCCATGGCGCCGGTGTCCTTGACCTGAACGGGAGCCGAGATGAACGAACTGCGTATCGACGGCAAGCGCCTGTGGGCTTCGCTGATGGAACTGGCCCGGATCGGGGCCACCGAAAAAGGCGGCGTCAAGCGCCTGGCGCTGACGGACCTGGACCGCCAGGGACGCGACCTGGTGGTGAGCTGGGGACGGGAAGCGGGCATGACGGTCACCATCGACCAGATCGGCAACGTCTTCATGCGCCGCGCAGGCCGCGATCCTGCGCTGCCGCCCATCGTCACCGGCAGCCACATCGACACCCAGCCGACCGGCGGCAAGTTCGACGGCAACTACGGGGTGCTGGCCGGCCTGGAAGTGGTGCGCACCCTGAACGACTTGCGGATCCAGACCGAGGCGCCGATCGAGGTCGCGTTCTGGACCAACGAGGAAGGCTCGCGCTTCGTCCCGGTGATGATGGGCTCGGGCGTGTTCTGCGGCGCCTTCAGCCTGGAGACGGCCTACGCGGCCCGCGACACCGAAGGCAAGAGCGTGGGAGAGGAACTGGAACGGATCGGCTACCGGGGCGAGGAAGTGCCGGGGCGGCACCCCATCGGCGCCTATTTCGAGACCCATATCGAGCAGGGGCCGGTGCTGGAAGACGCGGGCAAGGTGATCGGCGTGGTGCCGGCCGTGATGGGCCTGTCGTGGTACGACTGCATCGTCTCCGGCATGGAAGCCCATGCGGGACCGACGCCGATGGGCTTGCGGCGCGACGCGCTGCAGGTGGCCACGAGCATCATGCAGGAAGTGGTGCGGATCGCGAACCGTTATCCGCCCTACGGGCGCGGGACGGTGGGGATGGTGCAGGTGTTCCCGAACAGCCGCAACGTGATCCCCGGCCAGGTCAAGTTCAGCATCGACCTGCGCAACGTGAGCGACGAGCTGCTCGACACGATGCACGAGGAGATGCTGGCCTTCGTGGCGCGGACGCGCCGCGAGACCGGATTGGGGATCGAGGTGGAGCGGGTGTCCTACTATCCGCCTTGCCCCTTCCATCCGGATTGCGTCGGCGCGGTGCGCAAGGCAACCGACAAGCTGGGCTACTCGACGATGGACGTCGTGTCCGGCGCGGGCCACGACGCCATCTACGCCGCCCGCGTGGCCCCGTCAGGCATGATCTTCGTCCCCTGCAAGGACGGGATCAGCCACAACGAGATCGAGGACGCGCAGCCGGATCACCTGGAAGCCGGCTGCAACGTCCTCCTGCACGCGATGCTGGACAGGGCAGGGATCGCCAGCTGATCAGAGGTTCCCGAACAGGGGAATCACGCCGAACAGGACGGCCGCCGCCAGCAGGACCAGCGAGGCCGTGATCGACCAGGCCAGGGTGAAGCGCTGGTGGTCGCCGAATTCGACCTTGGCCATGCCGACCAGCAGGTAGGTCGAGGCCACCAGGGGGCTGAGCAGGTGGACCGGCTGGCCGATCAGCGAGGCGCGGCCGATTTCGGCGGCGCTGATGCCGTACACGGCGGCCGCCTTGGCCAGGATCGGCACGATGCCGAAGTAGAAGGCGTCGTTCGAAATGAAGAAGGTGAAGGGGATGCTCAGCAGCCCGGTCACGATGGCCAGGTAGGGGCCCATCCAGTCCGGCACGGCGGCGATCACGCTGAGGGCGATGGCGTCCACCATCTTGGTTCCCTGCAGGATGCCGACGAAGATGCCCGCGGCGAAAATCAGCGACACGACCGGCACCGCATTGACCGCATGCGCGGCGATGCGCTCCTTCTGGTCTTCCAGGCGCGGGTAGTTGATCATCAGTGCGATCGCGAAGAAGATCATGAACAGCGCCGGCAGCGGCAGGGCGCCCTTGATCAGCAAGCCAAGCAGCAGGGCGGTGAGCGCGAAGTTCACCCAGATCAGCTTCGGCCGGGCGATGGCCGGGTCGGAAACGGCGCCGTCCGCTTCCCTGGCCTGGACGGTGCTGTCCTGGCTCACGGAGTCCGCATGCGCGATCCACTGGCCGGTGGTGCCGTCCATTTCGCCCGGCACCGCGAGGCTCGCCTGGGCGGGCTTCAGGACGCTGACGTTGGCCGCCTGCCGGACGCCGGCCTGGGCAGCCAGCCGCACCATGCCGATCCGCGCGCGCTCCTTCTTGCCCAGCACATAAGCGACGAACAGCACCCAGCAGACCCCCGCGACCATCGGCAGGATCATGGGAACGAAGATGGTGCTCACGTCCACGCCCAGGGCGCTCGCGGCGCGCGCCGTCGGGCCGCCCCAGGGCAGGATGTTGAAGATGCCGCCGGCCAGCATGATCACGCAGGCGAGGATCAGCTGGTTCATGCCGAGGCGCTTGTACAGGGGCAGCATGGCCGCGACCGTGATCATGTAGGTGGTGGCGCCGTCGCCGTCGAGCGAGACGAACATCGCCAGCACCGCGGTGCCGACCACGATCTTGACCGGGTCGCCCTGGACCAGCTTCACGATGCGGCGGATGAGGGGATCGAACAGGCCGGCATCGATCATGATGCCGAAGTACAGGATCGCGAACATCAGCATGACGCCGGTCGGCGCCAGGTTCTTGATACCGGTGAGCATCATCGGCCCGAGTTCCGCGCCGAAGCCGCCGATCAGGCCGAAGGCGATGGGCACGACGATCAGCGCGACCATGGCCGGCAGGCGCTTGGTCATGATCAGGAACATGAACACGATGATCATCGCGTATGCCAGGATGGTCAGCATGGGATTCTCCTCAGAAGTGCCGCGGCGCGCGCGGGGGCGCGGCGAAGCTGTCGTCAATATTTTTTATTGGCCGGCGGTCCCGGCCTTGTTGCGCCAACTATAGGCGGGGCCGGCTTTCAGTTAGCTTTCAGTGGGCCGCAAACAGGACGCGGACTGTCAAGCCGCGGCCGTGGGGGCCGCAGCCTGAGCCAGGTTCGAGCGCCAGGGTGGCGCCGTGCATGGCGGCGATGTCGCGCACGATGGCCAGGCCCAGGCCGGTGCCGCCGGGATTGGCGTCCAGGGTGGCCTGGGCGCGGTAGAAGGGCATGAAGACCTTGTCCATGTCCGCCGCCGGGATGCCGGGACCGCTGTCGAGTACTTCCAGCAGGACGCCCCCCAGTTCGCCCCGCAGTACGTCCGACTCGTGCCGCGACACGCGCAGCTGCACGCTGCCCCCCGGCGGGGTGTAGCGGATCGCGTTGTCGGCCAGGTTGGACACCAGCTCGTGCAGCAGGAGTTCCTGCCCGTTGACGGTGGTGTCGGCGCCTTCCTCCACCTCCAGCGCCAGGTCGATCCCCTTGTGGACCGCCAGCGGCGCCAGTTCCAGCCCGACCTGTCCGGCCACGGCCGCCAGCGACACCGGAACACTGGCCACGCTGCCGTTGCCATGCTCGATGCGCGCCAGGGTCAGCAGGCGGTTGGCCAGGTGGATGGCGGAGTCGGTGGTGCCGGCGATCGAGCGCACGATGGCGCGCATGGCGGCCGGGTCGTCCTCGCGCAGGGCCAGCTCGGCCTGGGTCTTGAGCACCGTGAGCGGCGTGCGCAGCTGGTGCGAGGCGTCGGCGATGAAGCGGCGCTGGCTGGCGATCAGGTTCTGCATGCGCGTCATGGCGCCGTTCATCGCCGTCACCAGCGGCCGCACTTCCTTGTGCACCAGGGCCGGATCGACGTCGGACAGGTCGGACAGCGAGCGCGTCTCGACCTCGTTCTTGAGCGCCATCAGGGGACGCAGCACCAGGCGCACCGCGAACCACACCAGGGTCGCCACCGCCAGCACCAGCAGGGCCTGGCGCCACAGCGTGTTGATCAGGATGCGGCGCGACAGCGCGCGCCGGGCGTCGAGGGTCTCGCCGACCTGGATCAGGGCGATGCCGCGCATCGAATCGTCGAACACCGGCTGGTGCAGGGCCGCGATGCGCACCGGCTCGCCGTTGTACTCGGCATGGTAGAAGCGCACCAGGGCGGGGTAGAGGTCGGAACGCGGCACGTCCTTCGGCACCGGCGGCAGGTCGTCGTAGCCGGAGACGGTCTCGCCGTTCAAGCCCGTGACCTTGTAGTAGATGCGGCCCAGGGTGTCGGTCTCGAAGCTGTCCAGGGCGACGTAGGGCACGTCGGCCACCACTTTGCCGTCGCGCACCGCGACCCGCTCGGCGAGGGCGCGCGTGGAAGCGAGCAGGGAACGGTCGTAGGCGATGTCGCCGGCGTCCAGCGCATCGCGGTAGAGCGACACGGCATTGAGGGCGACCAGGGCCACCAGCGGCAGGATCAGCCAGCGCAGCAGCTGGTTGCGCAGGCTGCCGGGCGCCTGCTTCAAGCCGGGCGCTCCTGCAGCAGGTAGCCGATGCCGCGCAGGGTCACGATCGCGGCATTGCCTTCGGGCCGGCGTTCGAGCTTCTTGCGGATGCGGTGGATGTACAGCTCGATGGCGTCCACGCTGGCGTCGTCGACCAGGGCGAACACTTCGTCGAACAGCTTGTCTTTCGAGAGGGCACGGCCGGGGCGCGCGATCAGCGCCTCCAGCACCGCGTGCTCGCGCGGCGTCAGGGCCAGCGGCTCGCCGCAGTAGTGGAACATGCGCGAGACCGTGTCGAAACTGAGCTCGCCGCAGCGCTGCACCAGGTTCTCGTTGCCGCCGCCGAAGCGCCGCCGCAGCAGCGCCTTGACGCGCGCCTCCAGTTCGACCAGCTCGAAGGGCTTGGCCAGGTAGTCGTCGGCGCCCAGGTTCAGGCCTTGCACCTTTTCTTCCAGGCCGCCGCGCGCGGTCAGGATCAGCACCGGCGTGCCCCCGCGCGGGCCGCCGCGCGCGCGCAGGCGGCGCAGCACGTCCAGGCCGTCCATCCTGGGCAGGGTCAGGTCGAGGATCACCAGGGCATAGTCCTGGGTGTGCAGCAGGGCGTCGGCATCGGCGCCGCTGGACGCGCATTCGACGGTGAGCTTGGCGTCGCGCAGGGCCTTGGATACCCAGTGCTGGAGTTCGACGTGGTCTTCGACTAGCAGGATTCTCATCGCGCCAGTGTAAGCGCAATTTCCGCGCGCCGGGGCCCGGGTTGGACCGATACGGGCGCCGATAGGGGATTTCCACAACGCCTGCCCGCGCTGAAAGCGAATTGAAAGCTTGGCCGCTGTACAGTCGGCGGCCACGCGCTATGATGACTCCATGAAGATGCTGCGCACCCTCCTGTTACCGCTGCTGGCGGCCGCCTGCTGGCAGGCCCACGCCGGGCAGCCGGCCGGGGCCGAATGCCTGGTGCCGTCCAAGCCCGGCGGCGCCATGGACCTGACCTGCAAGCTGGCCCAGCATGCCTTGCCGGGGGAACCGGGGGCGCCCGCGCTCAGGCTGAGCTACATGCCGGGCGGCGTCGGCGCCGTGGCCTGGCACACCCTGGTCTCGCAGCGCCGCAACGAGCCGAACACCCTGGTCGCGTTTTCCGGCGGCTCGGTGCTGAACCTGGCGCGTGGCAAATTCGGCAAGGCCAGCGCCGACGACGTGCGCTGGGTCGCGGCCTTCGGCGCCGACTACGGCATGATCGCCGTGCCTGCCAATTCCCCCTACCGTTCGCTGCGCGAACTGCTCCAGGCCTTGAAGCGCGATCCGCGCCGGGTGCTGGTCGGCATGTCCGGCACCATCGGCAGCCAGGACTGGATGAAGATGGCGCTGCTGGTGCAGCTGGCCGGCGTCGAGCCGCGCAAGCTGCGCTTCGTGGCGCTGGAAGGCGGCGGCGAGCAGTTCGTCGCCATGCAGGCCGGCCATGTGCAGGCGATTTCCGGCGACACCTCCGAAGCCCTGCTGTACGCCAGCCGTGGCCAGGTGAGGGTGCTGGCGGTGCTGTCCGAGCAGCGCCTGCCGGGCATCCTGGCCAGTGTGCCGACCGCGCGCGAACAAGGCTACGACGTGGTGTGGCCCGTGATCCGCGGGGTGTGGATGGGGCCGGACGTGCCGGACGCCGACTACCGGCGCTGGGTCGCCGCCTTCGCCCACATGGAGACGCGGCCGGAATTTTCGCGCATGCGCCAGGAGGCGGGCCTGTATCCGTTTTCGCTCACCGGCGACGCGCTCACCCGCTACGTCAAGCAGTCCATCGCCGACTACAACCGGCGCGCCGTCCAGTTCAGGCTGGTGCGCGAGCGCTGAAGCGCCGCGCTAGAGCGGCAGCGCCGTTTCGTACTTCACTTCGCGCAGCGCCACGCTGGTATTCACCTGCGAGACGCCGTTCAGCTTCACCATCACGTTATGCAGGAAATCGTGGTAGGCATCCATGTCCGCCACCACGACCTTGACCAGGTAATCCGAATTGCCCGTGGTCTCGTAGCACTCCACGACTTCCGGCCGCAGGCGCATCGCTTCCTCGAACTGCTCGACCACCCCTTCCGCATGGCGCAGCAGCGACACGTGCAGCAGGCAGACCACCGCCAGTCCCAGCTTGCGCCGGTCGAGCAGGGCGGTGTAGCGCAGGATGGTGCCGTTGTCCTCCAGTTCCTTCTGGCGGCGCCAGCAGGGGCTGGCCGACAGCCCGACCTTCTCCGCCAGCTCGTTCGAGGAAATCCTGCCGTTCTTCTGCAGTTCGCACAGGATTTTCACGGATGCGTGGTCAATCGGTGTGTTTTTCATTTTTCACGGTGATTCTAGAAAGATTTTTGCAATTCTAGTGCCGAAAACCGAAAAGATAGAAAAAATATTTCTCTCTGCAAGGCATATCCTTCTGTCATCTTTTCGACTCACACAATAAGAAAACATGGACACGACGATGGAGACCTCTGCGCCGATCCGCCTGGCCGACCCGGACTACGCGCTGACCGACAACCTGACCCGCCATCAGGGCCGGGTCTTCCTGACCGGCACCCAGGCGCTGGTGCGCCTGCTGTGCATGCAGAAGCGTTGCGACGAGGCGCAGCAGCTGAATACCGCCGGCTTCGTCAGCGGCTACCGCGGCTCGCCGCTGGGCGCGGTCGACCAGGAACTCTGGCGCGCCCGCGAGCTGCTGGAGCAGCACAGGATCGAGTTCCTCCCCGCGATCAACGAAGAGCTGGGCGCGACCGCGGTGATGGGCTCGCAGCAGGTCGAGGCCAACCCCACCCGCAAGGTCGACGGCGTGTTCGCCATGTGGTACGGCAAGGGCCCCGGCGTGGACCGCGCCGGCGACGCGCTCAAGCACGGCCATGTCTACGGTTCCTCGCCGCATGGCGGCGTGCTGGTCATCCTGGGCGACGACCACGGCTGCGTGTCCTCGTCCATGCCGCACCAGAGCGAGCAGGCGCTGATGGCCTGGGGCATGCCGGTCATTAATCCCGCCAACATCCAGGAATACCTGGAGTTCGGCCTGTACGGCTGGGCACTGTCGCGCTTCTCGGGCGCCTGGTGCGGCTTCAAGGCCATTTCGGAGACGGTGGAGGGCGGCGCCGTGGTCGAGCTGCCGGCCATGCCGCGCTTCGTCGCGCCTGCCGATTACGTGCCGCCGCCGGATGGGCTGCACAACCGCTGGCCGGATTTGCCCGGCCTGGCCCTGGAGCAGCGTGTAGCGGCCAAGCTGGAAGCCGTGCAGGCTTTCGCGCGCGCCAACTCCATCGACCGCCTGGTGGTGCCGGCGCCGCAAGCGAAGATCGGCATCATCAGCACCGGCAAGGCCTACCTCGACCTGCTGGAAGCGCTGGAGCGCATGGACCTGGGCCTGGCGCAGCTGGAAGCCCTGGGCGTGCGCCTGTACAAGCCGGGCCTGAGCTATCCGCTCGAGCACACCCGCCTGTCGGCCTTCGCCGCCGGCCTGGACGAGATCCTGGTGGTGGAGGAAAAGGGCCCGGTCATCGAACAGCAGGTCAAGAACCTGTTCTACAACCTGCCGGCCGGCCGGCGTCCCGCCGTCATCGGCAAAACCGACCCCGAAGGCCAGCCCTTGCTGTCGGCCCTGGGCGAGCTGCGCCCTTCGCGCATCGCCCCGGTGCTGGTGCGCTGGCTGGCGCCGCGCTTCCCGCAGCTGGAGCTGGCGCGCATGCTGCCGGCATTTTGCGCCGCCGAGCTGCCTTCGAACAGCGCCGACGGCATCCGCCGCACGCCGTACTTCTGCTCCGGCTGCCCGCACAACACCTCGACCCGCGTGCCGGAAGGCAGCCGTGCCCTGGCCGGCATCGGCTGCCACTTCATGGCCACCTGGATGAAGCGCGACACCTATTACCTGTCGCAGATGGGCGGCGAGGGCATCAGCTGGGCCGGTTCGGCGCCCTTCGTGGGCGAGAAGCACATCTTCCAGAACCTGGGCGACGGCACCTTCTACCATTCGGGATCGCTGGCGATCCGCCAGGCCATCGCGGCCGGCATCGACATCACCTACAAGATCCTCTACAACGACGCCGTGGCGATGACCGGCGGCCAGCCGGTGGACGGCAGCCTGTCGGTGCCGCAGATCGTGCAGCAGGTCTGCAGCGAGGGCGCGAAGAAGGTCGTGGTGGTGACGGACGATCCCGGCCGCTACCAGGGCGTCAGCCTGGTCCCCGGCGTCACCGTACATCACCGCGGCGAGCTGGACGCCATCCAGCGCATGCTGCGCGAGATTCCCGGCGTGACGGTGCTGGTGTACGACCAGACCTGCGCCGCCGAGAAGCGCCGCCGCCGCAAGAAGAACACCCCGGACAAGACCGTGTTCCCCGACCCGGCGCGCCGCATGGTCATCAACCCGGCCGTGTGCGAGGGCTGCGGCGACTGCGGCGTGCAGTCCAACTGCCTGTCGATCCTGCCGCTGGAGACGGAACTGGGCCGCAAGCGCCAGATCGAGCAGTCGTCCTGCAACAAGGATTATTCCTGCGTCGAGGGCTTCTGCCCGAGCTTCGTCTCGGTGCTGGGCGGCGCGCTGCGCAAGCCGGCCGCCGTGTCGCTGTCGCTGGCGGACCTGGAGGGGGCGCTGGCGGCCTATCCGGCGCCGCCCGTCCATGCGCTCCATAAACCCTACGAGATCCTCGTGGCAGGCGTCGGCGGCACCGGCGTGGTCACCGTGGGCGCCCTGATCACGATGGCCGCCCACCTGGAAGGCAAGGGCGCCTCGACCCTGGACTTCATGGGCTTCGCCCAGAAGGGTGGCGCGGTGCTGTCGCACGTGCGGGTCGCGTCCTCGCCGGAACGCCTGCACCAGGTGCGCATCGACCTGCGCCAGGCCGACGCGGTGTTCGCCTGCGACCTGGTGGTGGCCGCGATGCCGGACGGCCTGGCCGTGATGCGTGAAGGGCACACCCGCGTGGTCGCCAACGAGTACGAAATCCCGACCGCCGACTTCACCCGCGACCGCGATGCCTCGATCAACAAGGAAGGCCTGCTCGAGAAGCTCGGCGCGGCCGCCGGCGAGGCCGGCCTGCTGCGCCTGAACGCCCAGCAGATCGCAGCGCGCTTCCTGGGCGACACCATCGGCAGCAATATCCTCCTGATGGGCTATGCCTGGCAGCAGGGCCTGGTGCCGGTGAGCCTGGCGGCGCTGATGCGCGCGATCGAACTGAATGCCGTGGCGGTCGACATGAACAAGCGCGCCTTCACGCTTGGCCGCCTGGCCGCCGCCGACGAGAAGGCGCTCGACCGTCTCAACCAGCCTTCCCAGGTGATCCAGTTCAGCGCGCCGAAGCCGCTGGCCGATACCATCGCCTTCCGTGCCGAATGGCTGACGCGCTACCAGGACGCCGCCTATGCACGGCTCTACCAGGACGCGGTGGCCGCCGTCGAGCAGCGCGAGACCGCGCTGGAAGGCGCCGCTTCGCGCAAGCAGCTGAGCAAGGCGGTGGCGCGCAACCTGTTCAAGGTCATGGCCTACAAGGACGAGTACGAAGTGGCGCGCCTGCATGCCGATCCCGCTTTCCGCGAACAGATCGCGGCCCAGTTCGAGGGCGACTACAAGCTCGCCTTCCATTTGGCGCCGCCGCTGCTGGCACGCCGCAAGCCGGGCTCGAACGTGCCGGCCAAGATGCAGTTCGGCGCCTGGCTGATGCCGGTGTTCGGCGCGCTGGCACGCTTCAAGGGCTTGCGCGGCACGCCTTTCGACGTGTTCGGCTACACCCACGAGCGCAAGCGCGAGCGCGCGCTGCGCGACCGTTACCTGGACTTCGTGCGCGAGCTGGCGACCGGCTTGACGGTGGAGAACAGGGAAGCGGCGCTCAAGCTGGCGCAGCTGCCGGACGGCGTGCGGGGCTATGGCCACGTCAAGGAAGCGGCCATGGACGCGATGGATGCGCAGTGGGCGGCGCTGATGGCGGCTTACCGCCATCCGCCGGCGCGCATCATCCCGATCAAGCGCCAGGCCTGAGCGCGGGCCGGCGCGGCAAGCTCAGTGCCGGCCGCGTCCCCATCCGCGATGGTGGCCGCGTCCGTGATGCCCGCGCCAGTGATTGTGGCCCCAGCCGCGCCCGCCGTGATAGCGCGGGCCGCGGTCGTAGTAAGAGAAGCCGAGGTCCAGGCTCACCGGCGGGTAGACGTAGGCCGGACTGCTGTTGTACCCATACCCGCCGTCGTAGGCCGCGTACGGGGGGCCGTACACCGCGCAACCGCCGAGGCCGGCAGCCAGCAGGAGCGAAATGACGAGGCGTTTCGCGACGCCTTTGGTCTGCGTTTTCATGGCAGCCTCCCCGTGGACGTAAGGGATGATCAGGGACAATGACCCATTCTAGCGCCGCGCCCGCGCCGGACTCCAAGGCGAATTTGTAAGTAACTGCTACTAAGTAACAGGCAGCCGTGCGCCGGCGGTCAGATGTGCTTTTCCCTGGCGTGCTTGTCGCACTCCGCAGCGCAACGCTCACAGGCGGCCTGGCATTCCGCGCAATGCTTGTGCATGGCCGCATGCTGGGCGCACTTGGCGGCGCAGGCGCGGCAGACGTGGGCGCACAGGGCGCAGAAGTCGCCGTGGTGGGCCGAACCGCGCGCCAGCGCATTGAGCGTGGCTGCGCAGATGTCGGCACAGTCGAGGTTGACCGGTATGCAGTCGATGGAGCCGTCACGCAGATCGCCGGCCAC